>NZ_FNSK01000002.1:0-300000 GCF_900105075.1 Rhodobacter sp. 24-YEA-8
GGATGTCATGGATCGCGCCGAGCGGATGCGCCAGAGAATGCACCGCGCCGAGACCCTTCTGGAACGCCACGCCCCCCATCATCGCGGCAGCAAACATCATCGTCCGCGCCTCGAGATCCTGGCCGTTCTTCACCGCGCGCGGCAGGGCGTCGCGGATGATCCTCAGGCCTTCCAGCGCAATACCATCCGCCATCGGATGAAAGCTCTCGACGCAAAAGGTCTCGAAACAATGGGTGAAAGCGTCCATGCCCGTTGCCGCCGTCAGCGCGGGCGGCAGGCCGAGCGCCAGTTCCGGGTCGCCGATCACCAGGACCGGCAGCATTTTCGGGTGGAAGATGATCTTCTTGGTATGGTCGGTCGTGTTGGTGAGAACCGCTGCCCGCCCGACCTCGGACCCTGTCCCGGCGGTGGTCGGCACCGCGATGATCGGATGGATGCGGTCGGCATCGGCGCGGGTCCACCAGTCGCCGATATCTTCGAGATCCCAGACCGGAATGGTCTGCCCCTCCATCAGCGCAACCAGCTTGCCGACATCCATCGCCGAACCGCCGCCGATCACGATCACCCCGTCATGCGCGCCTTTGCGGAAGGCTTCGATCCCGGCGGTGAGGTTCAGATCGGTCGGGTTGCCCTGCACATCGGAAAACAGCGCTGGCGTAAGGCCGGCCGCTGTCAGCGCCGCCAGCGCGGCAGTGATAAAGGGCAGATGCGCAAGGCCCTTATCGGTGACAACCAGCGGACGCCGGATGCCGGCCGCGATGGTATGGGCGCCAATACCGGCGATCTTGCCGGCTCCGGCATGGATGGTGGTCGGGTAGCTCCAGCGGGCGGTCAGGGGGTAAGTCATCAGATCATCTCGAAGTAACGGTTCAGTTCCCAGTCCGAGACCCAGGCGCGTTGTGCCGCGACCTCTGCCTCGCGTGAGGTGGCGAAATGGTCGGTAAAGGCGTCGCCAAACCAGGCGCGCGCCATATCCGATCCACGCAATCGGGCGGCGGCTTCGGCGAGAGAGGCCGGAAAGCGGCGTTCGGGCGGCAGGTCTGCCTCATAGCCATTGCCTTTGACCGCCGGGCCGGGGTCGAGGCCCTCGCGGATGCCCTGAAGGCCCGAGGCAAGGGCTGCGGCCAGCACCAGATAGGGGTTTGCATCCGCTGCCGGAGGCCGCATCTCGACCCGGATCGACTTCGCGCTGTCGCCGACGACGCGCAGGCTGCAGGTGCGGTTGTCAAAGCCCCAGGTCGCACCGGTCGGCGCCCAGAACCCGGGCGCAAGACGGGTGAAAGAATTGATCGTGGGGGCATAAAGCGCGAGGAGTTCGGGCATGTATTTCAGCTGGCCCGCGATGAAATGGCGCGCGGTCTGCGACAGGCCACCTTCGCCGTCAGGGTCATAGAAGGCCGACTGCTCCCCTTGCCACAGGGACAGATGCGTATGGCCACCGCAGCCGGGCAAGCCGTTCAGCGGTTTCGCCATATAGCACAGGCTCAGCCCGTTCTGATTGCCCCAGGCCCTTGAGAAAGCCTTGAAAATCGCGGCCCGATCGGCGCCTTCCAGCGGTTCTGACGGGGTGAAGGCGAATTCCATCGCGCCTTCACCGGCCTCGGGATGGATCGCCTCCAGCGGCGTTTCCAGCTGACGCGCCAGCGCCATCAGCCCCGAGAAGAAGCCGTCTTCGACCGCCATCCGCTGCACCGAATAGCCGCCGGTTGTCGGGTTCAGGGGGGTAAGGCCGCGATAGCCCTTGGCCAGAGCCGAGGCGGGTGTCTCGCGGAAAACGTAGAACTCATATTCAAACCCGGCCAGGGCGGTGAACGCCATGGCGCGGGTCTCGTCCAGCACCCGCCCTGCCAGCCTGCGCGGGCAAAGGGCCGCGCCCGGCCCATCGGCATATTCGACGAGGTGAAAGCGCCGCCCGTCGCCTGGCATCACCCGGCCCGGCCCCGGCACCACCCGGATCGGGTCATCATGATAGCCGGTATGCCAGCCGGTATGCCGGTTCTGATACAGCGCGTCGCGGCTGTCCCAGCCCAGCACCACCGAGCAAAAGGCACCACCCTTTTCCTGCCAGGATTTAAGCTTTGCACTTGTCGCGTATTTGCCCCGGATCAGCCCGTCGAGGTCGACATAGCCGAGCATCGCGAAATCGTCGCCGGGGGGGGAATATCATTCATCGTCTTTTCCTCAGGCGCCGAGATAGGCGCGGGCGACTTCGGGGTCGGTCAGCAGATCGGCGGACCGGCCCTGCAGCGCAATCGCCCCGGTTTCCAGCACATAGCCATGATCGGAAAGCTGCAGCGCGAGGCTCGCATTCTGTTCGACCAGCACGATAGACAGGCCCGAGGCGCGCAGTTCCCGGATCAGCGCCGCGATCTCGTCGATCATCACCGGCGAAAGGCCCAGCGACGGCTCGTCCATCAGAAGAACCTTCGGCCTTGCCATCAGCGCGCGGCCGATTGCGACCATCTGCTGTTGCCCGCCCGAAAGCTTTCCCGCCGGCTGGTTCTGTTTCTCGCGCAGGATGGGAAAGCGGTCGAACACCTCTTCGATCCCCTTTGCGATCCGCGCGCGGTCGCGGTCGAGATAGGCGCCGATACGCAGATTTTCCTTCACCGTCATCAGCTTGAAGAGCTTGCGCCCTTCGGGGACATTGACAATGCCAAGGCCGACGATCTCATGAGCGGGACGCCCGGTGATCACCTGGCCATTGAAACGCACCTCGCCGCGCGACGGTTTTTCCAGCCCCGAAACCGCCTTCAGGATCGAGCTTTTTCCCGCGCCATTCGCCCCGATCAGGGTGATGACGCCGCCTTCTTCCAGCGCCATCGAGACGCCTTTGACCGCCTCGACCTTGCCGTAATGGACCCACAGATCGCGTATCTCAAGCAACATGGGCCTGGCTCCCCAGATAGGCTTCGCGCACCTGCGCATTGGCGCGCACTGCTTCGGGCGTGCCGTCGGCGATCTCATTGCCGAAGTTCAGGACCGTGATGCGGTCGCAGAGCCCCATCACCACCTTCATGTCATGTTCGATCAGCATGATGGTGATGCCGGTCTCGCGGATACGGCGGACGAGATGAATCATCTCGCGGCTCTCATCGCTGTTCATGCCGGCACAAGGCTCGTCGAGAAGCAGCATTTTCGGTTCTGCCGCGAGCGCGATGGCGATGCCGAGCATCTTCTGATGCCCATGTGCCAGGGTCGAGGCCTGTTGATCGACCAGCCCTCCGAGGCCCACGAAATCCAGGATTTCACGCGCGCGGGCGACCGATCCGGCCTCGGCCTCGCGCGTCTTGCGGGTTCTGAGCAGCGATCCCCAATAGGAATGGCGCGCATGAAGGTAATTCCCGGCGACCACGTTTTTCAGCACGGAAAACTGTTTGAACAGAGTGACATGCTGGAAGGTTCTGACCAGCCCCTCTGCCGCGATCTGATGCGGCTTCATACCGCTGATCCTCTGGCCCCGGTATCGGATTTCCCCTGCCGTCACCGGATAGCGCCCGGAACAGGCGTTGAAAAACGTGGTCTTGCCGGCGCCGTTCGGGCCGATCAGCCCGCGGATCTCACCTTCCTCGACCGTCAGATCGAGGCCGGCAATCGCGGTGACACCGCCGAATTTCATCTGAAGGCCGCGCGCCTCTAATTCATGCATGACACGGGCCTCACTTCTGCGAATTGCGGTTGAAGAGCTTGCGGATACGGGCAGGGACCGTTTCAAGCCCGCCCGGGAGCAGCAGGACCGAGGCGATCAGCACCACTCCGAAGAAAATGGTGCGGAAATAGCCGGTGGCGCGCAAAGCCTCATCGACCATGGTCAGTGAGATCGCGCCCGCGACCGGTCCGCCAACTGTGGTCAGCCCACCTACGATCAGATGCACCAGCGCGAATTCCGACTTCCAGATGTCGAAACTTTTGGGGCTGATATAGGTCTGGTAATGCGCGTAAAGCGCGCCGGTCACGCCGACGAGGGTGCAGGCGATGGTGAAACAGACGACTTTCTGGCGGAAGACATTGATGCCGGTATGTTGCGCCAGCAGTTCATTTTCATGGATCGCCCACCAGATCGTGCCGGTGCGCGACGCATTCATGCGGTAGATGATCCAGACCGTCAGCGAGACGAAGAACAGCGCCAGATAGTAATAGGCGATGCGGTTCGCAAAGTCGATTTGCAGGAAGCCAAGGTCAAGGACCGGCGGTTTGATATCGAAGATCCCGTCCCAGCCGCCGAAGAAGCCTTTGAAATAGGCGAAGTTGCGTTTGATCACCTCGCCCACCGCCCAGGAGGCCATGAAGAAATACACTGCCCGGGTCCGCATCAGGGGCACCGCGATCAGCATGGCGAAAAGGGCAGAGACCGCGGCGCCGATCCACAGGCCATACCACATCGAAAGCCCCAGTTTCGTCAGCACCAGAGCCGAGGCATAGGCGCCGATCCCCATGAAACCGGCATGGGCGAAAGAGATCACGCCAAGAGACCAGATCATCCAGAGGCTCGTGGCAAGGGCCACGTTGAAGCTGATCGTGATGCCGACATGGATCATGTAGAGGTCGAAGCCGACCAGCGCCGGTGCGGCGAGGGCCAGGGCGAGGAGCCCGCCCCAGACAAGGCGGTTCGGGCTGGCGATGATGTCAGATTTATCCATGATCGCCCCCTCAGTCCCAGTTCTGGCCAAAGAGACCCGAGGGCCGGAAGACAAGGATCAGGAAGATCACCACGAAGCTCAGGATGATCGCGATATCGCCGGAGATGGTGGTGGTGATCACCGAGTCGATCATCCCGAGGATCAGGCCTCCGACCAGGGCCCCGATCACCGATCCCAGCCCCCCCATGATCACGATCATGAAGGCCTTGATCGTAGCCAGAAAGCCCATGGTCGGCACGATCGACAGAAGCGTGCCCATCATACAGCCGGCAATCGCCGCCATGGCCGAACCGATGCCAAAGGCGATCCAATGGACACGGTCGGTGCGGATCCCCTGCAATGCGGCGGTCTGCGGGTCTTCGGCCACGGCGCGGATGGCAAAGCCGGTGACCGAGTGGCGCAGGAAGGCCCAGAGCGCGATGATCAGCCCGATGGAGACCGCCGAGATCACGATCCGCTCATAGGACAGATAGGCGCCGCCGATCAGCATGCCACCCGAAACAGCGGAAGGGATGCCCTTGGTCGTGGTCCCGAACAGGAGCTGACCCGAACCCGAGATAATCAGAACCAATCCCAGAGAGACCGCGAGCGAGTAGAGAATGTTCTTACCCTGCAAGGGCTTGAACAGCACCACCTGCAAGACCGCGCCAAGGCAGAAGATCAGCCCGGCCGAAAAGGCCACCCCGGCCCAATAGGGCAGGCCCAGCTCTGCATGCCAGTAATACAGGGCAAAGGCGCCCAGCATGAACATCTCGCCATGCGCATATTGGATGATGCGCATCACCCCGAAAATCAGCGTCAACCCGATCGCGATCAGCGCATACATCAGGCCGAGGCTCAGGCCGGTCAGGCCCATTTGCAGAAAGTCGCTCATGCGTGGAATACTCCGGAGGCCGCACAGATTACAGACGACAGACCGCGCCTGCCGCCTTTACCGGCCCGGATCACCCCGGGCCGGCAGCATTGCCTGAATGATCAGTAATCGTCGGGAAGGGCGGGGAAACGCACGTCTTCGACCTGGGCCACAGCTTTGTCGATGGTGGTGGTGTAACAGTCGTAAATGCCCTGGCGCGCCACGCCGAAAGACTTCTCGCCGCCCCATTTCACATGGCCGACATAGGTGTCATCCAGCTGTACCTGCGCCAGCGCCTCGGCCACCGCTTTGGTGTCTTCGGCGGTGCCCGCCATCTCCCAGGCCGCTTTCAGCGAATAGATCCACCAGGAATAGTTGCCTGCCAGCGCGTTGAAGGTCCCGAAGCGGTCCATAAAGCGCTTCTCGATGGCTTTCTGTGTGTCGGTCGAAGGCGAGACATTGGTTACCGGCAGGATGACACCATCGGCATGTTCGCCCGCAACCTCAAGGATCGTCGTGGTTTCGGACGCGGCCGGTGACGAGATCGGGCCGGTATAGCCCAGCTCGCGCGCCGCCTTGACGATCGAGGCGGTGATGCCGGGGGGCGAGGGCGAGGTCACGATGAAATCGGGCCGGTCGGAAATGGTCTTCGCAACGATGGGATAGAAATCGGTGTCTTCCCAATTGTAGAATTCGGCCGATTTCTGGGTGATGCCGTAATAATCCATCAGCCGCTTGTAGGAGGCATGGCAATCGGTGCCATCCTGGTCATTCGGGCCAATGAAAGCGGCCGTCTTCAGCGCGTCCTTGCCGTATTTTTCCTGCATGAAGGGAAGATAGGCAAAGCCCTGTTCATAATCCGACATCTCGGCGCGGAAATGCAGCGGGTAGTCCTTGCCGAAAAGCTCAAGATAGCCCCAGCAGGCGACAATCGACAAAACGCCGGCGGGTTCGGTCACCTGCAACATGCCAACGGTCGAGGCCGCAGCCTGGCTGTAGACATATTTCACCTTGTCCTGCTCGACGAGGCGCAGGGTGGCGGCGCGGCTGTCGGCGACCTCGCCCTTGGTGTCATAGTCGATGACCTCAAGCATATGCGGCTCGCCATTGATCATGACGCCGCCGGCGGCATTGATCACGGCGGCCCCGTCGGTAAAGCCCTGGGCGGTCGAGTGGCCCCAATAGGCAACCGGACCGGAAAGCGGCACCGCACCGCCGATTTTTATGGTCTTATGGGTCTGGCTGAAGGCGCTGCGCGGCAGAATCGCCGGTGCAGCCAGTGCAACGGCGCCGGTGGTCAGCAGGCGGCGGCGATTCATCAGCAGTGGCGGAGAGGTTTTCCTCATGGTGATGTTTCCCTGTTGGATGCGAGTTTTTTTGATTTTGATCCGGCCACTATTCGCGTCTCCTCCGGGTCTGACTATCCAATTTCGGCAATGGCAGATTTCTCCCTGATCGCGGGTGGGCACGTAACCGTCTCTTCGGGCGTCGGGAGGACGGCAGTCATCCCCCTTGAACTCTGCCGGTATCCGGCAATAGATGCGCGGATCATGACCAGCACCTCTCCCCTCCCGCTTGCAAAAGCCCTCGATCTGCTGCCGCGCCGTTTTGCCGGGCCGGGAGGCATTGCGGTTGTGTTGCAGGACGGGCGCGAGGTGGCCGCGCGGGCCTGGGGATATGCCAGCCTGGAACGCCATCAGCCGATGACGCGGGCGACACGCCTGCCGATCTGTTCGATCTCGAAACAGTTTACCTGCGGCGCGATGCTCGCGGAATTCGGGGCGCCCGAGGCGCTCGATGCCTTGCTGCCTGACCTGCTGCCAGCGCTGGAAGGCCCGCGCCCGCTGGTCCGCCAGATGTGTCACAACCAGTCGGGGCTGCGCGATTACTGGGCGATGACGGTGGTCGAGGGCGCGACTGCCGAGCAGGTCTTCCCGGAAACCGAGGCAGTGCCGATGGTCGCCGCGATCCGCCAGGGCCATTTCGCGCCCGGCACAGGCTATTCCTATTGCAACTGCAATTTCCGCCTCTTGCCCGATCTGATCCGCAAGGCGAATGGCCGCGCGCTGATCGATCTTTACCACCAGCATATCTGGGGGCCGGCGGGGATGAAGACCGCGACGCTGACCTCTGACACGAGGCAGCCCGAAGACGGTGTCACCGGCTATGAAGGCACTGATTCGACCGGTTTTTTCCCTGCGGATAACGGAATTTTCTGGGTGGGGGATGCCGGGATCTCGGCTTCGCTTGACGATATGCTGGCCTATGAGGCCTGGATCGACGCCACGCGCGACGACGAAAACGGCATCTATCGCCGCCTTTCGGCGCCGGTCGCGTTCAGCGATGGCAATCCGGCGCTTTACAGCTTTGGCCTTGTGCATGAGACGCTTGGCGGCGTGGCGCTGACCGGTCATGGCGGTGCGCTCCGGGGCTTTCGGGCACAGCGCTTCCATGCGGCTGAGGCGCGGATCTCGGTGGTGGTGATGTTCAACCACGAGGCCTCGGCCCATGATGCGGCGCTCTTTCTGATGCGTGCGGCGCTTGGCCAGGCAGAACCTGCGCCGCTGCCGGTTGAGCCCGGCTGGGAGAGCCAGTGGCTTTGCCCCGAGACCGGGCTGATCGCGCGGCTGGAACCTGCGGATACGGCTGTTAAGCTGCATTTCGCCACCGGACCCGAGACCCTGTACCAGGCCGCGCCAGGCGTTCTTGCCTCGGATGAGGTGCGGCTGGAACGTCGGGGCGACCGGCTGCATATGCGCCGCCTGCGCGACAATATCGACACTCTGCTGGTGCCGCTTGCGCCGTGTGAAACGGCCGATGGTGCCGCGATTGCCGGTCTTTATCATTGCGCCGAGACCGGCAGCGCGCTGCGGCTCGAGGCGCAGGACGGGGCAGTCTTTGCCCTCTTTTCCGGAAGGCTTGGCGCGGGGCGGATGGAGCCGGTTCTGGCCGCCGGCCCCGATACCTGGCTTATCCGCACTAGGCGCGCGATGGATGCGCCGGCGCCGGGCGACTGGACGCTTCAGGTCAGGCGCGACGCTACGGGTCGGGTGACGGGCCTTGGCCTTGGCTGCTGGCTGGCGCGGGGGCTCGATTATGTCCGCCATGACTGAATTTGGCAGGGCTGAAGGGGATTTTCCGGGATAACCGGAGGGGAACTGGCATGTATACAAGCGCAAAAATCACCGAAGGCTTCGCTGCTTTCGGGCCCTGTAAAACCTGGTATCGCATCGCCGGTGACCTTGGGTCAGACCTGCCGCCGCTGATCGTGGCGCATGGCGGACCGGGCTGTACCTGGGATTATGTCGAAAGCTTTGCAGCGATCGCCGAAACCGGGCGCGCGGTCATCCATTATGACCAGATCGGCAATGGCAATTCGACGCGGCTGCCGGAAAAAGGCGCCGATTTCTGGACGGTCGATCTGTTCCTGGATGAACTGAGAAACCTGATCGCCCATCTCGGGCTTTCGCGCTATCACCTGCTTGGCCAGTCCTGGGGCGGGATGCTGGGCGCCGAATTTGGCGTGACGCAGCCCCCTGGCCTTGTGTCGCTGATCCTTGCCGACAGCCCGGCCTCGATGCCCATTTGGATCAGCGAGACCGCCCGGCTGCGTGCGGATCTGCCGGCTGATATCCGGGCGGTTCTTGACCTGCACGAGGCCGCAGGCACCACCGATCACGCCGATTATGCCCGGGCGACAAAAGCCTTCAACGCCCGCCATGTCTGTCGTCTCGACCCCGCGCCTGATGAGGTGCAGCGCACCAATCGCGCGATGGAGGCAGATGCGCATGTCTATAATCTGATGATCGGCCCGAACGAATTCCACATCACCGGCACCCTGAAAGACTGGGATGTCAGCGACCGGGTCCACAGGATCACCGTGCCGGTGCTTCTCATTTCCGGGGCATATGACGAGGCCACCCCGGCGACGATTCAACCCTTCGCCGAGAATATTCCCGATACCCGCTGGCATATCTTCCCGAATGCGAGCCATATGCCGCATGTCGAGGAATTCGACGCCTGTATAACTCTGGTCGCTGCCTTCCTTACCGAATGCGACGCCGCCCGCTGAACCTGTTAAACTCTGGCCTCAAGGCCGGTCCATCACGGCGGCAATGACCGCCATCTCACCCCGAGGGAGTCTCGTACCATGAGTGAATCGCTGTCTCTGATGTCGCGGATGCGCGGACGGATTTTGTGTGGCACGGCGGCGCTGGCGCTTGGCGCTGCGATGCCGGCTTTCGCCGATGAGAGCCATTACGGTGGCACGCTCAAGCTTCTCGGCGTTTCGTCCGAGGGCACCCTTGACCCGATGATCAACTATACCGCGCGCTACTGGCCGCTGTTCATCTGGACCCATGATGGTCTGATGGCGTTCAAAAAGGTCAACGGGCCGGAAAGCGCCGAAGTGGTGCCGGATCTGGCCGAGGACATGCCGGTGCTGTCGAATGACGGCAAGACCTACACGTTCAAGCTGCGCCAGGGGATCAAATTCTCGAATGGCAAAGATCTGACGGTCGAAGACGTCGTGGCCTCGTTCCAGCGTATCTTCAAGGTTTCAAGCCCGACCTCGGGCAGCTTCTATAATGGCATCGTCGGCGCCGATAAATGTCTGGCCGAGGCTGCGACCTGTACGCTGGAAGGCGGCGTGATCGGGGATGCTGCGACCAACACCATCACCATCAATCTCGTCGCCCCGGATGCCGAGTTCCTTTACAAGATCGCCGTGCCGCATGCCTCGATCGTGCCCGCCGACACGATCATGAAAGATGCCGGCAATGAGCCGATCCCCGGCACCGGTTCTTATGCGTTCGAAAGCTATGACCCGAACGCCTCGCTGATCATGGTGCGCAATCCGCATTTCCAGGAATGGAGCAAAGAGGCCCAGCCCAAGGGCTATGTTGACCGGATCGAATATACGTTCGGCGGCACCGAAGAGGCTGCGGTCAACGCGATCCTGAACGGCCAGGCCGATTTCATGTATGAGCCGGTCCCGACCGACCGTCTGGCGGAACTCAGCGTGTCGCATCCCGATCAGCTGCGCGTCTCGCCGCTGGTGGCCTGGTGGTATGCGCCGCTGAACGTCAATATCGCGCCTTTCAACAGCCTCGAAGCCCGTCAGGCGATCAACTACGCCGTTGACCGCGATGCGCTGGTCTCGATCTTCGGCGGCCCGGCACTGGCGACCCCCGTCTGCACCATCCTGCCGCCGGATATGCCCGGCCATGTCGACCGCTGTGACTATACCGCCGATCCGGGCGAATTCTGGTCCGCCCCCGATATGGACAAAGCGCTTGAGCTGGTCGAGGCTTCGGGCACCAAGGGTCAGAAAGTCACCGTGGTGACCGACGATTCCGTGACCTCGCGCGGTGTTGGCACCTATCTGCAGACCGTGCTGACCGACCTTGGCTATGACGCCACCGTGCAGTCGATCTCGGGCGATATCCAGTTCACCTATATCCAGAACACCAATAACAACGTTCAGATCTCGGTGACGCAATGGTATCAGGATTACCCGGCGCCCTCGAACTTCCTGAATGTTCTCTTTGGCTGTGACAGCTTTACGCCGGGTTCGGACAGCTCGGTCAATATGTCGGGGATCTGCGACAAGGGCCTTGATGACCGTATGAAAGCGGCGATGGCGCTTGGTTCGACCGATCACGAGGCCGCTCTGAAGGAGTGGGGCGATATCGACTATGACTTCATGAAGCTCGCTCCGGCGATCCCGATGTTCACCCCGAAAGATGTCGACCTGATCTCGAGCCGCGTTGGCAATTACGAGTTCACCAGCCAGTTCCATTGGCTGGTCGGCACCGCCTGGGTTCAGTGACCTTTCGCGATGTTGCCTGAAACCGACAGTCACGCTCTTTCCCCGGCGGCATCCGCCGGGGAGGAGACGGGCGCAAGGCGCGGTCCCTGGAAGCGGGTCTTCCAGGGGCTGATCGCCAGCCCGACCGCCATGATTTCCGCGGGGCTCCTGATGCTGATCGTGGTCGCGACGCTGCTCGCGCCGGTCTATGCGAAACATGTCTCGGGGACGGATCCGTTCCGTTCGGGGCTTTCGGCCAAGATCAAGATCGACGGCAAGCCCACGCCTGTGATGCAACAATCCACCGAGGGCCTTGGCCTTGGCGTCACGCCCATCGGGCCGACCTGGGGGCCGCAATATATGTTGGGCGCCGATGGTCAGGGCCGCGATGTCGCGGCGAGGATGCTCTACGGTGGCCGCAATTCGCTGCTGATCGCTGGCGCCTCGACACTGATCTGCCTGTTCTTCGCCGCCATTATCGGCATCGCCGCCGGCTATTCGGGCGGCGTGGTTGACGGCGTTCTGTCGAACCTGATCGATATGATCTGGGCCTTTCCGGTCTATCTGCTGGCGATCTCGCTTTCCATCGTGATGATCGGCAAAAGTTTCGCGCTCGGGCCGTTCGAGATATCCTCGGGCAGTCTGATCGTGCCCATTCTGATCATTGGCCTCGTCTATGTGCCCTATGTCGCCCGCCCCATTCGCGGCCGCGTCATGGCGATCAACCAGTCCGAATTCATCATGGCGGCGCGTGGCCTCGGCATCCGCCGCTGGAAGATCCTGCTGCGCCATATCCTCCCCAATGTCTCGACGACGCTGATTGTATTCGCGCCGATGCTGATGGCGCTGAATATCGTGACCGAAAGCTCGCTGTCCTTCCTGTCCGTGGGGGTGCAGCCGCCGAATGCCAGCTGGGGGACGATCCTTCAGGACGGGCAGACGCTGTTGTATTCGCGCCCCTGGGTCTCGCTGGCGCCGGGCTTTGCGATCATGGTCACTGTGCTTCTTCTGAACCTCTTCGGGGATGTGCTCCGGGACGTGCTCGACCCGAAATCGGCAAGGGGGCGCTGAGATGATCGCAGCCATTCTCAAGCGGCTCCTGCGCATGGTCGTGGTGATGTTCGGGATCTCCGTCATCACCTTCCTGATCTTCTTCGCAACCCCCGCCTCGGACCCTGCCGCCCGTATCGCGGGCCGCAATGCCGCGCAGGAAACCATCGAGGCGGTGCGCAAAGACTTCGGCCTCGACCGCCCGCTTTACGTTCAATACGGCCTGATGATGGAGAAGCTCTTCATCACCCGGGACCTGACCTCTTTTGCCAACCGGGGCCAGAAGATCGTGCCGACGGTCATGGCGGCCGCACCTGCAACGCTGTCGCTGGTTTCGGGCGCAGCCATCCTGTGGATGCTCGGCGGTATCCTGACGGGGATCACGGCGGCGGCCTTCCGGGGGCGCTGGCCGGATAAGATCCTGATGGGGATCTCGATGATGGCGGTTGCCATGCCGGTCTTCTGGGTCGGCGAGATGGTCAATCTTGTCACACAAAACCGGCTGCATGACACTTGGGCGTTTTCCTGGGTGCCGGCGCTTGGCTATACGCCGTTCTCGCAGGACCCGGGCCTGTGGTTCCGGTCAATGGTCTTCCCCTGGCTCACGCTCGCCTTCCTGTATATCGGGCTTTATGGCCGGATGCTCAGGACCGGCATCATCGAGACCTATCAGGAGGATTTCATCCGCACTGCCCGCGCCAAGGGGCTCACCGGCCGCAAGGTGCTGCTGAAACATGCGACCCGTTCGGCGATCATCCCGATCGTGATCATGTTCGGCATGGATTTCGGTGTGCTGGTCGGGGGCGCGGCGGTTCTGACCGAGGTGGTCTTCGGCATCAATGGTGTCGGGCGGCTGACCTATCAGGCGCTGAAGGTGCTTGATCTGCCGATGATCATGGCGACCGTGCTTTACGCCTCTTTCTTCGTGGTGGTGGCCAATGCGGTGGTCGACCTCCTTTGCCTGCTGATCGACCCGAGGATGCGCCGCGCATGACCGTGACCAATGAAACCCCCGCGCCGATCCTTTCGATCCGCGACCTTTCGGTCTCATTCCTCGGCGCCCGCAAAAGCTGGAACCGGGTGATCGAGGGTCTTTCCTTCGACATCAGCCCCGGCGAGACCGTGGCGCTGGTCGGCGAATCCGGATCCGGCAAAAGCGTGACCTCGCTTTCGGTCATGGGCCTTCTGGACCCGGCAACCTCGCGCATCGAAGGCGAGATCAGCCTGGCCGGTCATGACGTACTGAAACTGGATGAGGCGGGGATGATCCGCCATATTCGCGGCCAGGCGGCGGCAATGATCTTCCAGGAACCGATGACCTCGCTGCACCCGATCTACCGGGTGGGAGACCAGATCACCGAGGCGCTGACCTCGCATCACCCGATGCCAAAGGCCGAGGCCCGCAAACAGGCGATTGCGCTCCTTGAACGGGTCCGCATCCCCAATGCGGCGCGGCGGATGGATGACTATCCGCATGCGTTTTCCGGCGGTATGCGGCAGCGCGTGATGATCGCGATGGCGCTGGCCTCGCGCCCGAAACTCCTGATCGCGGATGAGCCGACCACAGCGCTGGATGTGACGGTGCAGGGCGAGATCCTTGACCTGCTGAAGGATCTCCAGGCCGAATATGGTATGGCGATGCTGTTCATCACCCATGATATGGGGGTGGTGGCCGAGATGGCAGACCGCACCGTCGTCATGCTGCGCGGCCGTTCGGTCGAACAGGGGCCGACGGCCGAGATCTTCGCCACCCCGCGCGAGCCCTATACAAAGGCGCTGCTCGCATCGGTTCCGGTCCTGGGCAGCATGACGGGTGCGCCCGCGCCCCTGCGCTTTCCACTGGTCGATATGGCCAGTGGTGTCGCCGGTGCGGCGCTGCCTTTGCAAAGCAGCCCTGACATGCGGGCGCCGATCCTCGATGTCCAGGATCTCGTCACCCGGTTTGATGTGCGCGGCGGGTTGTTCAACCGCCGTGTGGCCCAGGTCCATGCGGTGGAAAACGTCTCTTTCCGCATCTTTCCGGGCGAGACGCTGTCGCTTGTGGGGGAATCCGGATGCGGCAAATCGACGACCGGCAAGTCGATCATCCGGCTGAACAACCGCTCCACCGGATCGGTGAAGATGGGCGGGGATGAGCTGTTCGCGCTGCGCCCCGAGGCAATGCGGCTGAAACGGCGCGAGATCCAGATGATCCCACAGGATCCTCTGGCAAGCATGAACCCACGTATGACAGTGGGCGATGCGCTGGTCGAACCCTTCACCGAACATCGGATGGGCACCGCCGCCGAAGGGCGCGCCAAAGCCGCGACCCTTATGGAACAGGTCGGCCTGACCCGCGCCATGCTGGAACGCTATCCGCATGAATTCTCGGGCGGCCAGCGCCAGCGCGTCTGTATCGCCCGGGCGCTGATGCTTGATCCGAAACTGATCATCGCGGATGAATCCGTCTCGGCGCTTGATGTCTCGGTCAAGGCCCAGGTGGTGAACCTGCTGCTTGATATCCAGGACCGTCTTGGCATCGCTTTCCTGTTCATCAGCCATGACATTGCCGTGGTCGAACGGGTCAGCCACCGGATCGCGGTGATGTATATGGGGGAAATCGTCGAAATCGGTCCCCGCGCCGAGATCATGGAACGCCCGCGTCACGCCTATACCCGGCAGCTGATCGGTGCGGTCACGGTGCCGGACCCGGCGCGCCGCCATCTGCGCCGCAACCAGCAGGTCAAAGAGCTGAAGACCCCGATCCGCCCGCTTGGGTTCAAACCACCAGAGCGGCGCTATGAAGAGGTCTCACCGGGCCATCTGGTGATGATCGAGGCCTGAAAAGGCCGCCCGGCAGGCCTTCCTGCTGACGAAAATACTCTCTGGCAAAGGTCCGGAGGGGTGCAGAACCCCTCCGGATATCTGGTTTAAGCTCAGCCAGAAGTGAACCGCGCTGCCGCGCCGGAAGAAATCCATTCCTCCAGCAATTGCACCCCGAACCCGGCCCCGCCGGCGCGGGCATGCAGACGGTCCTCGTCGATCAGCTCTTTGCCGGCGATGTCGAGATGGACATAGGGCACGCCTTCCGCGAAATGCTTCAGGAAGGCAGCTGCGACCGGCGCATCGCCATCCTCAAGATCACGGCCATGCTGGCGCAGATCTGCAATCGGTGAGACGAGGCTCTCATCATAGGCCGGGTCAAGAGGCAGCCGCCAGAACCGCTCGCCCACCGCCTCGCCGGCGGCCAGCAGCGGATCGGCCAATGCGTCATGGGTGGCAAAAAGCCCGGCAAAGACATGGCCAAGCCCGCGCATCACCGAATAGGTCAGCGTCGCGAGGTCGACGATGGCCGTCGGGCTGAACCGGGTCGCGGTGTAATGCAGCACATCGGCCAGCACCATCCGCCCTTCGCAATCGGTGTCAAACACCTCGACCGTGCGGCCCGACATGGTAGTGACCACATCGCCCGGTTTGTAAGACGTGCCCGAGAGCATATTCTCGGCCACGCCCAGCACGCCAACCACATGCACCGCCGCCTTCTGCCGCGCCAGCGCCAGCATCGTGCCGATCACGGCCGCCGCCCCGCCCATATCGCCTTTCATGGAGAACATCTGCGGCCCGGTTTTGATGCAAAGCCCACCCGCATCAAAACACATGCCCTTGCCCACCAGCGCGAGCGGCTGCCCTTCCGCGCCCGCCCATGTCAGCACGATCACCCGTGGCGGGCGGGCTGAACCATTGCCGACCGCCAGCACCGCGCCCATGCCAAGCCGCTCCAGATCGGCCTGTTCCAGCACTTCAACCCCGATCCCGGCCTCGCGCAGCGGGTCGAGGAAATCGGCGAAATTGTCCGGGTTCAGATGGCTCGCCGGGTAATTCACCAGGGTGCGGGCCAGACACACGCCTTCGGCCTGAGCCGTACTGCGGGTCAGCGCAGGGCTGTCCGCGGCCTCGACGGTCAGCGCCAGATCAAAGGGCTTTTCCGTCTTTGCCATCAGTTCAAAGCGGTAATTCCGAAGCCGCATCCCCAGCAGGATCTGCGCCAGAACCCCGGCATCGTCCAGGGTAGCGGGTGCCGTTTCAAACAGCATCAGCGCTGCGGTCTCTGCCTCGGTCTCGAGATGTTTCGCAAGCGCCGAGCCCGCGCGGCTGGCGACCAGCCCCGTAAGCTCCGCGGCCGGCCCGAGATCCAACACCACCACCCGGCGCGCTTTCAGCCCCTGCGGCGCCAGAAGGTCAATGCAGTCCCCGGCCTTGCCGGTAAAGCGCGGCGCCAGCGCCGCCCGGCTGATCGCCCCGCCGGTCGCGGCATCGAGCGCGGCCGCTTTCGGGCCCAGAGCACCCTTGCCATTGCGCAAAAGCACAATCACCCCGTCATATTGCGACGGTTCACTGCTGCCGGGCTGAGCCAGCGCGAGACTGATAGACATAGGCCGATCCTGTTATTTGATCATATCGGCGCGATACTAGCCCCCGGGCGCGGCAATGCAATGGGTCACAACTGCTGCCACAAGCCCCGTCCATAGAATATTCCTGTTGAATTGCAGAATGTTAGAAGAATTGACAGATTTGTTATCTTCGATCAGCATCACAGCCGTAAGGCCGCATACCCGCCTTATCAGGGCAAGGCCCGGAATATCGATATCACGCCGGCCGGACCGCAGCAGGCATCTTCAGGAGCGATTTTGACCAGTCATTCTTCACGGCCGGCATCTGCCGCTGATTTCCCTTACACATCCGGGATCTCGCGGGGCCGCTTTGGCGTGTTCCGCCTGCCGCCCGGGGCCGATCTCATCGCGGCGCTGCATGCCTTTCAGCGCCACAGCGGTGCCCCCGCCATTTCGGTTGTCACCTGCGTCGGCAGTCTGACCCGGGTGCTGATTCGCCATGCGAACACACCCGGCGGCACGCTTTACGAGGGGCATTTCGAGATCACCTCGCTGACCGGGACCATCGCCCCCGAAGGCGAGCATCTGCATCTGACCATAACCGATGGTGAGGGCCGCGCTTATGGCGGCCATCTGCTGGCGGAGTCGGCGGTCTATACCACCGCCGAAATCACCGTCCTTCTGCTTGATGACCTGGTTTTCACCCGCGAACCCTGCGCCCTGTCCGGTTATGACGAACTCGTCATTCACCCCGCGACCGACGGGCCCCATGCGCACCGCCCCAACCCCGAGGAGCAATCCCAATGACATCCGGACTTTTCTCTACCCGCAACCTGGTGCTTGCCGCCATCGGTATCGCGCTGAACATCGCGCTTGGCCAGACGGCCTCGTTTCTGAAGCTGCCGATCTTCCTCGACTCGATCGGGACCGTGCTGGCGGCCGTGCTGGCCGGGCCGGTGATCGGCGGGCTGACGGGGCTTCTGACCAATCTGCTCTGGGGTCTGATCCAGGGGCCGACGGTCGCCTTCTTTGCCCCGGTCGCGCTGGTGATCGGTGTGGTGGCCGGCCTCCTGGCGCGTGCGGGCTTTTTCCGTGAAATCTGGCAGGCGGCACTTTCCGGCGTGGTCATCACCATCGCGCTTGCTTTTGTCGCTGTGCCGATCCGGATCTACCTCTTCGGCGGTGTCACCGGCTCTGGCGCCGATTTCCTGACCGCTTATCTGCTCAAGCTGGGCCAGGATCTGTTCCCCTCGGTGCTGACCACCGTTCTGGGCTGGAATATCGCCGACAAGGTACTGACGGCGGTGCTGGTCTGGGGGATCGTGCGTGGCCTGCCCGGGCGCGCGACTTCGGACTGGCCCTTCCTCGCTCATAGCCGGGCCTGAGCGGCTTTTGTCATGTACAGGCCTGGCCCTGATAATTCCTGGCGGCGCGCCAGCCCTCTGACGCGGCTCGCGGTGCTGGCGGTGGTGGCAGCGATGCTGCCTCTCTGGCCGGCGCCGGTGCTGCTGGGGGCGCTGTGTCTTGCGCTGGCAGGGGGGGCAGGGCTTGGTTTTGGCCGTGTCCTGGGGCTGCGGCTGCTGGTGCTGATGTTGCCGGTCGGGCTCGCGCTTGGCCTCGTGCATGGGTTCCTGATCGCGCGGGGTCCGCCCGGCATATGCGGCCCCTTTGCCTGCTACCCCGAGGGGCTGCGCTATGCGCTGCTGGTCTTTTCGCGGCTCGCGCTTTTGCTGTCGGTAAGCCTGATTTTCGTGATGACCACGCGCCCTTCAGATCTGGCGCGGGCGCTGGACGGGGCAGGGGTCAGGCCCTCGGTCTCCTATCTGCTGACGGCGCCGCTGTCGCTGGTGGAAAGCGTCGGCCAGGAGGCCCGGCAGATCCGCGACAGTCTGCAGATGCGCGGCCTCTCGGCGCGCGGCCCTCTGCGCGAGCGGTTCCGGATGCTGGTTGGCATGGTCAATCCGCTGGTGCGCGGGCTGATCACCGAAGCCCCTGTCCGGGCCGAGGCGCTGGAGATGCGCGGCTTTCGCGCCAGCCCGAAGCGCGGGCTGATCGACCCGGTCGAAGACACAGCGCGCGAGATCTGGCTGCGCCGGGGCCTTTTGGCGCTTGCGCTGCTGCAACTGGGGCTTTTGCTGCTATGGCGTTGATTGCGCAGGATCTCTCTTTCTCTTGGCCGGGAAAACCGCCTTTGTTCAGCGGGGTGTCTTTCACCCTGGCGCCGGGAGAGCGGCTCTCGATCCTCGCCGGGAACGGCATGGGCAAGACCACGCTGGCGCGCGGCCTTGCGGGGTTCCTTAAAACAGAGGGCAGGCTCGACTGGCAGGGCGAGGCGCTGCATTCGATGTCGCGTGCGGACCATGCGCGGCTCGTGCAGGTCGTGGGGCAGCGGCCGCATCTGCAGCTCAGCGGGCGCGGCTACAGCCTGCGTGAAGAAGTGGCATTCGGGCCGGAAAATCTTGGCCTGCCGGTGGCCGAGATCCGCGCGCGCACGGCAGAAGCCCTGCATTTCCTGAACCTGACCCATCTCGCAGAGCGCGATTGCCGTCGGCTCTCGGGGGGGGAAACACAGCGCGCGGCGCTGGCCGGTGCGCTTGCGATGCGGCCGCGCCTGCTGATCCTGGACGAGCCGATGACCGATCTCGATGCCGAAAGCCGCGACGCTTTGGCCGGTCATCTGCGCAGCCTGCCCTGGGAAATGGCGGTGATATTCCTCGATATCGGCTGGCAATCCTGGATGGCGGGGCTGGTGGATCACCATTTGCTGCTGGATCAGGGTGAGATGAGCGACCCGCTGACGACAGAGGCGCTGTTCGCAACGCCGCTGCCCGAGCGTATTTTTCTGGCGGGACAACCGGCATGACGCGCGAAGACACGGTGATCGCAGACGATCTGAGCTTCGGCTATCCCGGCCAGGCCCGGCTTTTTGAGCGGCTTTCGCTGCGATTTGCCCCGGGGGCGGTGGTGGCGGTGCTTGGCCCCAACGGCCGTGGCAAAAGCAGCCTCTTGCGGCTTTTCGCGGGGCTGGAAAAGCCGCTTGCGGGCAGGATCTCGGTCGCGGGCGTTGATCCGGCAGGGCCGGAAGCCCGCGATCTCGCCCGGGTTGCGGGCATGGTCGCGCAATCCTCGGACCGCCATTTTCTGCGCACGAAAGTTCAGGACGAGGTGGCGCTGACTGCCCGCAATCTCGACCTTCCCGCCCCCGCCGCGCTGGCCGCTCAGGCGCTGGAACGGCTCGGGATTGCGGATCTCGCGGCGCAGCATCCGCTTGACCTTGATGCCGGCGAGAAACGTCTGGTCGCGCTGGCTTCGGCCATCGCGCATGGGCCGCGCCTTTTGCTGCTTGATGAGATCCAGCGCGGGCTGGACCGGATCAACCGGCAAAAGGTGATAAGGCTGATCGGCGCGGAGGCGGCGCAGGGCACGACCATCCTCGCCGTGACCCATGACCGCGATTTCGCGGAGGCCATTGCCGGGGCCGAACTGGTCTTCGGCGATGAGGGCATCCGCCTCACATAAGCCCGGGGTTGCGGCAGGGTGTGGTCAGATCCAGCGCGGCGTCACGGGCCGAGGTTCTGACATCCATCAGACCCAGCACGGTATGAAAGAAATTGTCATGGCTGACCGGCTGCGTCGCCTCCTGCGCGAGGCAGGTGGCATCGAGCCCCATCGCGCTTGAGAAGCGCGGATCCAGCCAGAGGACGAAGGGCACTTGCGTCTGTTCGGCGGGCGCCATGAACGAGGGGGCGGCATGCAGGTAGAGGCCGTTTTCTCCCAGTGATTCACCATGGTCCGACATAAACACCATGGCCGGGATCACATTCTGAGCTGCGGCAAGCATGTCGATGGTGCTGGCCAGAACGTGATCGGTCTCGAGGATCGAATTGTCATAGGCGTTGACGATTTCTTCTGCGGTGCAATCCGAGAATTGCGCGCTTTCGCAGGCGGGGGCAAAACCCGCGCGCTCCGGCCCGTAGCGCAGGTAATAGGCAGGACCATGGCTGCCGATCATATGCAGTACCAGCACCGTATCGCGGTCGATCTTTGCCAGCCGGTCACGGATCGCCGGCAAAAGCGCCTCATCCGTGCATTCGACCGCGCAGGCTTCCGGCGCAAGGCTGGCATCGACCCGCGCCCAGCCGGTACGGCTGGCCACATTCTGATCGCCGGTATTATTGTCGACCCAGAGCGGGGTGATCCCGGCATGTCCGAGGATATCCATCAGGTTCTCGCGGCCAAGTGCGCCCTCGCGGCTGTAGCTGGCCTTGCCGAGACCCGAGAACATGCAGGGCACCGACACGGCGGTTGATGTGCCGCAGGAAGAGGCATCGGTAAAGGCGATCACATCGCGCTTTGCGAGATCCGGTGTGGTGTTGCGCGCATAGCCGTTCAGGCCGAAATTCTGTGCCCGCGCGGTCTCTCCGACAAAGACGACCAGCAAGACGGGCTTGTCTGCGCGCGCCAGCGCCTCGCCAGGTTTCGCATCCCGGCCATAAGGCGCGGCGGTGGGGTCGGCGGTCTTCCACTGCTCGCGGGCATAGCGAATGCCGGCGGTCAGGCTGGCGCCGGGCTGATAGGACCCCATCAGGTCATGGCGCTCGCGCAGCATGGCCGAGTAATCCTTGTAATGGCTGAACAAAGCGCCGGTCATCAGCGCAAAACTCAGCGCCACGCCCAGAGGCCAGCGCCAGAGCTGATGCACCAGCCTGACCCGGTTGACACGCGGCCAGAAGACCAGCGCTGCCGGCAGAACGCCGGTCACAAAGATCCCGGCGACCATCCGCAGCGTGATCAGATGGCGCGATTCCGTCACCGTGGTCTCAAAGATATTGCGCACCATCTCGCGGTCGATCAGCACGCCGAAATTGCGCTCATAATAGCTTGCAGTGGCTGCGAGGAGGAGCAGCACAGCTGCCACCGGCTTTTGCAGTCGCCCCGGGCCGAGCAATTCAAGGGTCAGCAGCGTCAGCGCCCAGACACCGAAGCCAAACATCGCCACCCGGCCGGGCGAGGCAGGAAATTCCGCGAGCAGCCGCGTCCAGAACCCGTGATTGAGCGCCAGCATCACAAAGGAGGCCACCGCGACATTCAGCACGAGATGCGGGATAACAGGGCGCGGAAGACGCCGGAGTGATTCAAAAAGCGACATATGCCTGTCTTTCTTGCGCCGGCCTGGACCGGGTCGGGATGAAAACTGGCCGCTTGCGGGCCATTTATCCCTGGCTTGTCGCCTCTGAACCTTGCGCCAGGCTTGCAGCGATGCCTGCCTGGCTGTTTTTCTGCCCAGACGGTCCGGGCCGCCGCAATTTCCTCGCCTCAGTCGCAACCGCAGGCTATGCAGCCTTTATGCGCCTGCTTCTTGTCGAGGATTCCCCTGATCTCGCCGGTTCCGTGCTGCGTCATCTGAGCGCTGCGGGCCATGCGGTTGATCATGCGTCTGATGCTGCGGGCGCGCTGGCCGCGATGGCGGTCGGGGATTATGCCTGCGTGATCCTCGATCTGGGCCTGCCCGATGGCTCTGGCCTCTCGGTCCTGCGCGAGCGCCGCAGGGCGGGGGACCGGACGCCGGTGATCATCGCGACCGCGCTCGACCAGATCAGCGACCGCATCGCGGGGCTTGATGCCGGTGCCGATGATTATGTCGTTAAACCCTTTGATCTGGCCGAGCTGTCGGCACGCATCCGCGCCCATGCGCGACGCGGCCAGTTCCTGCCGGAAACCCGGTTGCAGATCGGCGGGATCGAGGTCGACCGCGCGGCAGCACGCCTCTGGCGCGGGGCTGACGAGATCCGCCTGACCTCGCGCGAATGGGCGCTGTTTGATGCGCTTCTGGGCGCGCGGGGGCGGGTGCTGGGGAAATCCGCGCTGGAAGAGGCGCTCTATAATTTCGACGCTACCATCGAGGGCAATGCGGTCGAGGTCTATATCTCGCGGCTCAGGCAAAAGATCGGTGCCGGGATGATCGAGACCCGGCGCGGCCTTGGATATGTGCTGACATGAGCGGTGAAAGCCGCAGATCCTGGTCGATCCGTCGCCGTCTGACCCGGCGCGTGCTGTGGCTTGTGCTTTTGGCCTGGCTGGGCGCGATCGCGCTGGCGACGCTGTTTCTGGATCATGAAATCAACGAGATGCTGGATGAAGAGCTCCAGGCCATGGCGGAAACCACGGTGCTTTACATCGAGGCGAGCCCCGGTCAGGTGATCCCCCGCAATATCGGCATCGATCCAGGAAATGGCGAGCGGGTGCTGCGCATCCTGCGGGCGGGTGATCCGGTGCCGACAGAGCCCTGGCCCGCACTTGCCAGCGATGGTTTCCATAATGCGAATGGCTGGCGCGTTTTACGGGTGAGTGCGGAAAACGCCGTGATCGAGGTCGCCCATAATGAGGCCTGGCGGCGCGAGGAAATGTTCGAGGCGGCCTCGGCCTTTCTGGTGCTGATCCTGCCGATGGTGCTTCTGCTGGTCTGGGGGCTGCGTCAGAGCCTGGCAAAGGGGTTTGCACCGCTGGAAGATCTGACTGCGGGGATTGCAGGCCGTCCGCCCGCCGATCTTTCGCCGGTGCCCGAGGCCGGGCTGCCTGATGAACTGCATCCGCTGGCCCATGGGCTGAACCAGTATATTGCGCGCGTCAGTGCGCTGCGCGACGCCGAACGCGCCTTCATCGCCAACGCCTCGCATGAATTGCGCACGCCGGTCGCCGCGATCCGCGCCCGGCTTGATCTGTCGCAGGATGCCGATGCCCGCGCGACGCTGCCGATGCTTGATGCGCTGACGCGACGGGTGGAGCGGCTCTTGCAGCTCTCGCGATCCGAGGCGGGTCTGGGGCTCGGGCGCGGACCGGCGGATCTGATTCGGATTACCCGGCTTTTGCTGCGCGAAACCGGGGGCGCGCAGATCCGGTTCGATGATGGCGATCTTGAGGAGGTTCAGGTTGCCGCCGATCCTGATGCGCTCGCGATCCTGTTGCGCAATCTGATCGAGAATGCGGTGGAGCATGGCAGCGGCCAGGTATTGCTGCGGATCCGCGAAGCGCCCGGTGCCGGAGCTGAGGTGCTGATCGAGAACCCGACCAGTGGCACGGAATTCCATGAACAGGCTTTTGCCAAACGGCCGGGATCAACCGGAACCGGGCTGGGTCTGACCATCAGTGCCGAACTGGCCTCGGCCATGGGGGCGAAAATCACCCGCCGGATCGCGGATGGCATGGCGCGGGTTGAAATCTCGCTGCCCGGGGCCAGCCTCCCTGCGGCAGGGCCGGGCGATCAGAGCCCCAGCTGATCCAGGGCATAGGCCCCGGCCTGGCGCAGCCCCTGGAACACATTGGTCACCGCGTTTTCCCCGGCTCCGGACAAAAGGCTGACATAGCGGCTATGGGCCGGGTCATCGCTGGGCAGATCGGTGATATCAATGATACGGATCCCCATCCGCCGCGCGAGTTCGCGGATCGCGGGATCCTTGACATCGACCGTTCCGAGCCGCTCGCGCCGTGCCGCCAGGCGGGCGGAAAAGGCCAGTGCCTTGTCATCGGATGAGACCAGCACCGTCAGCGGATGCTTCAATTGCCCGATCACGGCCATCTGTTCGCGAAACATATCCAGATCGATATCGGGCGCGGCCAGGATCACCTCCAGCCGGTCCAGCACATCGCTGCGGCCTTCAAGCTTCAGCTGCCGCAACGCCTCCATCGTCAGGCGTCCGCCCATGGAATGGCCAAGCACCATCACCGGTTCTGCGGTTCTGCGCCCCCGGCTCAGATCCGAGAGGAGGCCCGCCAGCGCCGAGCGCGAGTAATCCGCCCCGTCACGGTCTGCGATATAGCCCGCGACATGAGCCTGAGACGGCCAGGAGAACAGGACCGGATTGCCGGGGACATGCGCATCCGCCGAGAGCTGCGCGAGGCGATAAAGCGCCTCCTGGAATGACGTATTGAAACCATGGACATAGACGCCGGTCTGCTCATGGCCCAGATCCTGCAGAAAGGCGCGGGGGGCCAGGCTGACCTGGCCGAGCGTGACGAAATCAGTCGCGGGATCGGGGCGCCCTTTCGGCCATTCAATCGCGCCGGGCTTATGGTCGGGTGGCACCGAGATGTCGAAATAGCCATAGTCAGGTGACGGCGCGCGGCCTGATCCGAAACTCCAGGCACTGACCGGGTCGCGGGCGCGGGTGGTGACCATCCAGACGCGTTTGGTCGTGGCGTCGGGCACCGTTCCGTCAGCCACGGGCAAAAGCACATCTGCACCGGGGCGCGGAGCACAGGCCAGCACCGCCAGCACAAGCACAAGGAGCAGGGCAGGGCGCATTGAGGGGCACTCCGCTGGTCATCAGGGGCCGGTGCCGGCCGGAAATGCGGGCCTGAACCGAGGTTATGAAACCATAACCCCAGTTACAGCTGTATGAAAACCCGGATCCCGTCTCACTTCATCGGAGCGGCAGCCGCGATCGAGACCGCAACATAGGCCGCCGCCTGATCCCGCACGGCGCCCGCCAGTGCGGTGCGCGCGGAAAGCGCGGTGCGTTCGGCATCCAGCACGGTGAAGAAATCGGTCTGCCCCGCCTGCCAGGCATCGCGGGCCAGTGTCACGGTTTCCTG
The DNA here is from genome assembly GCF_900105075.1 of Rhodobacter sp. 24-YEA-8. Lineage (NCBI taxonomy): Bacteria > Pseudomonadati > Pseudomonadota > Alphaproteobacteria > Rhodobacterales > Rhodobacter > Rhodobacter sp. 24-YEA-8. The sequence continues at coordinate 25,315 of NZ_FNSK01000002.1, forward strand.
CGCGGTCGAGACCAGCTTGCGCTGTGCTGCCACGTTGGTGCCGCCGCGCCGCCAGGCGGAAAGGCCATTCTCGACCTCTTCCACCGCGTCGAGCACTTCGGCCTGCCAGCGGATATGGGCCTGGACCGCACGCGATTCTGCGGCTTTCAGATTGGCCCGGTTGGCGCCGCCGGTGAAGATCGGCAGGTTGATCGCAGGTCCGAAGGACCAGGAGGTCGGGTTGCCGCCGCCCCTGACATTCATCGGGCGGATTGATCCCGAAAGGCTGACCGAAGGCCAGAACTCTGCCTCGGCCACACCGATCCGTGCGACGGCGGCAGCAAGACCGCGCTCGGCGATCTGCACATCGGGACGGGCGCGGATCACGTCGGCCGGCAAGCCGACCGAGGGGTTCGAGCGCGCGGAGGGCTGCGCGCCGCCTTTTTGCAGCTGCGGGCGCAGAATGGCAGTGCGCGAGGCCGTCAGCGTCGCAAGCCGGTTCACCGCCTGATCGAAACCGGTCTCCAGGACGGGCAGGCTCGCTTCGGCCTGGGCCACGGCCTGTTCAGCCTGGAGCACATCAAGGCGGCTGGCCTGGCCGACTTCCAGCATGTCCTGGGTCAGGCGCAGCGTCTCGCGCCGGCTGCTGATGCTTTGCCGGGTCAAAGCGATGCTTTGCTGATAGTAGCGCAGGTCGATATAGGTCGTGGCCACGGCGGCGGTGACGGCACGGCGCGCGGCCTCTTCGGAAAGCTTAGAGGCTTCGAGTTCGGCAATGGCCGCGGCGCGGGCCGAGCGGTTGCCACCGAAAATGTCGAACATCCACGAGGTCGAAAGCGTCGCAGAGGTGCTTTCCGTGATCGCGCCGGATCCCTGGCTGTCGCCCCGCGTCGCGCCGGCGCCGGCATTGGCCTGAGGCAGAGCGGCGGCGCGGGCGGCAGCTACGCCGGCCCCGGCCTCGTCAATCGCTGCGACCGCCTCATGGATCGAAAGGTTGCGCGCCAGTGCCGTGGTGACCAGCCCGTCCATGGTCTTGTCCTGGAAGCTGAGCCACCAGGCACCATTGGCGCTGCGGGCAGGGGCACTGGTTGCGAAAGTGGCGGCGGTATCTGCGCTCGGGGCGGTATATTCCGTCGTGACACAGGCCGAAAGCGCCAGTGTCAGCGGCAGGATCGTAAGGTAACGCCCGAGACGGGGCCGGAATTGGGTGCTGCTCATGGATGCGGTCTTTTTGTTATGGGGCCGGAGAGGGAAGCAAAGAAAGTGACGGGGGCATGCTCTGCCATGCCCCCGTCAGGGTTATTCCGCCGGATGGACAGATCCTTGGGCGTCACTGGCGGAACCCGTTTTTTTGAGACGCTTATGCGTCCCGAAGAGTTTCATCACGAAGACGAAGAAGACCGGCGCGAAGAGTACACCGAGGACTGTGGCCGCGATCATACCACCGACCACATTGATCCCGATGGCATTCTGGCTGGCTGCCGAAGGGCCGGTCGCCACCGCCATAGGCACCACGCCCATGGTGAAGGCAAGCGAGGTCATCAGGATCGGGCGGAAGCGCAGACGGCAGGCCTCGACCGTGGCCGCCATCAGCTCCTGACCTTCGGCGATCAGGTCTTTGGCGACCTCGACGATCAGAATGGCGTTCTTGGCCGAGAGACCGACAATTGTGATCAGGCCCACGGTGAAGAAGACGTCATTCGACAGCCCCGCCCACATTACCGCCGCGACCGAACCGATAGCGCCCATCGGCACGATCAGCATGACCGAGAGCGGGATCGACCAGCTGCCGTAAAGACCGGCAAGGCAGAGGAAGACGAAGAGGATCGACAGACCGATCAGCATGGGCGCCTGGCTGCCGCTTTCGATCTCCTGCTTCGACTGACCGGTCCATTCATAGGCGAAACCGGTGGGAAGCTCGCCGGCAAGACGCTCCATCTCGGCGATGGCCTCGCCTGACGAATAGCCCGGTGCCGCCTCGCCATTGATCCTCAGCGCGGGGTAGCCATTATAGCCGACGATCTGCGTCGGGCCGTAGCCCCATTCGGCGGTGGCAAAGGACGACAGCGGCACCATGCCACCCTGCACATTGCGGACGTTGATCTTCATCACGTCTTCGATGTTCATCCGGCTCGACGCTTCGGCCTGGACCATGACGCGCTGCATTTTTCCGTCATTCGGGAAGTCGTTCACATAGCCTGACCCAAGCGCGACCGAGATGGTGCGGTTGATCTCGCCAAAGGTCACGCCGAAAGCATTGGCCTTTTCGCGGTCGACACGCAGGCTCAGCTGCGGGCCGGCGGGCAGACCCTCGACATACATCTGGCCAAGGATCGGGCTGTCGGCTGCGCCGGCAAGGATCTGGTTCGCCGCAGCCTGCAATGCCGCATTGCCCATATTGGCACGGTCCTGCAGACGGAAGGCAAAGCCCGAGCTTGTCCCCAGGCCCTGGATCGGGGGCGGCGACAGCGCGAAGGCGATGGAATCGCGGATCGAGAACAGCATTCCCGAAAGCTGACCCGCAAGGCCCGGCGCCGAGAGTTCCGGCGTGGTGCGTTGTGCCCAGTCTTTCAGCGTCACGAAGGCGAGGCCCGAATTCGGCCCCTGACCGAAGAAGGAATAACCCTGGATCACCACGATGGAATCGACGCCGTCCATGCCAAGGGCAAAGCCTTCGGCCTGTTTGGTGACTTCGCGCAGACGGTAGGTGGTGGCGCCGGGCGGGGCCTGGAGGTTGGCGATCAGGAAGCCCTGATCCTCATCGGGCAGGAAGGCCGACGGGATTTTGACATAGAACCAGCCAAGGCCAGCCACCAGGGCGACATAGATGATCATCATCCGCCCCGCGCGCCGCGTCAGCCCGCCAACCGCGCCGGTATAGCCCTTGGTGGCGCGGTCGAAATTGCGGTTGAACCAGCCAAAGAGGCCGCGTTTCGCATGACCATGCCCTTTCGGGATCGGCTTGAGGAAGGTCGCACAAAGCGCCGGTGTCAGCGACAGGGCAAGGAAGGCCGAGAAGGCAATCGAGACCACCATGGTCAGCGAGAATTGCTGATAGATGATGCCGACCGAGCCAGGGAAGAAGGCCAGCGGAATGAACACCGCCATCAGCGCCAGCGTGATCCCGACAATCGCGCCGGAAATCTGCCCCATCGCCTTTTTCGAGGCCTCTTTCGGCGAGAGCCCCTCTTCGGACATGATCCGCTCGACGTTTTCGACCACCACGATGGCGTCATCGACCAGAATGCCGATGGCAAGGATCATCGCGAACATGGTCAGCACGTTGATCGAGAACCCCGCCGCGAGCATGACCGCCAGCGTCCCCGCAAGCGCGATCGGAACGACGAGGGTCGGGATCACAGTATAGCGGAAATTCTGCAGGAAGACGAACATCACCACGAAGACAAGGCCCACGGCTTCCAGCAGCGTCATCACCACTTTGTGGATCGAAGCCGAGACGAAGGGTGTCGTGTCATAGGGGATTTCATAGCCGATCCCCTCGGGGAACATCGGCTCGAGGCGTTCCATCACACCGCGCACGCCCGAGGAGGTGTCCAGCGCGTTACCGGTCGGCGACAGCTGGATGCCGATGGCGGCGGTTTCCTGACCGTTGAGGAAGGTCTTGAACGCATACATCTCGGCATCGATCTCGATGCGCGCAACGTCTTTCAACTGTACCAGACCGCCACCCTCGGCCGAGCGCAGCACGATATTGCCGAATTGCTCGGGGTTGGAAAGCTGGCCGGTGACCAGCAGCGTTGCCTGGACCTGGGTGCCCTCGGGCGCGGGTTCGGCGCCAATCGAGCCTGCCGCGACCTGGGCATTCTGCTCGGCAATCGCCGAGGTGATGTCGGTCACGGAAAGATCCAGACCGACCAGTTTCGCCGGGTCGATCCAGACGCGCAGCGCCCGTTCGGTCGCAAAGACCTGGGCACGGCCCACGCCGGGCACGCGGCGCAATTCATTGACGATATTGCGCGAAATATAGTCACCAAGCGCCACGGCATCGAGACCCGATTCCGGTGTCGCGGTCAGCGCCACCATCATCAGAAAGCCCGCGCCGGCCTCTTCGACCAGGACGCCCTGTTGCTGTACCTGTTGCGGCAGGGAGGATTCGACCCGGCGCAGACGGTTCTGCGTGTCGACCACGGCCTGGGCCACTTCGGTCCCGGCCTCGAAGGTGACGTCGATGGTCACCGCCCCGGTCGATTCCGACGTACTCTGGAAATAGAGCATCCCGGGAATACCGTTCAGCTCTTCCTCGATAGGCTGGGTGACCTGCCGATACAGATCTTCGGGCGAAGCGCCTGCGAAACGGGTCGAGATCGAGACCTGCGGCGGCGCAACATCAGGATATTGCGACACCGGCAGCAACGGCAGCGACAGCGCCCCTGCCAGTGTTATGAAGATCGCGATGACCCAGGCAAGGACCGGGTTGTCGATAAAAAACTTTGCCATGGATCAGGTCTCAGTTCGTGCCGGCTTCTGCCGGGGCAGCGAGCGCTTTTGCGCAGACATCGGGGGGGTATCACCGGTCGAGGGATCTGCCCAGCAGACCGGAGAAACCGGCGCGCCGGGGCCCATTTTCTGGAAGCCGTCAACGATCAGCATTTCGCCTGCCGCCAGGCCATCATGCACGGTGACACGGTTGCCGACCGACCGGCCAAGGCCGACCGTGCGCAGCTCGGCGGCGCCCTTGGTCACAACATAGACCATGGCCTTGCCCGACGCATCACGCTGCACCGCCTGGCCCGGAATGGCGAATGCCGCCGCTTCGGTGGCCTGTTCGACCGAGACACGAACATACATGCCCGGCAGAAGGATGCCGTCCGGATTGGGGAATTCAGCCCGCAGCGTCACCTGGCCCGAAGACCGCTCGACCGAGGCTTCGGCGAAGAGAAGCTTGCCGGGATGGGCATATTGTGAGCCGTCATCCAGCAAAAGAACCACCCGGGCGGCGCCCGGCTCGACCTGGGTCAGCTCGCCCGAATCCAGCGCCTGGCGCAGACGCAGGAGTTCAGAGACCGGCTGCTGCATATCAGCATAGACCGGGTCGAGCTGCTGGATCGTGGTCAGCACCTCGCCCTGCGCCGAAACCAGCGCGCCTTCGGTCACCTGGGCGCGACCGATGCGGCCCGAAATCGGTGCCCTGACCTCGGTATAGCTCAGGTTGATCTCGGCGGCGCGCAGCTGGGCTTTGGCCTCTGCCAGCGCGGCGGCGGCCTGAAGGCGCGTTGCGGTCGCTGTCTCGAATTCGGCCTGGCTGGTGATATTGCGCTCATTGAGCGAGGCATAGCGACGCTCTGTCGCCTCGGCCTCGGCCAGCACGGCCTCGGCGCGGGCGACAGAGGCCTTTGCGGCTTCGACCGCGATTTCATAGCTGGCGCTGTCAAGGCGGAACAGTACATCTCCCGCCGTCACGAGGCTGCCCTGTTCGAACACGCGGGTCTCGATGATGCCCCCCACACGCGGGCGCACATCGGCCACCTGCGTGGCCGAGACGCGGCCCGGAAGCTCGGACGTTACGGGGATGCTTTCGGGCTGGATCATCACCACACCGACCGAGGCGGGCGGCATGCCGCCCTCCTGCGCCAGGAGGGACGTGGTCGACAACAGGGAAATGCCGGCGCCAATGGCCAGGGCACGGAAAATCGAAACGGGCATAGGGTGTCCTGAAAAGCAGGGAGGAGGAGTCAGGTTTGTTCTGGGCATATGTCCAACTTGAACACATGTCCAGCTTGTTTTTGTGTCATGACCTGCTAAAAAGAACGAAATGCTGAAATCGGAGGCAATGATTTGGCCTATATGTCGCGCGAAGCACGGCGTGAGCAGATCATGAATGCTGTGGTCGAACTGGTTGCGCAGGAAGGGCTTGCGGCGGCCACGGTGCGGCGTATCGCCTGCCAGCTGCAATGTTCGCCCGGTCAGATTCACCATCATTTCGATTCGGCCGAAGCCCTGCGCGCCGAGGCCGTGCGCGAGGTCTGGCGCCGGCTGGAGCCGCTGTTGGTTGCCGCATTGCGCAAGTTATCACCGCGGGAAAGGCTGATCACAGTGCTTTCGGGCTGCAAGACGCAGATCCTGGGCGAGGATGATCCGCTGCTGCGGGTCGCCGAACGGCTCTGGAGCGAGGCTTGGGAGACGCGCCGCGATTCCGCAGTTCGGGCGGCGATTGTCGATGGCGTCTGCAAAATGCGCGATGAAGTCTGCGCCAGCCTGGCAGAAGGGGTGGCGGCAGAAGATTTCCCCGAAGATCTCGACGTGAACCGGATGTCGCTTTTGCTGATCGCCGCCTCACAGGGCTTTGACTTCCTGGAAGAGGTCGGGATCGAGCAAGAGCTTGGTATCGATAAGCGCGCCTATATGATTGAGGTGATGCGCCGCGAGGGTCTCTGATCAGACCGGCTTTGTTAACGCCGTCTGGGATACCGCAAGCCCGGTGCGGGCGGCTGTGGCGATGCGTTTTCCTGTGCTGGTCTCGAAAAGATGCAGCTTTGCTGCTGCCACCGAAAGCCGCATCTCGCTGCCGATCTGCGCGGTGGGATCCAGCGTCAGAACCAGCGGCTGGCCGTCGATATGGCCATGCACCAGCCGCTGCGCGCCCAACTCTTCGACGAAATCAGTGCGAAAGGGCAGGCCGATGGCCGATGGAACCAGATCCTCGGCGCGGATCCCCAGCGTCACGGCACCTTTTGCGCCCGGCAGATGCCCCAGCCCGATCTCTGACGTGCCAAGGCGAAGCCGTGCGCCGTCCAGTTCTGCATCGAGCAGATTCATCGCCGGTGCGCCGATGAACGAGGCCACAAAGGTCGAGGCCGGACGCAGATAGATATCCAGTGGCGCGCCGACCTGTTCGATCCGCCCCGCATTCAGCACGACAAGGCGGTCGGCCAGTGTCATTGCCTCCAGCTGGTCATGGGTGACGTAAAGCGAGGTGGTGCCAAGCCGCTTTTGCAGCCGCCGGATCTCGCCGCGCATTGTCACCCGGAGCTTCGCATCGAGGTTCGAAAGCGGCTCGTCAAAAAGGAAGGCCGAGGGCTGGCGCACCACGGCGCGGCCCATCGCCACCCGCTGGCGCTGCCCGCCCGAAAGCGCGCGGGGCTTGCGGTCGAGATAGGGGCCAAGCTCAAGCATCCGCGCGGCCTCTGCCACCCGGGCCTCAATCTCGGACTTTGGCGTGCGGCGGTTCTTCAACCCGTAAGCCATATTCTCGCGCACCGTCATATGCGGGTAGAGGGCATAATTCTGGAACACCATTGCGATATCGCGGTCGGCAGGGTCGACGCGGTTCACCACGCGGTCCCCGATCTTAACCTCGCCGCCCGAGATGTCTTCCAGCCCCGCCACCATGCGCAGCAAAGTGGATTTGCCGCAGCCCGAAGGCCCGACCAGCACGATGAACTCGCCATCCCGGATGTCGAGACTGATCCCCGTGACCGAGGGTGCGGCGGCCCCCGGATAGGTTTTCGACAGATCGGAGATTGTGATCGAGGCCATTATTTATCGCTTTCCGTCAGGCCCTTGATGAACCAGCGCTGGAACACCACCACCACGATCACGGGCGGCAGCAGGGCCAGAACGGCAAGGGCGAAGGCTTCGTTGTAATCGGGGATCTGGGAGCCGATCCACACCTGCAGGATCTGCTTGATGCCGCGCATCAGGGTGAAGAACCGTTCTTCCGTCGTCATCAGCATCGGCCAGAGATACTGGTTCCAGCCATAGACGAACATGATGATGAAGATCGCCGCCATCATGGTTTTTGACAGCGGGATCAGCACGTCGATCAGGAATTTCCACGGGCCTGCGCCGTCGATGCGCGCGGCCTCCAAAAGCTCATCCGGGACGGATTTGAAGAACTGGCGGAAATAGAACGTGCCTGTGGCCGAGGCCAGCAGCGGCACGATCAGGCCGGTATAGCTGTTCAGAAGGCCAAGGTTTGACATGACCTGATAAGAGGGCATGATCCTGACTTCCAGCGGCAGGAGCAGCGTCGTGAAGATGATCCAGAACAGGAAAGTCGCAAATCGAAAGCGGAAATAGACCAGTGCATAGGCCGCCGCCATCGACAGCACGATCTTGCCCACCGCAAAGCCGATCCCGAGGATCAGCGAATTCGTCAGCATGGTCAGGCCGGTGACCTGGCCGGTAAAGCCACCCTGACGGGTCAGCACGGTCTGGTAGGTTTCCAGCCCCTGATCACCCGGCGTCAGGTAAAGCCCGTTCATATGGATATCGACCGCCGAATGGGTCGAGGTCATCACCGCGACCAGCACCGGCACACACATGAAAAGCGTGCCGAGGATCAGGATGAGATGATCGAAAGGTCGGATCCGGTTCATCATCTCACCCGTAATGCACGCGGCGTTCCAGCCAGCGGAACTGGATCAGCGTCAGGACCAGTACGATCACCATCAGGATCACCGATTGCGCCGCCGATCCGCCGATATCATTGCCGCGGAAGCCGTCATTGTAGACTTTGTAGACCAGCGTCAGCGGGTTGTTCGCGGGCTTGTCCTTCACCATGACATCGATCACCGCGAAGGTATCAAAGAGCGCATAGGTGATGTTGATGATCAAAAGGAAAAACGCCGTCGGGGCCAGCAGCGGCAGGATCGCGGTGCGGAACCGGGTAAAGCCATTGCGGCAATCGATCACCGAGGCTTCGCGCACGCTGGCCGGGATGCTCTGCAGCCCCGAGAGGAAGAAGATGAAATTGTAAGGCACCTGTTTCCAGACGGAAACAAGGATCATCGCGAAGGCGGTATCCCAGTAATTGATGCCCACTTTCATGTCATAGCCGAACCAGGCGGCAAGCTGTACGAAGGGGCCGATATGCTGGTCGAACAGCATCATGCCCATCAGCCCCGCAACCGGCGGCGCGATGGCATAGACCGCAATCAGCGCGGTGCGGTAGCTGGTGCGGCCGCGGATCACCTTATCGGCCTTGACCGCGAAGAGAAGCCCGAGGCCCAGCGAGAATACCGTCACCAATACGGTGAAGAGGGCGGTGAAACCGGCGATCCGCTGATATTCACGCGAGCCGAGCGCGTCCCTGTAATTGTCGATGCCGACAAAGGTCGAACCGAACCCGAAAGGGTCTTCGATATAGAAGGACGAGGTGATCGCCTGGACCGAGGGCCAGTAGAAAAACACGAAAATCACCGCGAGCTGCGGCGCGAGGAACAGCCAGGGCAAAAGCGGCTGATCAAACTGCACCCGTTTCGCGGGTTCGGGCGCGGCACCGGGGCGGCTCAGCCAGCGCCGGATCGCTCCGGCAGGCTTTGCGGGATGGAGAACGTCACTCATCAGGATCCGACCTGCGCGAACACGAAAACCGGGCCCGCATCACGCAGGCCCGGCCAGAGGGAACGGGTGTTTCAGCCCGAGGTCTTCGCGAAGCGGGCGAGAAGCTCATTGCCCTCGGTCTCGATGGCTTTGAACGCGTCTTCGACGGTTGTGTCGCCCGAGAAGATCTTGTTGAACTCGCGCTCTTCGATCACGCGGATCTGCGGGTAAAAGCCAAGCCGGTAGCCTTTCGACCATTCGCCCTGCGGCTCAAGAAGTTGCAGGATGCCGACCTCGGCAACCGGGTTCGCCTCATACCAGCCATCAGCTTTCGATTTCTCATAGGCTGCTTTGGTGATCGGCACATAGCCGGTGGCCTGATGGTAGAAGGCCTGCACATCGGTCGAGGTCAGGAAGTTGAAGAAATCAGCCGAGCATTTGTTCTGATCGTCAGGCTTGCCGGCCATCGCAAAGAGGGCAGCACCACCGATGAAGGTCGATTTGTTGCCGTCAGCGATGGTTTCATCATAGGGCATGAACGTGGCCGAGAAGGGCATGGTCGCGGTTTTCGACAACCCGCCGAACGACCCCGAAGACCCGATCCACATCGCAACCTTGCCTTCTTCGAACGGCTTCTGGTTGTCGGCCCAGCCGGCGCCGTAGAAGCCGAAGAGGCCGTCTTTGTGCCAGGCGGCAAGGCGGGTCCAGAAGGCGATCATCTCGGGCGCGGTGGCGCGCAGCTCGGTGCCGTCGAAGCCGTCATAGCCATTCTGGTTCGTGGCCATCTGGACGTTGTTGCGCGAGTAGAAATTCTCAAACAGCTGCCAGGTCAGCTGGCTGGCGGTCAGCGGGATATAGCCGGCCTCTTTCAGCTTCGGCGCGACCGCTTCGAATTCGGCCCAGGTCTTCGGAGCCTCGACACCGGCTTTCGCGAAAGCCTCGGTGTTCAGATACATAATCGGCGCCGAAGAATTGAACGGCATCCCGATGAACTTGCCGGTCGCATCGGCGTAGAAATAGCGGATGCCGTCGATGAAGGCGTCGCGATCAAAGCTGTGGCCATTCTGGATCAGCAGGTCTTCGGCCGGGATGGTGGCGCCTTTGGCATTGATGATGGTGGCGGCACCGGCGTCAAACACCTGGAGAATGTTCGGCTGCTCTCCCGAGCGGAAAGCCGCAATCCCGGACGCGAGGGCTTCTTCATAAGTGCCTTTCGAGACCGGCGTGATTGCGCAGGCGGATTGCGCCTCGTTGAATTTCCCGGCGATCTGATTGATCACCTGCTCATTGGCGCCGCCCATACCGTGCCACCAAGTGATCTGGACCGGATTGGCGAAAGCTGCGGTGCTGGTTGCCAGCAGCGCCAGCGCGGGGAGGAGTTTTTTCATGACCGGATGCCTCATCGGAAAGATGGGCGGAACCTGACCGGGTTTTGTAACAGGGGTGCAGCACCGGGACAGCAGTTTCACGACAATCGGCCCGGCGGTCCTTTCCGGCAAGCGGGCTTGTCTTCGCCCGCGCGGCGGGAGAGAAAGCACCCAGCGGTGCTGACGGAGCGCCGGATCCGGACCCTTTCGCCATGCAAATCCCCACCAGCCCGAACCGCTTTGCCCTGCCGGGGCTGTTACTTGGCGGGGTGATGATCGGCTGTTCGCCGATCTGGGTGCGGTTGTCCGAGGTCGGCTCGGTCTCGACCGCCTTCTGGCGGCTGGCACTGGCGCTGATCCCGCTTGCGCTTATGGCGGGCGGCGGCCGGTCAGGCGGTGCCGTGCAGCCGAAAACCCTGCGCGACCGGATCGAGATCAGCCTGCCCGGCGTAATCCTTGGGGTCGAACTGGTGGCCTGGCATATCTCGCTGCACCTGACTTCGGTTGCGAATTCGACGCTGCTGGTAAATATGGCGCCGGTTTTCGTGGCGCTTTTCGCCTGGATCGTGCTGAAAAGACCACCGGGGCGGCTGTTTGTGCTGGCGCTGGCTGTAACGATTATCGGGGTCGTCGTGCTCAAGGGCGGACCGGCGGCCTTGCGCGACGGCGATCTCAGGGGCGACGGTATCGCGATTTTCGCCGCCATGCTTTACGCGGCCTATATCCTGATGCTGGGCCGGGCCCGCCAACGGTTCGCGACCGGCGTGATCATGCTCTGGAGCACCGCCGCCGCCGCGATCGCGGTCTTTCCTTTTGCGCTGATGACCGACCCGAGCCTGATCCCCCTGACCCTTGCCGGATGGGGCGTGCTGATCGGGCTTTCATGGATCAGCCAGGCCGGCGGCCAGAGCCTGATCGCCTGGGCACTGGCCTTCCTGCCGGCAACCTTTTCCTCGCTGACGCTCCTGTTGCAGCCGGTTATTGCCGCGCTGCTGGCCTGGGCGGTGCTGGACGAGGCCCTGACGCTGACCCAGGCCCTAGGCGGTGTGATCGTGCTTTGTGGCATATGGATCGCACGTGCCGCCCAGATGCGGCAGGCCTGAGGCATTTAAGTTCTGCTTAAGCTATGCAGGCAAGATCCGCGCGAAATCCACCGGAGTAGTCCCATGCCGAACCTGTCCAGCGCCACCCTGCTTGCGCTGTCGCTTTTTGCCTTTGCCGCCTGCGTGCCGGTGGAGCAGGTCCCTGTCGATCCCGTTGCCGCAGCTGCCGCCGCCGAAGCAAAGGCCGAAGCCGAACGGGTCGAGGCGCAAAAGCGCATCGCCTTTGCGCCGGTCAGCGGTGATGTTGCCGCGATGTATGCCGCGCGCGAAGATGGCGGCCAGATCATCGCCGGCATCGACCCGGCAAAGATGAACCCGGACCATGTCCGCCGCGTGGTCGAATTCCAGACCAGCGAGGTGCCTGGCACCATCATCGTCGATCAGGGCGCGCGCGCGCTCTACTTCGTGATGCCCGAGGGCAAGGCACTGCGCTATGCCGTCGGCGTCGGTCCTGACGCGATGCGGTTTGACGGCGGTGATGCGGTGATCGACCGCAAACAGGCCTGGCCGCGCTGGATCCCGACCGCGGATATGGTGAAGCGCAATCCGGGCCGTTACCTGCAATATAAGGACGGGGTGCCCGGCGGGATTTCGAACCCGCTCGGCGCGCGGGCGCTTTATATGCAAAAGGACGGGCGCGACACCTATTACCGGGTGCATGGCACCAATGATCCGACCTCGGTCGGGCGCGCGGTTTCGGCCGGCTGCATCCGGATGCTGAACCAGGATGTCATCGATCTTCACGCCAGAGTGACCATCGGTGCCAAAATCGTGGTGCGCTGAGGCGGCAGGCTTAAGCTTCGGTTAAGCGCGGCGGGTGATCCGGGCGACAATGGGCCGAAAGCCTGTGTCTGACACCAGTTCATGCCCAATTGCATGCCAAGGAGACCCGAGATGAGCACCAACCCCACCCGCCGCCGCGCTTTGCTGACTGCCGCTGCCGGGCTGACCGCCCTGGCGGCGCCCGGGCTTTTGCGCGCTGAAACCCAGGCCTTGCCGGCCTATCCGCGGCACAATTCCTCGGGCTTTCAGATGCAGGACTGGCGTGACCATTTCGACAGTCTCGGCTCGGGTGTCATCGTTGCGGATTTCGGCTCGCGTGCGCTGCATTACTGGTCGGGGAATGGGCAGGATTACCGGCTGTTCCCGACTTCGGTGCCGCTGACCGAAGAGCTGACCAAGCGCGGCTATACCGAGGTCGTGCGCAAACGTGTCGGGCCGGACTGGACGCCGACCGCCGACATGCGCCGCCGCGATCCCTCGCTGCCGGCCTATCTGCCGCCGGGCAAGGATAATCCGCTGGGCACCCATGCGATGTATCTGAGCTGGCCCGCCTATCTGATCCATGGCACCCATGACACCCGCAAGATCGGGCGGCCGTCCTCTTCGGGCTGCGTCGGGCTGTACAATGAGCATATCGAACAGCTCTTTGCCGTGGTGCCTGTTGGCACCCGCGTGCGGATCATCTGATCAGAGCAGCCCGCCAACCGGGCCGGTCAGGCGGGCAGGATCAACTCTGCCCGCTCGCCGCCGCCCTCCCTGGGCGAGAGACATAATCTGCCGCTCATCCGCTCCATCACCGCCGCGACGATGGCAAGACCGAGCCCGCTGCCCTGGCCCGAGGGGCTGGACGCGCCGCGCCAGAACCGCTCCGTCACATGGGCGCGGTCGGCCTCGGGGATGCCGGGGCCACGATCCAGCACGGTGAAGCGAACCTCATTTGCCGCGCGCGTAAGATCTGCCTCGACCACGCCACCCGCAGGTGAGGCGAGGATCGCATTCTCGACCAGATTGCGCAAAGCGGGCGCCAGCAGCATCGCATGGGCCGTATGCCAGAGCCCGGTTGCGCCCCGGATCTCAAGCGTCACGCTGCGTTGGGCCGCCAGCCCCTGCAGGCCCTCGGCCAGATCGGCAAGGAGCCGCGCGCCGTCCTGTTCCGGTCCGCTGCCATCGGCATTCTCTGCGGCGGTCATGTCGAGAAGCTGGCGCACCATGCGGTCGGTTCTGGCCACCCCGGTCGAGATCTGCGCCAGCGCGCGGTTGCGTGTCGCCTCATCAGGGGCAATTACTGCGACCTGGGCCTGGGTCTTCAGCCCGGCAAGCGGCGTCTTCAGCTCATGTGCGGCAAAGGCGGTAAAGCTGCGCTCATGTTCGCGCGCGGCCTCGACCCGGCGAAAGAGCCCGTTCAGGGCGGTGACCATCGGGCGCAATTCGCGCGGACCAGGGGCGGGGTCAATGGCCGAGAGATCGGTCGCCGGGCGCAGGGTCAGCCCCCGCGCCAGCCGGTCAAGCGGCGCAAGGCCACGCCCGACCGCGAACCAGATCAGCGCCGCCAGCACCGGCAGAATGGCCAGAGCCGGCACCAGAAGGCCAAGGATCACCCCACGCACCAGCCGCTCGCGCATCGACAGCGCATCGCCGACCATGACGCGGACGCCCATCTCTGTATCGATATGGGAATAGACGCGCCAGGTCTCGCCATCGACCTCGCGTTCAGAGAACCCAGCCGCATCATCGGCAAGCCGGGTCTTCGGTGCGCCATCGGATTCGCTCTTCAGCCGGCCGTCAAAGCCCCAGACCTGGCAGATCAGCTCATGTGAATAGCCTTCGGGGCCATCATCGGGCAGAATATGCGGACGCGGATGGGCCAGCATTTCCACCGCCTCTCCCACGACGCCGCCATTCCGCGCGATCAGCGAGGCCACCATATGCGCCGATTCCTGAAGGCGCCGGTCCAGCACATGATTGACCTCGGTGCGGGTGGTATATTGGATCCAGACCACCGCCGAGAGCCAGACCGCTCCGGTCGCCGCGAGCAGGATCAGGAAGAGCCGCATCCGGATCGACGACATCATGCCTCGCCCTCGGGGGCCAGCCGGTATCCCGCGCCCCGTACTGTCTCGATGAAATCGGCGCCAAGTTTGGTGCGGAGTTTATGGATATGCACTTCGACCGTGTTCGAGCCGACCTCTTCCTGCCAGCCATAAAGCCTGTCTTCGAGAAAGGATTTCCCAAGGATCGCGCCGGGGCGTTCCATCAATGCCTGGATCAGGGTGAATTCGCGATTGGGAAAGATCACCTCGCGCCCGGCGATGATGCCGCGCATCCGGGCCGGGTCAAGCACAAACCCGTTCCAGCTGAGATGGCTTTCCGCCCGGCCCTGGCGGCGCCTCAGGATCGCGCGCAGCCGCGCCGCAAGCTCGTCCAGCTCGAACGGTTTGCCAAGGTAATCATCGGCGCCGGCATCAAGGCCCGCGACCTTATCCTCCAGCCGGTCGCGCGCGGTCAGCAAAAGGACCGGCAGATCGCTTTCCGTCGCGCGCATTTCGCGCAGCAATTCGAGACCAGAGCCATCCGGCAGCATCAGATCCAGCACCATCGCTTCGAAATTTCCTGCCGTCAGCGCCGCCCTGGCATCTGACACCGACCCCACGGCATCGGGCGAGAACCCGGCCAGCCGCAACCCGACGCTGAGCCCGTCGCGCAAAAGGTCGTCATCCTCGACAATCAACAGCCGCATTGCATCCCCATTTTTCCGGTGGAACATCTTTCCGCCGGACCGGGGCGGGCCATGCCACGCCCGGCTTAAGCCAGACTTAAGCCGGGCGCGGGCGCGGCGCCAGTGAGAGACTGATCACAGAGGCCGACGTCAGAGGCTCACCTGGGTGCCGATCTCGACCACACGCCCGGCGGGAATGCGGAAATAATCCTGGGCGCTGGCGGCATTGCGCGACATCCAGATGAAAAGCCGGGCCTGCCACATCGGCATCCGGGGCCGCACAGACGGGCGCAGGCTGCGGCGCGACAGGATGAAGGAGGTCGACATGATGTCGAATTTCAGCCCCTTTTGTCGCGCCAGCATCAGGGCGCGCGGCACATCCGGGTCTTCGGCATAGCCATATTGCAGGATGATGCGGCGAAAGCCGGGTGCGATCTCTTCATATTTCAGTCTGGTCTCATCGCTCAGCCGGGGCAGATCGCGGGTGACGATCGAGAGGATGATATTCTGCTCATGCAGCGCCCGGAAGTGCTTCAGGCTGTGCAAAAGCGCAACCGGCGCGTTTTCGGGCGAGGCGGTCAGGAAGACGGCGGTGCCCGGAACCTTCGCGATGCGGTCACTGCCCAGCTTGGTCACCAGCGCCGCCAGCGGCAACTGCCCCTCGGCATCTTTCGCCTGCACAATGGCAGTGCCGCGCCGCCAGATCAGCATCACGACCAGCAAGGCTCCGGCCAGCGCCAGCGGTACATAGCCGCCATCTGCCACCTTCATCAGGTTCGACCCCAGGAAGACCACTTCCAGCGCAACCAGCGGGCCCATCACGGCGAGGATCGCGATCACCGGCCAGCGCCAGTGCCAGCGCACCACCACCACGGCCAGAAGCGAGGTCACCAGCATCGCCCCCGAGACCGAGATCCCGTAAGCCGCCGCCAGCGCCGAGGAACTGCCAAAGGTCAGCACCAGTGCCAGCACCCCGAACATCAAAAGCCCGTTGATCAGCGGCAGGTAGATCTGGCCCTGCTGTTCCTCGGAGGTCTGGCGGATCTTCAGCCGTGGCAAAAGCCTGAGCTGGATCGCCTGTTGCGCCAGGGAAAACGCGCCGGTGATCACCGCTTGCGAGGCGATCACCGTGGCAAGCATCGCCAGCACCACCATCGGCACCAGCAGCTGTGGCGGGAACATAAGGTAGAACGGGCTTTCCAGTGCTTCGGGGCGGGTCAGAAGTTCGGCCCCCTGGCCGAGGTAATTCAGCACCAAAGCCGGGAAGGTGAGGTAAAACCAGCCGATCCGGATGGGTCTGGCGCCGAAATGGCCCATATCGGCGTAAAGCGCCTCGGCCCCGGTGACGGCCAGAAAGACCGACCCCAGCACCGCCAGCGCCACGCCCTGATGCGTCAGCAGGAACTGTAAGGCGTGATGCGGCGACAGGGCCGAGAGAACCTCAGGCGCCTCGCAAAGCCGCCAGAGCCCGCCCGCCGCCAGCACCAGAAACCACAAAAGCATGACGGGGCCGAAAAAGCGCGACACAAAATCGGTGCCGTGTTTTTGCACCCAGAACAGCAGGACGATCACCGCCATGGCGACCGGCTCGACAAAGGGCGCCGTGCCCGGTGCGATCAGCTTCAGCCCCTCGACGGCAGACAGGACCGAGACCGCCGGCGTGATCACGGCATCGCCGGAAAAAAGTGCTGCGCCGAGAATACCGAGCACCACCAGAACCAGCGCCCTGCGGCCCCGCATCTGCCCGAGCGCGCGCTGCGCAAGCGCCAGCAGCGAAAGCGTGCCACCCTCGCCGTCATTATCGGCGCGCAGAAGGATCCCCACATATTTCACCGACACGATCAGCGTCAGCGTCCAGATGATCAGCGAGATCACCCCGAAGATGTTCTCAGCCGGCACATGGCCCTTTGTGGCGCCGCTCGCCACCATCGCCTCGCGCAGCGCATAAAGCGGCGAGGTGCCGATATCGCCATAAACCACGCCCAGCACCCCAAGGGTAAGCGCCGCCATTGCCGGTTTGCGGGCGCTGTGCCCGTCACCGGGTGTTTCATGCGGTGTGTCCTGCGGTTCTTCCGGCGGGGCGGTCAGCGCAATATTCTGCATTGTCATTCTCCTGCCCGTCAGGGCTGTGGCAGAAGCCTCCTGACGGTATCACAGATCTGTGCTTCGGCGTGTAAGGAAGCGATGGGGAAAGCGCCGGGCGGCATAAGGATCGCATAAAGATTGTGGACAAATCCCGTGGCCAGGGTTTGATCAGTGCATGGAGCCTGTGTTTGTCGATCCTCCCGTTTCCGGTCCGCGTCCGGCCGGTCCCCTGTCGAAACGTCCGCAGCAGATCCTGGCGGCGGTGCTGGTGCTCGTCGTGGTGACGGCGATTGTGGTGCCGTCGCGCGGCTGGATGAGCGAGATCGTCGCGCTTTTGCTTTTGCTGATGGCGGTCCTGGTCAATGCCGCCGCCTTTGGCTTCTGGCCCGGGCTCGGGTCGGCGCTGGTGGCGCTGGCGGTGTTCAATTTCTTTTTCGTCGAGCCACATCTCAGTCTGATGGCGGCGCAGCCCCAGGATATGGTCGTATTGCTGGCATTCCTTACGGCGGCGGGGCTGACCGGGTTTCTCGCCGGGCGGATGCGCGAACAGGTCGACAGCGCGCGGGACCGGGCGGTGGTACTCGAGGTTCTGTCCTCGGCCAGTGGTGCGCTTGGTCGGGCAGCAAGTGAGGAACAGATCCTCGATACCGTGATCCGCCATGTGACCACCCTTTCTGACGCACCGGTTGCGCTGCTGAGCCGCAGTGCAGCCGGGCTGATCCCGGCGCCCGGAAGCCTGAAGCCGCGCGAGGCCGATCTGCAGGCGGCGGAACAGGCGCTGATCCGGGGCCGGGTCGAGATGGCGATTGCCGATGGCTGGACCGGGTCGCATCTGACCTTCCACCCGCTGCCTTTGGGTGCGGCGGCGCGCCATGCGGTCGGGCACCGGCTGCCCGAGGCGGTCGATCGTGATACCGGCTACCGCGAACAGGCCATCGACAATGTGTTGCGCCAGGCCGGCGCCGCGCTGGAGCGGCTGGAACTGGGCCGCAAGGCCAGTGAAGAGCGCGAGATCTCTGACCGTCAGGCACTGCGCGCCGCGCTGCTTTCATCGCTGTCGCATGATCTGCGCACGCCGCTTGCGACCATTCTCGGATCTGTCACCACTTTGCGCGATCTGCGGGACAGCCTGCCCCCCGAGGCGCAGGAAGATCTGCTGAGTGCCACATCCGAAGAGGCCACGCGGCTGGCGCGCTATGTCGAAAACCTGTTGCAGATGACGCGGCTTCTGACGGGCGCTTCGGTCGCGCTGCATCCGGTTGAACCGGCGGATTGCGCCCGGGCCGCCGCCAGTCGCGCGCAGCGCGCCTTTCCGGGCGCCGCGATCACTGCCGATCTTCCCGATCTGCCGCTTGTGATGGCCGAGGCGGGGCTGGTCGAACAGGTGGTGTTCAGCCTGATCGAAAACGCGAAAGCCTATGCGCCGGGGCCGGTTCTGGTCACCGGTGCAACGGATGGCCCCGATGTAAGGCTGGAGGTCCAGGACCAGGGGCCAGGCCTGCCTGAGGCGGTGCTGGCCTGGCTCGCCACCCCCGACCTGACCCGGGGCGAAGAGAAAAGCGGCCTTGGCCTGCCGATCTGCAAGGGGATCGCGCAGCTCCTTGGCGGGCGGCTGGAGGCCCGGCCCGGCCCCGGCGCGCGGCTCGCACTGATCCTGCCGGCGGCATCTGCGGCTGGGGGCGGCCTGGCATGACCGCGCGCCAGCTCATCCTCGTGGTCGATGACGAACCGCAGATCCAGCGCTTCCTTGTCCATGCGCTGACGGCGTCCGGCTATGATACCACCCTTGCCGCGACCGGTGCCGGTGCGCTGGAGGCGGTCGTGCAGCACAAGCCCGATCTGATGGTGCTTGATCTCGGGCTGCCGGATATGAACGGCAAGACGGTGATCGAGCAGCTCCGGGCCAGCTCTGACCTGCCGGTGATCGTGCTTTCGGCCCATGATCAGGAGATGGAAAAGATCCTCGCGCTGGATCTTGGCGCCAATGATTTCGTGGCCAAACCCTTTGCCATTGGCGAGCTGCTGGCGCGGTTGCGGGCCACATTGCGGCCAAGGCGCGGCGCGGCGGGAGGGACAGGGGCGGCGGCAGCCTTGCTGCGCAGCGGCAACCTCGCGCTGTCGCGCGATCTGCGCGAGGTGACGGTGGCCGGCGCGGCGGTGAAACTGACGCCGAAGGAATTCGACCTGTTGCTCGCGCTTCTGGAACAGCCGGACCGGATCGTGACCCATCGCCAGCTTCTGCTCAGGGTCTGGGGGCCGGCGCATGTCGAGGATATCGTTTATCTGCGGGTCTTTATCGGGCAGCTGCGGCAAAAGCTCGACCTGGCCGGCTTTGATGCCAGTGCGATCCGCACCGAGGCCGGGATCGGTTACCGCTGGATCCATCCTGACTGAGTGCCGCGCCTGTACCCGATTGCGCAGGCCAGATTGCGGTTTTGCCGATTCCTGTGCTGGACGCCCCGCCCCGGGCGGGCATAGACTGAGGCAACATCAAACGGGAGGAGGACCGGATCAGATGTGTGAATTATTCGCCAGGCAGGATCCGGACCGTTATGTGCCGGTCACCCGCCGTATCCGCCTGAACGGGCAAAGCACTTCGGTGCGGCTTGAGGCTGCCTTCTGGACGATCCTGGACGAGATCGCCCGGGAACAGGGGGAATCGACCGGAGCGTTTCTCTCGACGCTGCATCGCGAGGTGCTGGAGTTCCACGGCGAGCCGGGGAATTTCGCCTCGCTTTTGCGCTGCACCTGTCTGGTGCGTATGGAAACCCGCCGCGCCGCCCAGATGCCGGTCAGCCGCGCCGTGGCCTGAATGGGCCTGTATTAGAACGTCCGACCACGAAAACGCTTTGCGGACAATATGATACTACCCGCTTCGCACCTGACGCGGCCATGATGGCGGCCGGGAACCGGGTGGGAGAGAGAGATGCGCGACAGGGGTGAGCTGCTGGCCGGGCTGCGTCAGCTGATCGGATCCGGTCATGTGCTGACCGGCGCGCGCGCCACGCGCCGTTTCACGCGCGGCATCCGCTATGGCGGCGGTCAGGTCGAGGCGGTGCTTTGCCCCGGATCGCTGGTCGAGATGTGGCGCGCCCTGAATGCAGTGATCGCGGCGGGTCGGGTGGTGATCTTCCAGGCGGCGAATACCGGCCTTACCGGCGGCTCGACCCCCTGGGGGGACGATTATGACCGGCCCGTGGTGCTGATCAGCGTCATGCGGCTGCCGGGGATCCATCTGATCGACGCCGGCAAACAGGTGGTCTGTCTGCCCGGATCGACGCTGGACGGGCTGGAACGCGCGCTGAAACCTCTGGGCCGCGAGCCGCATTCCGTGATCGGGTCAAGCTGTATCGGCGCCTCGGTGCTCGGGGGGATCTGCAACAATTCGGGCGGCGCGCTGATCCGGCGCGGTCCGGCCTATACTGAAATGGCGCTTTATGCCGAGGTGCGGGCGGATGGCACGGTCGCGCTGGTCAACCATCTGGGCTTTGACCTCGGCGATGACCCCGAAACGATCCTTGCAAGGGTTGAAGCCGGCGACCTGCCTGCGCCCCTGCCGGGCGAGGCCTGGGGGTCTGACCGGGACTATGCCGCCCATGTCCGCGATGTCGATGCGGAAACTCCGGCACGGTTCAATGCCGATCAGCGACGGTTGCATGAGGCGTCGGGATCGGCGGGCAGGCTCGCGGTCTTTGCGGTGCGGCTTGACACATTCGAGGCCGAAACCGAGACAACCGTATTCTGCATCGGCACCAATGACCCGGGTGAGCTGACCGCGATCCGCCGCGATATGCTGGCCGGGTTCAACAGCCTGCCGGTGGCCGGCGAATATATCCATGGCACCGCCTGGGATATTGCCGAACGTTACGGCAAGGATACGTTCCTTCTGATCCGCCGGCTTGGCACAGAGCGCATTTCCGGTGTCTTCGCGCTGAAATCAAAGATCGACGGCTGGACCGAACGGCTGGGCCTCGGCACCACGCTGTCGGACCGGATCGCGCAGGCCCTGTCGCGGCTTTTTCCGAAACATCTGCCGCCCCGGCTGCGCGATTTCCGCGCACGCTATGAACATCACCTCTTTTTGCGGATGGGTGGCCAGGGCATCGCGGAAGCCCGCGATTACCTTGCGCGCCGCTTCCCTTCCACCAGTGGCGATATGTTCGAGGCCACGGCCAGCGAGGGCGCGGCCGCCTTCCTGCACCGCTTTGCCGTGGCCGGGGCGGCCAACCGCTACCGCGCCGTGCATAAGCGCGAGGTCGAGGATATCGTCGCGCTCGACATCGCTTTGCGGCGCAATGACCGTGACTGGGTCGAAACCCTGCCGCCGGAGCTTGAGGCGCAGATCGCGCACAAGCTTTATTACGGGCATTTCTTTTGCCATGTCTTCCATCAGGATTATGTGGCGAAGAAGGGCACCGACTGCCTTGGCCTGGAACATGCGATGTGGAAGATCCTGGACCAGCGCGGCGCCCAATACCCGGCGGAACATAATGTCGGACATCTCTACAAGGCGCCGCCGCAGCTGGCCGGATTTTACCAGAGCCTCGATCCGACCAACAGCCTGAACCCAGGGCTTGGCCAGACCCCCACCGCCCGCAACTGGCAAGGCAGTTGCGGCTGCGGCCAGACCCACTGATCCCCGACTACCCAAGCTTTTGCCAGGAGTGCTGTCCGTGAAAACCCCCGTTTTGTCACTGTTGATGTCTTTGTCCCTCGCGCAGGCCGCCTTTGCCGGTGATGCGGAACAGGGCGAGAAAGTCGCGAAGAAATGCTTCGCCTGCCATGCCTTCGTTGCGGATGCGCCGCCGAAAGCCGGGCCGAACCTGGTCGGGATCATCGGGCGCAGGACGGCCTCGGTCGAAGGCTATGCCTATTCCAACGCGATGAAGGCCTGGGGTGAAGAGGGCCATATCTGGACAGCGGAAGAAATCGATGCCTTTATCGAGGCCCCGAAAACCGTGCTGCCGGGCAATAAGATGACCTTTGCCGGGCTGAAAAAGCCCGAGGAACGCGCGGATCTGCTGGCTTATCTCGCAACGCTGGGCGAGTAAGGAAAAGGGCGGAACCTCGGTTCCGCCCTTTCTCTTTCAGAGGTTCTGTTTCGACAGCTCGCCGGCGATGAACTCGGCCTGACGGATCGCAAGGGCGACGATGGTCAAAGTCGGGTTCTCGGCTGCTCCGGTCGTGAACTGGCTGCCATCCGAGACAAAAAGGTTCGGGATGTCATGGCTTTGGCCGTGTTTGTTCACCACGCCGTCCCGCGGTTTTTCCGACATCCGGTTGGTGCCGAGGTTATGCGTCGACGGATAGGGCGGCGTCGGCAAGGTTCGCGTGGCACCGGCGGCGCGATAGATCGCCTCGCCCCGGGCATAGGCATGGTTGCGCATCGCGATGTCATTGGGGTGATCATCGAAATGCACATTCGGGGCGGGCATCCCGAACTGATCGACCGCTGTTGCGGACAGCGTGATGCGGTTCGTTTCCTGCGGCATATCCTCGCCCACGATCCACATGCCCGCCATGTTCTCATAGCCATCCATCGCCGAGGTGAAGCTGCGCCCCCAGCCGCCCGGATCAAGGAAGGCGGCCATGAAGGGGATGCCAAGCGCCAGGGTCTCCAGCTCATAGCCACCGACGAAACCGCGTGACGGGTCAAGCCGTGCCTCGTCCTGGACGATCCCGGCCATTGTGGTGCCGCGCCACATCTTCACCGGCTTCTCGAACACGCCATAAACCGAGCCGGTGACATGGCGCAGATAGTTGCGTCCGACCTGGCCCGAGGAATTCGCCAGCCCGTCCGGGAACATGCTGGATGCCGAATTCAGCAGGATCCGGGGACTCTCGATCGAGTTCCCCGCGACGCAGACCACGCGCGCCTTCTGGAAATGCTGGTTCCCGTCTTTGTCGGCGTAAAGCACGCCGGTGACGCGGCCCTTGTCGTCATGCTCGATCTTCAGCGCGTGACAGCGGTCGCGGACTTCCAGGTTACCGGTCGCCTCGCCCTTCGGGATATCGGTATAGGCCGAGGACCATTTCGCGCCCCATTTGCAGCCCTGGAAACAGAACCCGGTCTGCTGGCAGGCGAGACGGTCATCGTAATCGACCGAATTGATCGCCATGCGACCGGTATGGACCTCTTTATAGCCAAGCGCCTTAGCGCCCTTTTCCAGCACCTTGTAATTGTTGTTGCCGGGCAGGCCGGGGCGGTCGCCGGTACGGGTCACGCCAAGTTTGGTCTCGGCCTTCTCATACCAGGGCGCCATTTCCGCGCCGTCAATCGGCCAGTCGAGCAGGTTCGCCCCGGTGACATGGCCATAATTGGTGCGCGCTTTCCATTCATGGTCCTGAAAGCGCAAGCTGGCCCCTGCCCAGTGGATCGAGGTGCCGCCCACGGCCTTGACGATCCAGGCGGGAAGGCCGGAAAAGTCTTTTGCCACCCGCCAGTCGCCCGATGTGGTGCGCGTGTCGGTCCAGGCCAGCTGTGCAAAGCTGTCCCATTCGTCGTTGATATAGTCTTCGGGCATATAGCGCCCGCCGGCCTCCAGCGAGACGACTTTGACGCCTTTTTGCGCCAGTTCATTCGCCAGTACACCGCCGCCCGAGCCTGTGCCGATGATCAGAACGACGGAATCGTCGTCCAGTTCAAATTTCGCAACCATTGATCCGCCCCCCTCAGAGCCAGCTGATATCGTCAAAACCGCGATGCAGATAACCGCCCTGGCTGAAGGACTCGCCTTCATAGCCAAAGATCGGCCAGACGGCCTTCTGGTTATAAAGACCGGTCACAAGGCCACCGCGGATCTCCTGGAAGAAGGCGGAGTTTTCCATGCCGCGCAGCAGCGCCACCCGGTCATCCTCCCACCCGATGGAGAGATAGTCGCTGTGCCCTGCGCCCTGCGCCGCCGCATTCAGCGCGGCGATCCCGGCTTCAATTCCGGGGGCGGCCTCGGCCGTGTCATAGCCTTTGACGGCAATGACATAGAATTCATCGGCGATGCGGTCATGGGGGTAGATGTCGCGCGCCATGCGCACCAGCGTGGCCATGGTCTCAGGCTTCAGCGTGGTCGCCTCATAGGCCCAGGCGGCATCGGGGGCGGCGATAAAGCCCGCGCCGATGATCATTCCCGCGCTTGCGGCAAAGCTGCGCGAGATCAGCTGGCGACGGGTGAGGGCGTTCGCCCTCAGTCCGCGATTTGCGGTCAGGGTCGTCATAGTCTCCTCCTTGCTTTCTCAGTCGGCTGGGAGTTCCCGGCGCGGCTCCTCTTCCGCGCAGGGATGCCGTTTCAGATTATTGGTAGCGCCCCGCGCGCTGCAGCACTTCGATCTGGTAACCGTCGGGATCGGCGATAAAGAAAAACCGGGCGATGACTTCGCCGCCGGGGGCGAAATCGACCAGTTTGCGCGGGGCAAGGCCGGCAGCTTCCAGGCGCGCATGTTCTGCATTCACATCAGCGACCGAGACCGCGAGATGGCCGTAGCCATCGCCGAGGTTATAGGGTTCAACACGGCCCTTGTTGACGGTCAGCTCCAGCTCGAACCCGGTTTCGGCATTGGCGAGATAGATCAGGGTGAAGGTCTCGAAATCGAGGCGTTCCACCACTTTCAGGCCGAAAGCCTGGTCATAGAATGCGAGCGAACGGGCTTCGTCCAGCACGCGGATCATGGTGTGAATCATCCGGGCCATAGTGTCTCCTTGCTTTGGTACAGCAAAGGACAGAACCGGATCATGGGGGTAGTATCATGCTACTGACGGGAAAATTGTTCTCCTGATGCGCTGAAATGACATGGCCCGCGCCAACGGCGCGGGCCAGAGAAAAGGGGGGCTGCGGGGGCCTCCGGTCGGGGTCAGGGGGCCTGCGCAGCCATCAGATCACCAAGGATTGTCAGATCCAGCCGGATCACCGATCCGATTGTGCCCTTTGCATGATCCGGATGCTGGTCATTTGACGGTTCCGAAACCGAGGCGAACAGGACCTGGCCGCTTTGGTCCAGCGAAAGGTTGCTCGGGAAGGTTTTGACCGCGAGATCACGGGTGACGCTGTAGTCTTTGGTATTGACCACGGTGATGCCGCCGGTGCCGTCGCGCAGCTGGCTGTTGATGCCATACCAGGTGACATAGGCCTCATCGCGCACCGCGTTCCAGATCACATCCAGCGCGCCGGCTCCAATCGGCACCTGCGCCAGAATACTGCCATCAGCGGTGTTGAAGACGTAGAGCCTGCCCTCATGGCTGTCGACCGCAAAGAGCCGCCCGCCCGCCGCATCCAGCGACAGGTTCACCATGAAATGCGCCGATTTATCGCCCTGGCCGGGCGCAGTGTCACCGGTCGAGAAGGCGGTGATTTTTTCGCCGGTTACCGCATCCAGAACGAGGATTTCCTCGGCCCCGCCACCCCCGACATAGAGACGGTCACGCCCGTCAAACGCCAGGCCCGCCGCCCAGATCACCGCATTATCGGTGCGCGAGGTAACCTCGCCGGTTGCGCCATCGATGATCCAGACGATGCCCTCATCGGTCGGGCCGGTGACAAAAACGCGGCCCGTCGCCTGATCGACCTCGATCATGCGGGTATGTTCCATCTTGCCATTGGCACCGGTTTTCCCGAGCTGGATCGTGCGCAGGAACAGGCCGCTGCGCGCATCAATCACCGACAGGGATCCGTCCTTGGTATTGCCGGCGTAAAGCAGGCCCCGCGCGTGATCGACCGCCAGCGCGAAGGGGCGGCGTTTGAGCTGAATGCGCCGGATCGGGGCGAGGGTGTCTGCGTCGAGCATATAGACATCGCCCGCCGCGCCATCGGTGAAATCCGGCACCGAGGCGGCAAACACCGCGCCGAGCTCGGGAACCGAGAGCACCTCATAGCCGCCGGGAATGGTGCTGGTGCGGGTGGCTGCGGGCGCGAATTCGGCCGGCTGCATCTGGGGCAGGCCATTGGCCAGCAGGGGCGATGTGGTGAAGAGCAGGGCTGCAAGGCTCAGGGCCCTGCGCGAGAAGACAGTCATGGGATTTCCGCCTTTGCGGTTGGTCTGAAGGCCCCGGCGGCGGTTCCGCCGGGGCATGGGATCAGAAGCGCGAGGTCAGGGTGAACATCGCATTGCGCGGCTCGCCATAGACGCCTGCGACGCTGGCGGAATGGTAATAGCTCTCATCGAACAGGTTGTTGATGTTCAGTTGCGCCGACCATTTTTCGTTGATGTCATAGCGCAGCATCGCATCGACCACCGTGAAGGCCGGTTGCGAATTATGGACCGGGCCGACCCCGGCCACGCCCAGCGTGTTCCAGCTTTCGCTCTGCCAGCGCGCGCCGCCGCCGATGGTCCATTGGCTGTTTTCGCCCGGCAGATTGTAGGTGGTGAAGATCTTCAGGGTGTTTTCCGGCAGGAAGCTGTTGGCCTGGCTGCCATCGGGATTGGTGGCCTTCATCTTCGCCGCGCCGAAGAAAAGGTTCCAGCCGGGCATGATCTCGCCCGAGACCTCGAGCTCGACGCCGCGGGTGGTCTGACCCATCGCGCCATAATAGGCCTGATCGGTGCTGCCAGGCACATAGATCGGATTGCCGCTGGCATCCTCCAGCCCGGTCGCGACATTGTCCTGATAGGTGCGGTAGTAAGACAGCGAGGCATTGAGCCGCCCCTCATACCATTCGCCCTTGATCCCGACCTCTTCGCTTTTGCCCTGAACCGGGTCGAGATAATTGCGATTGATGTCGCGATAGCTCTGCGGTTTGAAGATCTGGGTATAGCTTGCATAGACCGAGATATCCCCGGTCACGTCATAGACGAGGCCGAAATAGGGGGTAAAGACCTTGAAGTTACGGGTATCCGCACTCCAGTCGGTGTAGCGCAGGCCAAGGATCGCGGTCAGCGGATCGGCGAGGGACAGGCGGGCCGAGCCATAGGCGGAATATTCGGTGGCCTTTTTCTTCCACTCTCCGGCCTGGGGAAGGTAGAATTGCGGCCGGGGCAGGCTTCCGTCCCAGTCATAGACGCTGCCCATGCCGGGCTGGGCGCCAATGATCTGGTAATCGTCGGCCTTGCCCCAGTCACGCCCGGCATGGACGCCGAAATTCAGCGCATGGTCGCGACCGAACCAGTGCACCGGCCCCGAGACCGATGCATCCAGCGCAATCTGGCGCGCCCATTCCTCGGCCTTGCGGGCAAAGAGCGTCATGCCAAGGCCGGTGACCGGATCGGGGCGGCCATAGAAACGGGTATTTTCCGCCGAATAGCTGCGGGTGACGGCGCTCAGCGTCGCATTGCCGGTCCAGCCACCGCCGAAATCATGATCCGCGCGGATGGTCGCCATATCCTGCCTGCTCGACCAATAGGCCCAGTAAGGCGCGCTCGACCAGTTGCGCGGGAAAAGCGTCGGGCTGCCATCGGAGAAAAGCGTCGGGAAGGCGCTCCATTCCGAGCCCTTGGGATCATGGTTGCGATGTTCATAGCTGAAAGACAGCGTGGTCGCGTCATCAACATCCCAGGCCAGCGTGCCATAGACGGTTTGTTTGTCGACGCTGTAGCGGTCGCGGAAACTGTCGCCGCTATAAAGGTCCACGACGAGGCGCCCGCGCAGGCTGCCGGTCTCATTCAGCCTGTTCGAGACATCCAGCCCCAGGCCCATCCGGTCCCAGCTGCCGTAACGCGTCTCGATGCTGCCGGTCAGCTCGGTTGCGGTGGCCTTTTTGCGCTCCATCCGCACGGCGGCAGAAGGGTCGCCGGGGCCGGTCAGCAGGCCCGTCGCGCCGCGCAGCACTTCGGCATGGTCATAGGTCGAGGTCGAGGATTGCAGCCCCACACCGGACATGAACCCGATGCCGCCGTCGATCACCACACCATCCACGATATAGCTCGAGACCCATTGCCCCCTTGACCAGGTATTGTCGCGGTCGGTCTCGAAAATCGCCGAATGGACGCCGGTCGTGTAAGCCAGCATCTGCTGCGTTGTGCCGAGGTTCTGGTCTTTCAGCCGCTGACTGGTGACCACGCTCACCGATTGCGGCGTTTCCTTCAGGCTCATCGGCAGACCGGTCGATCCGGTCGCGGCACCCGTCGTATAGGAATTGCTGCCTTCTGTGGTGGTCGGGTCAGTGACCAGCAGGATCGTCCCGAGGTTCTGCGCGCCATCGACATTGCCGCCGACATCTGAGGCGTCAGAGGCACCGCCGAGAATGGTCACGGTCGCAGCGCCCGTAAAGCTGTAATTCAGCCCGGATCCTGCCAGAAGCCGCGACAGCGCCTGTTCCGCCGTCATCGTGCCGCTGATCGCCGGGGCCGTCGCGCCCGCCGCGACCGAGGTGCGATACGCGATCTGCAGCCCGGTCTGCCGCGCCAGATCCCGCAGGGCCTGACCCAGCGGTTTGGCCGCAATATCCAGCCGATGGGTCGCCGCATTTTGGGCCATGGCCATAGTCGCGGTCAGCGTCATCAGCGCCGGGCCACCCGCCAGCACACCAAGACTGAGCGCAGTCCCCGAGAAAAGAACCGTCAGGCGCCGCGCGGCCGCGCGCCGGAAATGGAGGAAACTGGCAGGCATCAGACCCGTACCCTTTCTGTCATTGCAACGAACCCCGGTCGCTGGGGCCGGTGAAGCGAAGAGTGTGGGTATTGGCCTGCCTGGACCCTTCATATCAGTGACGGGTGAGGCCGGGTTTTGCCTAAAGACAAAACTGAAATAAATTTTAGGGACCTGGCATTGAGGCCCATCACAACTCAGCTCAGCAAGATCATGACCTGCGGAATACGCCGGACAGACAGGTCCTGGGTCAGCGCCAGTGCCCCGATGGCCTCATGTGCGGCGCTGGTCGAAAAGACCGCGCTGACCGGCAGGGCGGCATCAACGCCGGGTCCGAGCACCACCTTTTCGGGCACATAACGCGCGAGTTCGCTCACCGCCTGGTCAAAGCGGCGGCCGTCAAAGATGATCCGGCCTTCGCGCCAGGCGAAGGCGATCTCGCGGTCGACCGGGCCGAGCGCGGCCACAGCCAGGCCCATGCCATAGACCGCCTGTTCCGATGCGCCAAGGTCGAGTGGCTGGCCCAGAGCCGGGCTGACCCGCACCTGGCCCTCAGACACCGTGACGCGCGCCTCGCGATCTGCAAGCCCGACCGAAAACACGCTGGCCTGCGCCTCGGTCACCCCATCCAGTGCCGTGACCCGCAGGGGGCTGGTTCCGGCCTGCACCCGGAACTCGGCCTCGCCACGCAGAAGCCTGACCTGTCGCTGCCCTTGCGTGAATTCCAGCGCCAGCGCGCTGTCGGTGTTCAGCGTTGCGATTGTGCCATCGGGCAGGGTCATCCCCGCCATCTCACCAAAGCCGGTATAAAGATCTGCGGTCCAGTCCTGCCAGCGATGCGGCAGATCCAGCGCCCATGCTCCGGCGCCGGCGGCGATGCCTCCGGCCAGAAAACCGCGCCGTCCGATCCGGGGCGCGGCAGGCTTTGCCACCGGCGGGACCGGCCTGGCCACTTCCTCAAGCCCGTCAAGCTGTTGCCAGAAACGGCGCTCCCCGGCAAAGGCGCGGGCATGGGCCTCTGACTGTGCCTTCCAGGCGCGGAACTGTTGAAGTTCTGCGGGAGCCACCTCGCCCGAGGCAAGGCGCACGACCCAGTCCCGCGCCTCACGGGCGAGCTTTGCATCGGCCTTGGTCCGGGGGGCGGCGTCACTCATTCCTGTGGCTCGGCGATAACCCGTTGGCGCCCCGACCCGCCGGAACAGACCGGCACGGGCAGGGCGGATCAATCGTTCATGGCGTCGCGCAGATGGGCAAGGTGCTCCAGCGCGCGGCGGATGTGATAATAGACAGCTTCGTCGCTCATTTCGAGACGTTCCGCAATCTTGCGATGCGGCACGCCTTCGATCCGGTTCATCAGGAAGATGCGGCGGGTCTTTTCCGGCAGCTCTTCCAGCGCCGCCTGCACCCGGGCCAGCATGTCCCGCCCCATCACCGCGCGCTCGGCCGAGACCTCGTCGGCTTGTTCCCACAACAGATCGCGCACCTCGGCATCGATTTCTGCGCGGCGCCGTTCCTTGCGGAAATGATCGCGGATGCCGTTTCTGGTGACCTGAGACACGAAGCCTGCGGCATTCGCGATGCTGCTGTCGCTTTGTGCCGTCTCCAGCCGGATCCAGGTGTCCTGGACCAGATCTTCGGCCAGCGCGCGGTTGCCCAGCCGCGCCTGGGCCATGGCGAGAAGCCGGGGCCGCAGCGTCATAAAGGCGCCAACGAGATCGCCGAGCCGCTTTTTTTCCAAGACTGATCACCCATGGCTGGTTGGACAGGGGCCTGTTCGCGGGCAAGCGGTAGCCGCGCCGGTATTTCCTGACAAGAGGCCCTGGGAATTATGGCGCGCCGGTGTTGCATGGCGGTCCGCTCAGTCGGCGCCCACTGTTGCGGCAGTGCCCGCAAAGGGCTGCGGCGCGAAATGGGTTGGGATCTCGCTGAGCCCCGGAACAGGGTCATCGGCGTCGATCAGGCGGAACAATGCCCCCAGCATCGCCGGAACATCCTGTTGCACCATAACGATATTTTCTGTCAGAACCGCCGCCAGCGGATCCCAGTCGAAACAGCCCACATGGGGCGCGACAGAGCCGAAATGCCCGCTGGAGCGTGTCCAGTGCAAAACACCTTCCAAGGCGATGGTCGAATTGACGAATATGGCGCGCGGCAGCTGGCCGCGCCTGGTGGCCAGGGCTTCCAGCGCTGTAATCGCCCGGTCCGGCGCGTAGCCGGTGGCGAGAATCATCGTCTCATCCACGGTGATCCCGGCCTCTGCATGGGCGGCACGAAAGCCCCGGATCCGCTCGGATGTGTTGTGATCGCTCGCCCTTCCGCCGATAAAGGGGATCGGCTCGCCGCGATGGCGCTGGCTGGCCGAGGCGGCAAGGATGCGCCGTGTCAGCGCCAGCGCGCCGCCAAAATTATCCGAGATCACCGAAGGCGCGCGGCTGCCGGGCAGATCGAGGTTGAGCGAGCGCACCCCCGCCGCTTCGCAGATTTTCGAGATCCGGTCGGGGTCGGTGGCTCCGGTCGCAATCAGGCAATCGACCTGATGCGAGATCATCTCGCGCGCCGCCTGTATTTCCAGCGCCGGGTCGCGCATCGTGCAGGTAATGATGGGGAAAAGGTCGCGTTCCCGCGCCATCGCCTCGAACCGTTCAACGATAGACCCAAAATAGCGGTTGTCGTATTTCGGCACGATCATCCCGATCAGCCGCGACTTTTCCCGCCGGAGCCCGCTGGCCTGAAGGTTCAGCGCATAGCCCTGTTCTTCGGCCGTGCGGGTGATGCGTTCGGCGAGCGAAGCAGAGATGCGGCGCTTTTTCCAGGTGCCGTTCAGCACGGCGCTGACCGCCGTCGGCGAGGCGCCCACCAGCACCGCCAGATCGTAAATCGTGGTGCGCCGCGCACGCGTCGGCGCAGGTTTTGGACGGGGTGTTGTCACGGTTTCCTCATTCCCTGGAAATGCAGCTTGACAGTTTCAGCGCGCTGACACAACCTCATGCTACATCGGTTGAGCAGGAGGGCTACACCGATGGAACACGTATAATCTGCGCCACCGGCCCGGTTTCGGGGGCCTGGGGAGGATGTCAGCAAAATCAGAAACTCGCCGGATCACCGGTGCTTTCTGGCTGCGCATCTCTCCTTGCCGGCTTCACCATCCGGAGCAGGATTGGCCGTGTTGGCGATCAGCGGGGGCATGGGCCGCCCGCCCCATGTGGAGGAGAGACGAGATGAGATTTCATGCCTTGCCCGCAGCGGCACCCGTGATGGCGACAGCGCTGGCCATGCTGCTTGGCACTGCTGCCCTGGCGGAGCCTTCGGGTGTGGTGGGCTTCCTGATGCCCGACCAGGCTTCGACCCGTTATGAAGAGCATGACTTCCCCGGCTTCAAGGCCGAGATGGACAAGCTTTGCCCGTCTTGCGAGGTGATCTACCAGAACGCAAATGCCGATGTCGCGCTGCAACAGCAGCAGTTCAACGCGCTGCTGACCCAGGGCGCAAAGGTCATCGTGCTGGATCCGGTCGACTCGGCGGCGGCGGCGGGGCTGGTGACGCTGGCGCAGGCTCAGGGTGTCAAGGTCATCGCCTATGACCGCCCGATCCCGGCAACGCCAGCTGATTTCTATGTGTCTTTTGACAATGAAGGCATTGGCTATGCCATCGCGAAATCGCTGACCGATCATCTGAAAGCCTCGGGCGTGGCCGATGGGGCAGGGGTACTGCAGATCAACGGCTCGCCCACCGATGCGGCGGCCGGGCTTATCCGTGACGGCATCCATCGCGCGCTGAAGGAATCCCCCTATAAGACGCTTGCCGAGTTTGACACGCCGGACTGGGCGCCGCCGAAGGCCCAGGAATGGGCCGCGGGTCAGATCACCCGTTTCGGGGCAGAGATCACCGGCGTGGTCGCGGCGAATGACGGCACCGGCGGCGGCGCGGTTGCGGCCTTCAAAGCGGCAGGTGTGAACCCGGTTCCTCCGGTCACCGGTAATGACGCGACCATCGCGGCACTGCAGCTGATCATCTCGGGCGACCAGTATAACACGATCTCGAAACCCTCCGAGATCGTGGCGGCAGCAGCGGCGAATATCGCGGTCACCTTCCTCAATGGCGAGACGCCCGAGGCCAAGACCACGCTTTATGACACGCCGTCCGAGCTCTTTGTCCCCGCCGTGGTGACGAAGGAAAACATCAAGGCCGAGATCTTCGACAAGGGTATCCAGACCGCTGAGCAGATCTGCACCGGCGAATATGCCGCAGGCTGCAAAGCGCTCGGGATCACCGAGTAAGATCCCGTGCTCTGGCCCGACCGCATCGCTCCCAGGCGGTCGGGCCACATTCTATTGCGGAAGGCGCAGCGATGAGTGACGACAAACCCCCGAAAGGGGAGCTGCTGTTGCAGCTCACAGGTGTTTCAAAGAATTTCGGGGCCGTGTCGGCGCTGAGCGATATCGAGCTTGAGGTCCACGCCGGTGAGGTTGTGGCGCTGGTCGGCGATAATGGTGCCGGTAAATCGACGCTGGTGAAGGTGCTGGCGGGGGTGCATCAGCCTTCGGCGGGCGAGGTGAAGTTCATGGGGAAACCCGTGACCCTCGACAGCCCGGCCAAAGCGCTGGATCTGGGGATTGCGACCGTCTTCCAGGACCTCGCGCTGTGTGAAAACCTCGATGTGGTGTCGAACCTGTTTCTCGGCCATGAGATTTCGCCCTGGCGCCTCGACGAGGTGCAGATGGAGGTCCGGGCCTGGACGCTTTTGCGCGAACTCGCGGCGCGGATCCCTTCGGTGCGCGAACCTGTCGCTTCGCTTTCGGGCGGGCAGCGCCAGACCGTGGCGATTGCGCGCTCGCTGCTCACAGATCCGAAGATCATCATGCTTGATGAGCCGACGGCGGCGCTTGGTGTGGCGCAGACGGCCGAAGTTCTGAACCTGATCGATCGGGTGCGGGCTCGGGGTCTCGGTGTGATCGTCATCAGCCATAATATGGAAGATGTCCGCGCGGTGGCGGACCGGATTGTCGTGCTCAGGCTGGGGAAAAACGGCGGGGTCTTCACGCCCGAGTCCAGCAACCAGGAGCTGGTCGCCGCCATCACCGGCGCGTCGGAAAATGCGGTTTCGCGCCGCGCAAGCCGCAAAGCGGCGGAGGTGCATGATGAGTGAGGCGAAACTCGCCCCCAAACCCCTTGACCGCGCGGATGAGCGGGTCAGAAACGATGATAGTCTTTCCGGTGCAGTGCGGCTGTTCATCGACCGGGTGCGGGCGGGCGATCTGGGCATCCTGCCGGTCGCGGTCGGGCTGGTTGTGATCTCGGTGGTTTTCTCCAGCCTGAACCCGGTGTTCCTGCTGCCCAATAACCTTGTGAACCTGCTGTTTGACTGTGCGACAGTTGGGGTGATCTCGCTTGGCATCGTCTGCGTGCTGATGCTCGGAGAGATCGACCTTTCAGTGGGGTCGATGAGCGGCTTCGCCTCGGCTCTGGTGGGGGTGATCTGGGTGAATATGGGCCTGCCTTTGCCAGTGGCAATTGGCGCGGCGCTGCTTGCGGGCATGGTGATCGGCTTTGTCTATGCCACGCTTTACACAAGGCTTGGCATGCCGAGTTTTGTGGCAACACTGGCCGGGCTTCTGGCCATTCTGGGGATGCAGCTTTACATCCTCGGGCCGACCGGCTCGATCAACCTGCCGTTTTCTTCACCGCTGGTGGCCTTCGGGCAGCTTCTGGTAATGCCGGCCTGGCTGTCGCATGGCCTTGCGCTGATCCCGGGGCTTGTTGTGCTCTTTGGCGGGCTGAACACCGCGAAACGCCGCCGCGAGGCGGGGCTGACCGCGATGCCGCTGAGCCTTTTGCTGATCAAGGCGGGCGTGCTGACGGCGGCACTGCAATTCGCGGTCTGGTATCTTAACCTTGGCCGCGGCGTGCCGTGGATGTTCGGTCTGTTCGTCGGCCTTGTCGTTGCGATGCAATATGCGCTGACCCGCACGAAATGGGGCCGTTCCCTGTTTGCAGTCGGCGGCAATCGCGAGGCGGCGCGGCGGTCGGGCATCAATGTGCGGCGGATCTATTATTCGGCCTTTATGCTCTGTTCCACGCTGGCCGCTCTGGGCGGGGTGCTGGCGGCGGGGCGGCTTGCCTCTTCGAGCCAGCAGGCCGGTACGGGGGATGTGAACCTCAACGCCATTGCGGCGGCAGTGATCGGGGGCACGTCTCTCTTTGGCGGGCGCGGTTCTGCCTGGGCGGCGCTTTTGGGCATCATCGTGATCCAGGCGATTTCCAACGGGCTGACGCTTCTGAACCTGTCGTCGAGCCTGCGTTACATGATCACCGGGGCCGTGCTGGCCATTGCTGTGATCGTCGATTCCCTTGCCCGCCAGTCGCGTGCGACCCATGGGCGCGGTTGATATACAGGAGTTAAGAAATGGCTGAATCAATGCAGGGCAAGGTGGTTGCGATCACTGGTGCGGCCTCGGGGATCGGGCTGGAATGCGCCCGCACCCTGGTCGCGGCCGGCGCGAAAGTGGTGCTGATCGACCGCGCGGAAGACCGGCTTAAGCAGCTTTGCGCCGAAATCGGCCCGAATGCTCTGCCTTTGGTCGTCGATCTGCTGGATGGCAAACAGGTCTCGGCGATCCTTCCGAGGATCCTCGATCTCGCCGGGCGGCTGGATGTCTTCTACGCCAATGCCGGTGCCTATATCGGTGGTCCGGTGGCCGAAGGCGACCCCGATGCCTGGGACCGGATGCTGAACCTGAACATCAACGCGGCTTTCCGCTCGGTCCATGCGGTGCTGCCACATCTGATCGCGCAGAAATCCGGCGATATTCTCTTTACCTCTTCGGTCGCGGGCGTGGTGCCGGTGATCTGGGAGCCGGTCTATACCGCGTCGAAATTCGCGGTCCAGGGCTTTGTCCATGCCACCCGCCGCCAGGTCGCGCCGCATGGCGTCAGGGTCGGCGCCGTTCTGCCCGGCCCGGTCGTGACCGCGCTGCTCGATGACTGGCCCAAAGCCAAGATGGATGAGGCGCTGGCCAATGGCAGCCTGATGCAGGCGAAAGAAGTGGCCGAAGCGGTTCTCTTCATGCTGACCCGTCCCCGGACCGTGACGATCCGCGATCTGGTGATCCTGCCCGCGACCTTTGATCTCTGAGGCACTGCCATGACCACCGAACCCAAATATCTGATCGGTGTCGATGTCGGCACCGGCAGCGCCCGCGCGGGTCTGTTTGACCAGACCGGCCGTCTGCTCGCATCGGCAAAGCGCGAGATCACGCTCTGGCGCGGGCCGGGGGCGATGGTCGAACAATCCAGCGCGCAGATCTGGGGGGCGGTGGCGCAATGTGTGCGCGAGGTGATGGCGGGGGCAGATCCTGCCCGCGTCGCCGGGATCGGCTTTGATGCGACCTGTTCGCTGGTGGTGCTGGGCGAGGGTGGCGTGTCGCTGCCCGTTGGTCCGTCGGAAGACCCGGCACGCGATGTGATCGTCTGGATGGATCACCGCGCGGTCGATCAGGCCGAACGGATCAACGCACAGGGCCATGCGGTTCTGGCCTATGTCGGTGGCAAAATCTCGCCCGAGATGGAGACGCCGAAGCTACTATGGCTGAAAGAAAACCGGCCGCAGGTCTTTGCGGGGGCGCGGCATTTCTTTGATCTGGCGGATTTCCTGACCTGGAAGGCGACCGGGGATGAGGCACGTTCGACCTGTACCGTCACCTGCAAATGGACCTATCTGGCGCATGAAAACCGCTGGGATCCGTCTTACTTCCGCCAGATCGGGCTGGAAGAGCTGGCCGATGAGCAGTTTACCCGTATCGGCACGCGCGTTGTGCCCCCAGGAACTGCCCTTGGCCAGGGCCTGACAGCAGCAGCAGCGGCCGATCTCGGCCTTGCGCCGGGCACGGCGGTTGCGGCGGGGATGATCGACGCCCATGCCGGAGGCATCGGCACGGTCGGGATCGAGGGATCGCCCCTGACCCATATGGCCTATGTATTCGGCACCTCTTCCTGCACCATGACCTCGACGGCAGAGCCGGTTTTCGTGCCCGGGGTCTGGGGCCCGTATTTCTCGGCCATGGTTCCGGGGCTCTGGCTCAGCGAAGGCGGGCAATCGGCTGCGGGGGCGGCGATTGACCAGCTGTTCGACTTCCACCCCGCAAGCACCGGGGCCAGGGCGGAGGCCCGGGGCCAGGGCCAGTCACTGGCGCTCTGGCTGACGCAGCGGATCCTTGCCCGCGCGCCTGATCTGTCACAGGCGGCAGCGCTGGCGGGGGATCTGCATGTGGTGCCGGAATTCCTTGGCAACCGCGCCCCCCATGCCGATCCGCATGCCCGCGCCGTGATTGCCGGGCTGGGAATGGAGCGCGACCTGGAAAACCTTGAGGCGCTTTACCTCGCCGGAATCTGCGGCGTGGCTTACGGGCTGCGGCAGATCCTTGATGTGCAGGACGCTGCCGGGGCGAAGGTCGAAAAGATCGTGATTTCCGGCGGCGCCGGGGAATCGCGGCTGATCCGCCAGATCCTGGCCGATGCAACCGGGCGGGTGGTGATGGGTTCGGCCTCGGATGAGCCGGTATTGCTTGGTTCGGCCACGCTGGGCGCGGTGGCGGGGGGGCTTTTCCCGGATATGCGCGCTGCTATGGCCGGGTTGTCCGGCCCTGGCGAGGCGCATCATCCGGCAGGCGGCGGGGTGAAAGCGCTGCATGAGCGGCGCTTTCAGGCCTTTACCGCGCTTCAGCAGGCGGCGCGGCTTGCGCGAGGAGCCTGACGCGCGACGAGGTGGCCGCCGCCGATATCTTCCAGCTGCACCCGGTCCGGTCCCTGACCCAAAGGCCAGACCGGGCTCGGGATCTCGCCCGCCATCCGGGCCGCAGCTGTGCGCGGACGTTTCGGGTCGGGCACCGGAACAGCTTCCAGCAGGCGCTGCGTATAGGGATGCTGCGGGTTGCCAAACAGCTGCGCGCGGCTGCCCATCTCGACAATCTGGCCAAGATACATCACCGCCACCCGGTCCGAGACATTCTCGACCACCGCCATGTCATGGCTGATGAACAAAAAGCTCACCCCCATCTCGCGCTGCAAATCACGCAGGAGTTCCAGAACCTTCGCCTGGATCGACACATCCAGCGCGGCGACGCTTTCATCGCAGACGATCAGCTTCGGCTTCAGCGCGAGCGCGCGGGCAATGCAGATCCGTTGCCGCTGCCCGCCGGAAAACTGATGCGGATAGCGGTTATAGACCGAGGCTGACAGGCCGACCCGTTCCAGCAGGTCACAGACCCTTGCGCGCTGCTCTGCCGCCGTGCCGATACCATGGATCACCAGGGGCTCGCGGATCAGCTCGCCGACCGTCATCCGCGCATCTAGCGCCGCCATCGGGTCCTGGAAGACGATCTGCAAATCCCGGCGCATCGCCTTGCGCGCAGCCCCGTCAAGCTCTGCCAATGCGCAGCCTGCGACCTCGATCCGCCCGCTATGGGGCACGAGGCCGACCAGCGCCCGCGCCATGGTCGATTTCCCGCAGCCGGATTCACCGACCAGCGACAGCGTCTCGCCCTTGAAAATCTCCAGCGAGACCTGTTCAACCGCGTGAACCTGGGCCGTCACCCGTCCGAGCAACCCCTGGCGGATCGGAAAGCGGACAGAGACATCCTGATAGCGCACCAGCACATCATCTGTCGCCGTCGTGGTCCGCGCCGGTCCGCCACCAATCCGCGGCACGGCGGCGAGCAGCTCGCGCGTATAGGTCTCTTGCGGCGTGTCAAATAGATCAGCCGTGGCGGCAGTCTCCACCACCCGGCCCTTTTGCATCACGATCACCCGGTCGGCCATTTCGGCGACCACGCCCATATCATGGGTGATCAGAATGACCGCCGTGCCAAGATCGCGCTGCAGGTCGCGGATCAGGTCAAGCACCTCGCGCTGCACCGTCACATCCAGGGCCGTGGTCGGCTCATCTGCGATCAGAACATCGGGTTTCAGCGCAATCGCCATGGCGATCATCACCCGCTGCCGCATCCCGCCGGACAGCTCATGCGGGAATTGTTCAAGCCTGCGCTCGGGCTGCGACAGCCGCACTGCCTTCAGCGCCTCAAGCGCGCGGGCGCGGGCTTCGCGCATCGACAGCGCCTCATGCGCCCGGATCGCCTCGGTCAGCTGGCGGCCGATGGACATGACCGGGTTCAGGGCCGTCATCGGCTCCTGAAAGATCATCGCGATACGCGCGCCACGCAGGCGTTGCATCTTTGCCTCGGAAAGGCCGGTCAGCTCGGTCTCGCCCAGATGGATCGTGCCGCCGGTGACCCTGACCGCAGGCTGCGGCAACAGCCCCATGATGGCAAGCGAGGTGATCGACTTGCCCGAGCCACTTTCCCCCGCAATCGCCAGGGTCTCGCCGCGTCTGAGCTCAAGGCTCAGCCCCTCGACAAGGGGGATCAGCCCCTGGTCGGAGCGTGCCGAGACCCTGAGATCCTGCAGCGAAAGCACGACATCATCAGCGGGAGAAAGCGCAGCCTGGGTCATTCGAAAACCGCACGCGGGAAATAGAAGCTGACCACCACATTCGGCATATCGACAATCTCGGAAATTCTGAGATCGCCGCAGACCGAACAGAGCATATAGGCCTCGACCGGATCGAGTTTCTGCGTCACGCAAAGCAGGTCGATCATCGCCGAAACCGCATCCTTCGCCGCCGTCCAGAGATCGGGGCCGATGCCGGTCGTCGCTTCATAGCCTTTCGCGTCAAGATGGCGCGTGACCGGCCCCGGCGTGGTAAAACGCGGGGTTTTCAGCGGCTGGCCTTTGATCAGATCAAGGGTCAGTACCACATCGAACGGGCTTTCAATCGCGGTGCCGCAGACCTCGCCATCCCCCTGGGCCGCATGGGTATCACCCACCGAAAACAGCGCGCCTTCGACCTCGACCGGCAGGTAAAGTGTTGTTCCTGCCGCAAGATCACGGATGTCGAGATTGCCGCCCACCCGGCGCGGCGGCACGATCGAGTGATGCCCTGCCTCGGCCAGCGCATTGCCGATGGTGCCGGCGAAAGGCTTCAGCGGAACACGGGCGTGACGGCCGAACAGTGCGGGTTCAAGGCTGGTCGGATCGAATTTCCAGACATTCAGCGCCGGTTCTTCGAACTGGTCGGTCAGAAGGCCAAAGCCCGGGATATTCGCGGTCCAGCCAAAGCCCGCGCCGTCTCGTTCTTGCGGGGTAAAGCTGTCAATCGTGACCTTCAGCACGTCTCCCGGCTTTGCGCCATCGACAAAGACCGGCCCGGAGACCGGGTTGATCTTGCCAAAATCCAGCGCCGCCACATCCGCGACAGTCGAGCGGGGGCCAAGCTGGCCCCCGGAACTGTCGAGGCACTGGAACAGGATCGTCTCACCCGGGGCGGCTTTCAGCGCGGGCGCGAAAGAATTGTCCCAGCCGAAATGGTGCTGATGGGCGTGGATCGTATGATTGCAGTGCTTACACATGATCCGTGCTCACTCCTTGATATAGACGTAATCGTAATTGACCGGGATCGAGACCGGATCGACATAAAGCGCGTCCGCCCCGCCCATACGCGGCGATTTCAGCGTAAAGCGCTGTTCGTTGAACACCGGTGCCCAGGGAGCATCTTCCATCACGCCCATATAGACATCGGACCAGAGTTTCAGGCGTTCATCCGCTTTCGCCGGATCAACGGTGCTGTCCGCTTTCGCCGCCAGCGCGTCGAGATCGGCATTGCAGTATTTCGACCAGTTCCAGCCGCCTTCGACCGCACCGCCACAGCCAAGGATCGGGCCGTAGAAGTTGGAGGGATCGGGGAAGTCGGCAATCCAGGCCATGCCGCCGGACCAGATCATCGGAGCGGTGCCGGCGCCGCCGGCCTCGATCACATTGGCCTGGGCGAGCGAGCGGATATTCGCGGTGATGCCGATGGCCTTCAGATCCTGCTGGATCGCCTGCGCGATCCGCGGGTTCGGGTCGGTGTTCATCACATAAAGCTCGGTCTCGAACCCGTCCGCATAGCCGGCCTCGCTCAGGAGCGCCTTTGCAGCGTCGACGTCATAGGCATAGCCCGCATAGTCTTTGGTATAGCCGGGCATCGAAGGCGGCAGCGGCTGGTTTGCCGGAACCGCACGGCCATTAATGACCTGGACGATCCGGTCCTTGTTGATCGCCATATTGACCGCACGCCGCACCTGGACCTTGTCAAAGGGGGCAGCGGTGACATTCATCGTGACATAGCCGGTATGGAGCTGGCCGCCTTCGACCACATTCGCGGCCTGGGCCGGGTCGCTCATCACCTCGACGAATTTCGCGGGCGGGATGCCGTCGCCGGGAATGTCGACTTCGCCGTTTTGCGCCCGCAGAAGTGCCACGACCGGCTCCTGGCCGACCTCAACCGTGAAGCTGTCGAGATAGGGAACGCCCGCAATCCAGTAATCTGCGTTTTTCTCGAAGACGAGGCGCTGGCCAAGCGTCCATTCCGCCAGCTTAAACGCACCGGTCCCGACCGGCTTCTTGCCGAAATCGGCACCTTCTGCCTCGACCACCTCTTTCGGCACCACATAAGAGAAGTTCAGCGCCATGACATGCAGGAAGGTCGCATCGGGACGCGAGAGTTTGAACACCACCGTCGCGGCATCCGGCGCCGAAACGCCCGTCAGCGCCGAGCCGTCAGCCGCCGTGGCGTCAAAGCCGTCGATCATGCCGAAAAAGCCCTGGCCCGGTGATTGGGTTGCCGGAGCCACCACGCGGTTGATCGAGTAGACCACGTCTTCAGACGTCATCTCACGGCCATTGTGGAACTTCACACCGGGGCGGAGCCTGAACGTATAGGTCAGCCCGTCTTCGGAAATCTCATAGCTTTCGGCCAGGCCGGGGCGGAGCGTGGTGGTGCCCGGCTCGTAATCCATCAGCCCGTCAAAGACCGATTTAATCATCGACCAGTTCTGCCAGTCATAGCCGATGGCCGGATCAAGCGTCGCGACATCGTCTTTGTAGGTCACGATCATATTGCCGCCCGGGGTCGGGGTCTCGGCAAGCGTCGGGCTCATGGCCATCATGGAGGCAAGTGCGGTAGAAAGGATCAGTTTTTTCATTGTTTCTCTCCTGTTGGGGTGGTCAGCGCAGTTTGATGCGCGGGTCGATAAGCGGGGAAATCAGGTCGGCGAGAAGGTTGCCGATCACGATGGCAAAGGCCGAGATAAGCGTGACGCCCATGATGATCGGGATGTCGACGCGCTGGATCGCCTGCCAGGCCAGCTGGCCGATGCCGGGCCAGCCAAAGACGCTTTCCACGACCACGATCCCGGACATGAAGATGCCGATATCAATGCCGATCATGGCGATCACCGGCAGGATGGCATTGGGGATAGCATGGCCAAGGATGATCCGCCCGCGCCCCAGACCCTTGGCCCGGGCGGTGCGGATGAAGTCGGCGCGCAGCACGTCCAGCATCGAAGACCGCATGATCCGGGCATACCAGCCCGAGCCCAGGATCCCCAAAGTCAGCGCCGGCAAGACCAGATGCGCGAATGTGCCATAGCCGCCGATCGGGAACCAGCCGAGCTTGACCGCAAAGACGTAAAGTAGCAGCAGCGCCACCACGAATTGCGGCGCCGATACCGTGACAAAGCTTGACAGCATCAGCACATTGTCGAGCGCGCGGCCCCGGTAAAGCGCCGCGATGACGCCAAGGGTCAGGCCAATCAGAAGCTCGCAGGTGATCGCGGCCAGCATCAGCAAAAGCGTCGCCGGCAGGCGCGAGGTGATCAGCGCCGCCACTTCGGTCTTTTGCAGATATGAGCGGCCCAGATCGCCTTGCAGCAGGTTCCACAGATAATGGCCATATTGCACGACGAAGGGCTGATCGAGGCCCAGCTGGCGCCGGATGCTGGCGACCGTTTCGGGGGTGGCAGAACGGCCCGCGATCTGGCGCACCGGGTCGGCGGGCAGGACGTAAAGCAACACGAAGGTGATAAACGAGACCCCAAGCAGGATCAGCGCAGAGAGCGCAAGGCGGCGCAGAATATAGGCCAGCATCAGTCGCGCCCCTGTTGTGTCGGGTCAAGAATGTCGCGCAGCGCGTCTCCGACCAGGTTGAAGGCGAGCGCGAGCAGAAGGATCGCGGCGCCGGGGATAAACACCAGCCAGGGCGCGGCCTGGAACCAGGTCTGGTTTTCAAAGATGATATTGCCCCAGGACGGGATCGGCGGCTGCACGCCCACCCCGAGGAAAGACAAAGTCGCCTCCAGAAGCACGGTGGTCGAGATCCCCAGTGTCCCCCAGACGATCAGCGTCGGCAGAAGATGCGGCAGGATATGGCGAAAGAGGATCCGCCCATGCCCGGCGCCCAGCGTCTTTTCGGCCGCGATGAAATCGCGCTCGGCCAGCGAGGAGGTCTGGGTAAAGACCACCCTTGCCGTCTGCACCCAGTTCACGAAAGCGATCACCAGGGCCACGATCCACAAAGACGGCTGAAAGATCGCGGCCATGCAAATCGCCAGCAACAGCGCCGGAAAAGCCATCATCAGATCGGTGAACCGC
Organism: Rhodobacter sp. 24-YEA-8; assembly: GCF_900105075.1. Classification (NCBI taxonomy): domain Bacteria; kingdom Pseudomonadati; phylum Pseudomonadota; class Alphaproteobacteria; order Rhodobacterales; genus Rhodobacter; species Rhodobacter sp. 24-YEA-8. Next base: position 68,665 of record NZ_FNSK01000002.1, read on the forward strand.
ATCAGGACCGTGCCGGTGATCCCCCGGAAATAGCCCGCGGTGACCCCGACCAGCGTGCCGATGAACAGGGCCGCGCCATTGGCCACGAGCCCGATGATCAGCGAGGTCTGCGCGCCGTATAACAGGCGCGACAGCAGATCGCGGCCCAGAAGGTCGGTGCCGAACCAATAGACCGGTCCGGGCGGCAGCGGCGCGCCTTCGAGGGTCAGGCCGTCGAAAAATTGCTCATTCGGATCGAAGGGTGCCAGCCAGTTGGCAAAGACCGCGCCACCGACACAGATCACGATGATCAGAAAGCCGAACAGCGCCAGTTTGCGCCCCATCAGGCGGCGCAGCACCGATGGCCCTTTATCGACGGGCGCAGTTACGATCGGGGCAGCGGCGGTCATTTGCGGTCCTCTTTGCCCGGGGTTTTCGCCCGGTGATTGGCCACCAGCCTTGCGGCGGCGATCTCGATGGTGACGCGCCAGGCCATGGCCGTCTGGCGCAAAAGCTCATAGGCCTCGGCTTCGGATTTGCCGCGCAGGACAAAGATCATCACGGCCTGGACCACGGTCTGCCGCGCCGAAAGCCGGTCTTCCAGATCCGCTATCAGCGCATCCGAGGCGCGCGCCCGGTCGTAATTCGCCCGCGCCACCAGAAGGGCTGCATAGACGCCCTTATCGCTTACGGGCTTCAGAAGCTGGGCATGAGCGCCCATGGTCAGCGCCCAGTTCAGCCGCCCCGGCGCTTCGGACCCGATCAGCGCGATCATCGGCATGGGCGAGGCCCCCGGCGCCCAGGGGAATTGCTCATCATGGCCGGTATCGGCGTCGTAAAAGATGAAATCGGCGCTGATCGCCTCGGCAGGCAGATCGGGCCAGGCCTCGCGCAGCTCAAGCCCGATGACCCGGAGCTGGCGTGTCAGCCCCTGGATCGCGGGATGCGGCCGGTGCAGCACAAAGGCCAGCGCATTGCCGAGGTTTTCGGTGCGGACCCGCGTCATGACACCACCCGCAAGACCGGTACCGGCGGCAGATCGCGGTCGCGCGCGGTCAGATAGGGATCGGCGGCGCGCGGCGGCTGGCGCAGGATCTCGTGAAAGCGCCCGTCCCGGATCTGCGCGATCACCACCGGCTGCGCGGCATGGAAATGGGTCGGATCAAGGCGGGAGCGCGTCCCGCCCGGCGCATCGCGCAGCAGTTCAGCAAGGCTCAGCCGCTCGGCCCCGGGGCGGCCGTGCAACAGCCGCGCGAGCTCATGCACCGCACGGCGCGCCATCTCGGCAATCGAGCCGCCGCGCCCTTCGCCAGGCTCGAACCAGGGGCCGGCTGCGATCAGACCCTCGGCCCCGGCCTGGCTGCTTTCGATCTCGCATTCGGTGAAATTGCATGACAGCACCTGGAGCCGCGCCCCGGTCCTGTCGCGCAGATCCCGGAGCTGCGACAGGAAGGCATAATCGCTTTCCCCGACCAGAGAATTCAGGATGAAATCGGGCTGCAAAGCCGCGATCTCGTCGATGATATGACTGGAATCGCAATCACCAAGCGCCAGATAGCGATCGCCCGCCACTTCGCCGCCAAGCGACGCGATCCGTTCGCGCGCGATCTGCGCGATCTCCCAGCCCCAGATGTAATTCGAGCCGACCAGATAGCCGCGCCGCCCGAGTGCGGGCAGCGCCCAGTCCAGCAGCGGCAGCAAATGCTGGTTCGGACAGGAATGCAGATAGGCCACGCGTTCCGAGGCCTCGAACCCTTCATAGGGCACAGGGTACCAGAGCACGCCGTCAAAGCGTTCCAGTTCGGGGATCACCTCTTTGCGGCTGGACGATGTGACGCAGCCGAAGATATGGCGCGCACCGGTTTCGCGCAGGATCTCGCGGCACAAGGGCGCATAGCGGTCGGTACGGCCTTCGGGGTCGCGCCCGCAGACGCGGAAGCACAGGTCGTAATCGGGGCTCGCATTGACCTCGGCCACACCGCGCAACAGACCCGCCCGGCTGATGACCGAGAGGGCGGCATAATTGCCGCTCTGCGATTGCAGGATGCCGATGTCGATGCTGCGTTTCATCCCGCCCCAAATGCAAAAAACCCCGCGCCGATCTGCGTGGATAACGCGATCAGAACGGGGCGTGACTGCCAGTATTTGACATAAAGGTAACGCGCCTGCGATCCGAAGGAAAGCCAGAACCGGGTTGATACCGGTTTTCTTCGGTCTTTTGCGTAAATTTCGGGCCGAAGCCCGGGCTCCTGCCCGCAGAACCGCTTATTTCAGAAGCGCGTCCAGCGGCACGGGTTCCGGGATTGTCCAGGTGCCGATCACGGTCGGCTTGCCGTTTTCGGTGCCGATGATGCGATATTCGGCCTTGTTCTGGTGGTGCAGTTCGGCGGTGAAGGTGCGCGGCCCGAACAGGGTCGGCTCCTCATTCATCTTCTCAAGCTCGGTGACCACGGCACCGGTTTCGGTGGTGCCGGTGCGTTCGACGGCTTTGGCCCAGACATCGATCATCACATAGCCCGGGAAGGCATATTGCGTCGCGGGCGGCGCACTGGTGGCCTCCTCGTATTTCTTCACGAAGGCATTCACTTCCGCGCTCGGATCATCGTCGAAGACCGAGCCCCGGGCCGGCACGTAGAAATTCGACAGATCCGGCACCGCCGACATCCAGTAGCTGCCATCGGCACCCGAGCCGTTCAGGAGCATCGAACCGATCCCCGCCGCGCGGATCTGTTTCACCGCCGAGACAAAGCCCGGCATCATCGAGCACAGCATGATTGCATCTGGCTCTTCCGGCAGCGCCTTGATCCGCGCGACCGTGGGCCGGCGGCTTGCCGATCTGCTGGCTCTGGCAACCCAGGCTGATGACCGGGTGATGCAGTCGGGGGTTTCCTCGGTGCGGGCCGGCCATCTGATGCGGATCGAGGGCTTTGTGCGCCGCCATCTCGATGACCCCGATCTGGGCCCGGATTCTGTGGCTGCGGGCTGCGGCATTTCGGTGCGTTACCTCCATGAGGTCCTGCGCGACACCAACACGACGCTTGGTGGCTGGATCCGTGACATGCGGCTGTTGGCCGCGCAGGAGGATCTGGCGACCCCCGGCGACCGGCGTTCTATTGGTGAGATTGCCTGGACGCGGGGCTTCCCCGATCAGGCGCAGTTCTCCTGCGCCTTTCGCGCCCGGTTCGGGATCACCCCGAAAGAGGCGCGCGGGCGTGGTTAAGGCGGAGGCTCTTTTGATCATGGCTCGCCCCCGCTCCCGCCTTCAGCGCCCGAGATGGGCGCGGAGCCGCGCCAGTGCTGCCTTACGGTCCTGGCGGGCAGTCAGCGCCTGATCATCGAGACCCCGGTAAACCGTGCGGGCGAATGCGGCTGCTGCTGGCCGATCAGGTCCATATCGGCCGAAATCACGCAGCCGAGCATCATATAGCCGCCGCCCGAAACCGCATCGCGGTGCAGCACAATCGGTTCGGTCCCGCCCGGAACCCGGATCGAGCCGTAAGGATAGCAGGCATCAACGATGTTCGAGGGGTTCGACCCCGCGCCAAATGGCTGCTCGCGTGGCACGAAATCCAGCGCCGTGCCGCCTTTGAACCGATAGCCGATCCGGTCCGCCTCGGGCGCAACTTTCCAGGTGTCTGCAAAGAACCGCTGGCCCGCCTCCGCCGTGATGCGGTGCCAGTAAAGCCCCGGCAGCATCCTCAGTTCGGCCGGATTGCCGGGTTGGCGCCGCAATACCTCCGGAACCGATCCCTTGCCGCCCGCGCCATTGCTCGCCGCACCCTGGCCAAGCGGCAACACATCGCCCGCTTTCAGCGCCCGTCCCTCATGCCCGCCAAGCGCGCCCAGCGTATAGGTCGAACGCGAGCCCAGCGTCCGGGGCACATCAATACCGCCCGACACCGCGATATAGGCGCGCGCGCCGGATTTCAGGAAACCAAAGGACAGATGGTCGCCGGGACTGACCGGGACTGCCTCCCATGGCGCGAATTCGGTGCCGTTCAGTCTGGGCGGCAGATCGGCCCCTGTAATTGCTACGGTCGCGGCCGAGGTGAATTCCATCTCTGGCCCCATGAAGACGGCCTCAAGCACAGCCGCGCTTTCGTCATTGCCCACCAGCATATTGGCGGCGCGCAGCGCTAAACGGTCCATGCCACCCGAAAGCGGGATGCCGAGATGGTAATAGCCAGGCCGACCAAGGTCCTGGACGGTGGTCGACAGGCCGGGGGTGATGATTTTAACGGCCATTGAGCGCCTCCATCATCCGGGCTTTGGTGCCTGCCATATCCCTGTTGTAATCCGAGAGGCTGAAACTGGTCTGGCGGATCACCGGTTCGAACCGGTTCGCCTCTACCGTTTCAATCGCCGTGTCATACTGATCGCGGGTGACGGGCTTCCATTTCACGATATCGCCGGGTCGGAAGAGGCACATCTCGTCCTGCAGGTAATTCACCTTCTGGCCTGGGTCATAGATCGGCATCGGCGTGACGCCGAACATCTGATAGCCGCCGGCGCCGCGCACCGAATAGATGCAGGAAAAACACCCGCCATGCCCGACCGTCAGTTTTGGCGTATGGGTCCGGGGGCGGAGATATTTCGGGACCTGGAGCTGACGCTCGCGCTCCACCATCTGGTAAAGGAAGGGCAGCCCCGCAACAAAGTCGACCATCGAGACGAACCAGGGCTGGCTGGAATGCGCCTCGATGAAATTCCCGACGGTGCCGAGCCCGTTCACACCCGCCGCATATTCCAGGTCTGTTTTTGACGGATACTGGTGGCGGCGGCCTCCATCGATTGCAGCTCGCGCATCAGATCGTCTGGCCTGATGCGGTCGGGGTCGAATTTGACCTGGAAACTGGCATTGGCGGGGCAGAACTCGGTCACGCCGCTGATCTGCGCCTCCCGCACCACATTGGTCATGGACAGTGAGGTGAAGAAGGATTCGAGCGACATATCCTCGGAAACCTCGCCGAAGATATGCTCATCGCCCCCGAAACTGAAACGGATCGACATGGTCCTTCCTGATCAGGTGTCCGGGCTGAGCCGGGCGGAATTTTCATCAAGCCGGCTCTCCAGCCAGTGGGTGTGGAATGCGCCTGCGCGGACCGACGGATCTGCGGCCAACGCAAGGAAGAGGGGTTTCGTGGTCTTGCAGCCCTCGATCTTCGTCTCTGACAAAGCGCGGGCGAGACGGGTGATCGCGGCCTCGCGACTGTCTGCATGGACGATGAGTTTCGCCAGCAGCGAGTCGTAAAACGGCGGAACGGTATAGCCCGCATAAAGCATGGAATCGAAGCGCACCCCCGGCCCGCCGGGCAGGCGCAGGTCCGAGATCGTGCCGGGGAAGGGGGCGAACCCGCTGGCCGGATCTTCGGCATTCAGCCGCACTTCGCTGGCATGGCCACGGATCTGCACGTCATCGTGAGCGATCCAGAGTTTCTCGTCGCCTGCGATCCGCAGCATCGCCGCCCCGAGGTCGATACCGGTGATCATCTCGGTCACCGGATGTTCCACCTGAATGCGGGAGTTCATCTCGATAAATTAAAAGCGGTCGGCAGCATCGTCGTAAAGATATTCAATCGTACCGGTGCCGGAATAGTTAACGGCTTCAGCCAGCCGCACCGCACTGGCACAAAGGGCGTCGCGCAGATCGGGCGAAAGCGCCAGCGACGGCGCCTCTTCCCAGACTTTCTGACGGCGCCGTTTCGGCGAACGTTCGCGCTCGTTGCAATGGATCGCGCGCTTGCCGTCACCGAGGATCTGCACCTCGATATGGCGTGCCTGGCCGATGACCTTTTCCATGTAAAGCCCGCCATCCCCGAAGGCGGCGAGCGCTTCGGCGGCGGCCTTTATCATGACCGGGAACCCGGTCTCTTTGAGGATCTCGCGCCCCTCAGCGATTGACGCCACCCGCCCCATTGACCCCGGCGCCACCGGGACGCCCGCCTGTGCAGGAGCAATGCGCGCGGAGACCTTGTCGCCCATCAGCCGGATCGCATCCCCCGATGGCCCGACCCAGACCAGGCCCGCCGCAACAACCGCATCGGCGAAATCAGCGTTTTCGGCGAGGAAGCCGTAAACCGGATGCACCGCATCGGCGCCGGTTCTGGCTGCCGCGTTCAGAATGGCCTGTACCGAAAGGTAGCTCTTTTTGCTGCGGGCGGCCCGATACTCAACGCCTCATCGGCCAGCTGCACAGGGAGGCTGTCGCGGTCGGCCTCGGAATGCACAGCAACCGTCGCGATGCCGAGATCCCGGGCCGCGCGGATGATCCGCACGGCAATTTCACCCCGGTTGGCGACCAGCAGTTTGCGGATCATCAGGACAATTCCGCGAGCATGGCTCCGGCCATCACGGGCTCTTCGTTATAGGTCACGAATTGCACATTCCTGCCGGCGACATCGGATTTCACCTCGTGAAAGCTCTTCATCACCTCGATCAGCCCGATCACCTCGCCCACGGCCATATCATCGCCATCGGCCTTGAAGGGCGGCTGATCGGGCGAGGCGGAGCGGTAAAAGGTGCCGGGCAGGGGGGACAGGATCTGGGCCATGGTTTGCCACTCAGACAAAGGGTTGGAGGACGGCGCGCACCGCGCGGGCGATATCGACCGCATTGGGCGTGTCGGAATGGATGCAGATGGTCTCGCAGCGGGTCGGAAAGAGCGAGCCATCCGTGGCGATACCCCGGCCTTCGGTGATGGCCCGCAGGCAGCGTTCTGCCATCTCATCGGGGTCTTTCGCGTCAGGTTCGCGGGTCACGATCAGGCTGCCATCGGGGCGGTAATCGAGATCGCCGTGAAATTCGGCAATCATGCGATGGCCGCGCGCCGGATAGTATTGCTATTGGTTTTCAGGGATGGTGGCGCGACGCGGGCCTTTGTGGCAAATACGAAATTATGCGATTGTTTATCTGAAAAATTGATACAGAATTCGTATATGTCTCTGACCCTGAAACAGCTGAGATATTTCGTCACCGCCGCCGAGACGGGGCAGATCAGTCATGCAGCGATCGAGATGAATATCTCGCAATCGGCGGTGACCGCGGCGATCCAGGATTTGCAGGCCGGGCTTGGGTCAAGCTTTTGTCGCGCAGCCCGAAGGGGATGGTGCTGACGCCTGAAGGGGCGTGGTTCCACTGGCGCCGCAGGCTCTGGCTGGCGACCGACACCCATTGCTGACCGAGCCGCTGGTGCCGGTCGAGGCGGTGATCCGCGAACCCTATATCATGCTGACGGTGGATGAGGCCGACCGCACCCAGGCGAAGTTCTGGCAAGGTTTCGGCATCCGGCCCCGGGTGATCTTCGAAACCTCATCGGTCGAAGCGGTGCGCTCGATGGTGGCGAGCGGCATGGGCGTCACCATCCTGAGCGATATGGTCTACTGGCCCTGGTCGCCTGAAGGGCAGTGGATCGAACAGCGCCCGGTCGCTGAAGGGGTGCCCAGCATGGATGTCGGGCTGAGCTGGTCGAAGGGCAGGGTGCTTTCGCCCCCCGCCCGGGTGTTTCGCGCCTTTCTCGGGCTGGCCACCGGGGGAGGCGGCTGAGCTCTCAGCGGTTGCTGTCGATCCAGCGCGACAGGAGCTGACGGTCGCGGAAGCATTCATCCGGCACCGCGCGATGTTTGATCCGGGCAAGCTTTTCGGCGAACGCGACCTGTTTCGAGGTCGGCTGATTGTCCTGCACTGGTTTCAGCCCCGCCTGCGCCTCGATCCAGGCGCTGAGACTGCGGCGATCCTGCTGAACCTCCCATGGCAGGAGGGTCTTGTTGCGCAATGCCAGCGAGCGGGCATAGGCAATCTGGCGCGGTGTCACCGGCATGATGAAACTGGCAGCTTCCATAGCGGTCTCCCTTCTGTTCATAAAGATGAACATAGAACATAAAGGGAACATTTTCAAGTGAGACCCTGATCGGGACCTCTGAGGGCCCGATCAACACTGCGCGAGGGGTAAATCGGGGCGTCAGTGATGCGAGGGCGCATCCTTGTTGCCCTGGATCAGGCCCGCACCCGCCGCGAGACCTTCGGTAAAGTCGATGGCAAGGCGCTGAACGTCATTGGCCCGCACATCCTGCATCAGATCATCGGCCTCTTCCGGAGTGTCGCCCAGCCGCACCAGCGCCGCGTGGCCAAGCGCCAGCGCCGAATCGCGGGTCTCCCGGATCTGGAAATCGGCATCTGCCTTCATCAGGGCAACCGCATGTTCCCGGTCCCAGGCGCGGGCGAAGACCGGCACCAGCGGGAATTCGTGTTTCACCAGCCCGACGATTTTCAGCGTGGCTTCGGGGTCATCGGTGGCGGCGACGATCAGGCTCGCCTCTGCCGCGCCGGCATTCCTGAGGATATCCAGGCGCGTGCCATCGCCATACCAGACGCGGAAGCCGAAATCAGCCGCATCGCGGATCACCTGCGCATCGGAATCGATGATCGAGACCGTATAGCCGCGTTTCAGCAGCGGCTGGCTGACCATCTGGCCAAAGCGGCCAAAGCCGATCAGCAGGATATTGGCGTTCAGGCCGCTCGCCTCTTCGACCCCCTCCAGCGAAACCTCGGCCTTTGGCGAGAAGCGGTCAAAAAGGATCATCATCAGGGGCGTGAGCGCCATGGAGCAGATCACGATGGCGGTCAGGGTCGCGTTCCATTCGGTCGTCAGCACTCCGACCTGGGTGGCGGTGGCGTAAAGCACGAAGGCGAATTCCCCGCCCTGGGCCATGACCACCGCGCGCTCCCGCGCCTCGGCTCTCGGCGTTTTCAGAAGCCGCGCCACGCTGTAGATCACCAGCATTTTCAGGATGATATAGACCGGCACGCAAAAGGCGATCAGTGCCGCATTCTCGCGGATCACGGTGAGGTTCAGCGCCATGCCAACCCCCATGAAAAAGAGGCCGAGCAAAAGGCCCCGGAAGGGCTCGACATCGGTTTCCAGCTGGTGGCGATAGCTCGATTCCGACAGGAGTACGCCTGCGAGGAAGGCGCCCATTGCCATCGAAAGCCCGCCCGCCTGCATCAAAAGCGCCGCCGCCAGCACGACAAGCAGCGCGGCCGCCGTCATCACATCCCGCCCGCCAAACCGTGCCAGAAACCCAAACATCGGATCCAGGAGATAGCGCCCGGCCAGAACCAGCACCACGATACAGCCAAGCCCGGCCCCGATGTTCTGCACCCGGTCCATCATCGTGGATTCCTCGGCGCCAGGTGCAATAAAGGCGACGATTGCCAGCAGCGGCACGATGGCGAGATCCTCGAGCAGGAGGATCGAAATGATCCGCCGCCCGGCCGGGGTCTCCATCTGCCGCCGCTCCGACAGCATCTGCATGACGACCGCGGTCGAGGTCAGCACAAAGCCGGTGCCCGCCACAAAGCTCGCCGAGGCCGGATAGCCAAGCGCCAGCCCGACACAGGTCAGCACCGCGATAGCCCCGACCACCTGGATCAGCCCCAGCCCGAAAATCTCGCCGCGCATCGACCAGAGCCGCGACGGCTGCATTTCGAGCCCGATCACAAACAGAAAGAGCACTACGCCGAGTTCGGCGACATGGATGACCGCCTCGGCATCCTCGATCACCTTCAGACCGAATGGCCCGATCAGAAGGCCCGCTGCGAGAAAACCCAGGACCGAGCCAAGCCCGAGCCGCCTGAACAACGGCACCGCGATCACCGCCGCGGCCAGAAGAATGACAATGGTGGTCAGATCGACCCCGCCGCCGTGAAGCGCAGCCACTTCGGCCGCCCCCGCGCCCTGTTCCGCCATCTGCGGTTCTCCTGTTGCAATCGTAAGCCGTGCCACAACCATTCGGGCAACGGATCACATACCCGTGACCGGAGAAATGTTAGCTGTATTCCAGAGACACGGCGAGAAAGATTTCATCGGTGCCGCGCGGAGCATCGCAAATGTGTCTGAAGATGCCGTAAACGGTCGTGTTGTCGCGCCAGGTGAGCTACTCCCTGGAAATCGGACAGTGACGGAAGCTACGATCTGACGTTTGCTGGTCTCCACGGACGAGGAGATCAGGCATGCGAAAACGCAGGAACCATGACGCGGGCTTCAAGGCGCGCGTGGCACTTGAGGCCATCAAGGGCGAGCGCACTGTGTCGGAGTTGGCGGCCGAATACGGCGTGCATCCGACGATGATCCATCAATGGAAGAAATCGCTGCTCGACGGGGCTGCGGACATCTTCGAGCGCGGCGGCAAGAAGCCCGCGACGGAGGTGGATGAAGAGACGGTCCGGTCATTGCACGCCAAGATCGGGGAGCTGGCTGTCGCCAACGATTTTTTGTCACGAAAGCTCAAGCCGTGGAGCGGAAAGTGAGGCGTGGGATGATCGAACGGGACCACCCTGCACTGTCGATCGGGGCGCAGTGCCGCCTGCTGTCGATCTCGCGCTCGTCGTTCTGCCACGAGCCGGCTGGAGAGACTGATCAGAACCTCGGCCTGATGCAGCTGATCGACCGGCAGTTCATGGATACGCCCTTCTACGGCGTCCGGCAGATGACCTGGCATCTGCAAAACGAGGGGCACGGCGTGAACCAGAAGCGCATCCGGCGGCTGATGCGGCTCATGCGTTTGATGCCGATTTACCAGAAGCCCAACACCAGCAAGCCGAGAAAGGGCCACAAGACCTATCCCTACCTGCTGGGCGGGCTGCGGGTCGATCGCCCCGGTCAGGTCTGGTGCGCCGACATTACCTATCTCCCGATGCGGCGGGGGTTTCTGTATCTGGTCGCCATCATGGACTGGTTCACGCGCAAAGTTCTGGCCTGGCGCATATCGAACACCCTGGAAGCGGACTTCTGCGTCGAGGCGTTGAACGAGGCCATCCACCGGTTCGGCGCGCCCACAATCATGAACACTGACCAAGGCAGCCAGTTCACGTCCTTCGCTTGGACAGATCGGCTGAAACGCGTCGGAACCCGCATCTCGATGGACGGCAAGGGGCGGTGCATCGACAATGTCTTCATCGAGCGCCTGTGGCGGTCCCTGAAATACGAATGCGTCTATCTGCATGCCTGGGAGACCGGGTCTCAGGCAAAGGCCGCAATCGGATCCTGGGTCAGCTTCTATAACCATCGGCGGCCACACACTGCCCATGGCGGGTTGCCCCCCGCCGTGGTCTACTTCAACAGCATCGAAACCGACCGGCAGGCACAGGCAGTAGCTTAAACATCCTCGAAAACTGTCCAAGCATCGGGGAGTAGCTCAAGGTGCTGTGGCCGCACATATCCATCCCGCGTGACAGCCAGATCGCAGGACTATGCAAGGCGCGATGGCCATATAGGCTGAAACCGGACGGCCAGGCAGCCTGTTTCAGGTGATGCACCCGGGGCGTTGCGAGATTTCGCCAACCGGATTGCGCCAGCTTTGAAAAAGACCGGCTAAATATAGGCCGGAACGGTGCAAATCCATATGAATTCGGTCAGATTCACCTGGCGCGCAGAAGCACCTTCCGGCACAGGTCCAGCTGCAAGGGGGATTTCGAGAAAATTCGTCTGAGCCTGATCTCTTACACTACCGGTTTCGCTCATGATATTCATGAATATAATCTGCCTTTGAAATCGTTGACATTCCCTGGCTCCCAAAGGATTTTATCACTTGATTCAGGTGCCGGGGGAAGCCCCGGTTAAAAGGGAATCCGGTAAGGCCAGTGCCAAATCCGGAGCTGCCCCCGCAACTGTGAGCGGCGAGCCTGTCCGAAAAGCCACTGGCGCATATGCTGCGCCGGGAAGGCCGGACAAGGTTACGACCCGCAAGTCAGGAAACCTGCCTGGATTGATCACCTGTTCCGGCCGCGGTGGGCGTGTCGGGAGCGGCCGTTCCGCAAAGGTGACTGCAAAGGCCCGTGTGACATCTGTCGCCCGGGGCCGGCTTCGCGACATCCGTCGCGGAGTGTCTGTGGTTTTACGGCCTGTCTTTTCAGGCCGCTCAGAAGGCATGTCACAATGACAGAAGGTTTCACTTTCAGGGTTACGAAGATTGGCTTCGACGAGAATTACATTCCCGCCGAAAATACGCGCATCACCACCAATTTTGCCAATCTTGCCAGAGGGGAACATCGCCGGGAGAATTTGCGAAACACTCTGGCGATGATCACTAACCGGTTCAATTCTCTGGCGGGTTGGGACAACCCTGAAGGTGACCGGTATTCCGTCGGGGTTGAGATCATATCTGTCGACATGGATATGGGGGATGCCGAAACTGCGGGCGTTTTCCCGATTATTGAGATTTTGAAGACAAAAATCCTTGATCACAAGAGCCGTAAGGTCATTGATGGGGCCGCGGGGAATAATTTCTCTTCATATGTACGGGACTATGATTTCAGCATAGCGCTCCCCGAGTATAATAAAGGGAGATCCGTTTTCGCCGCGCCAGAAGGTTTTGGAAACCTGCATGGAAATCTGTTCAGGAGTTTCGTTAAATCTGAGGTATATCGTCAGAATTTCAGCAAAACACCTGTGATATGTCTCAGTGTGTCAAGCAACAGAACCTATATTCGAACCGATATCACTCATCCTATTCTTGGTGCTGAATACAGGCAGGATGAAGCATCTCTGACCGACAGATATTTTGCAAAAATGGGAATGAAGGTTCGCTGTTTCATGCCGCCGGGCGCCGTAGCCCCCCTGGCATTTTATTTCATGGGGGATCTTCTGGCTGATTATACAAATCTGGAAATGATCAGTGCCATCAGCACGATGGAGACATTCCAGAAGATCTATCGCCCGGAAATCTACAACGCCAATGCCGCCGCGGGCAGCTGCTATCACCCAAGCCTGAAACATCAGGACTATTCTCTGACGCGGATTGTCTATGACCGCGAAGAGCGCAGTCGTCTGGCGCTGGAGCAGGCCAGGTTCGCGGAAGAGCATTTTATCAGGCCGCATCAGGCCAGGCTTTCGCAATGGTCAGCCAGTTTCGCGCTTTGACAGAATAAAAAAGGTCCCCCACTATGAATAAACTTCTTCCCACCGCCACTGCCGGCAGCCTTCCCAAACCGTCCTGGCTGGCCGAGCCCGAGAAACTCTGGTCGCCCTGGAAACTGGAAGGGGAAACACTTGCTGAAGGCAGGCAGGATGCGTTGCGCCTTGCGCTGGACGATCAGCAGCAGTCGGGCATCGACATTGTGAGCGATGGCGAACAGACCCGCCAGCATTTCGTCACCACGTTCATCGAACATCTTGAAGGCGTTGACTTTGAGAAACGAGAAACCGTAAGGATCCGGGATCGTTATGATGCCAGCGTGCCGACCGTCACCGGTGCCGTGGCGCGCAGCAGACCGGTTTTTGTCGAGGATGCAAAATTCCTGCGGCAGCAGACAAAACAGCCGATCAAATGGGCGCTGCCCGGCCCCATGACCATGATCGACACGCTCTATGATGCTCATTACAAAAGCCGGGAAAAGCTTGCCTGGGAGTTTGCAACAATCCTGAATCAGGAGGCGCGCGAACTGGAAGCCGCAGGCGTCGATATCATCCAGTTTGATGAGCCCGCCTTCAACGTGTTTTTCGATGAGGTCAATGACTGGGGGATTTCTGCACTGGAGCGGGCAGTTGAAGGTCTGAAATGCCAGACCGCAGTTCATATCTGCTATGGTTACGGCATCAAAGCCAATACGGACTGGAAGAAGACACTCGGCACCGAATGGCGTCAATATGAAAAGATCTTCCCGAAGCTGCAGGCGTCAAGCATCGATATGATTTCGCTTGAATGCCATAATTCGCATGTGCCGATGGATCTGATTGAACTGATCCGGGGCAAGAAGGTGATGGTTGGTGCCATCGATGTGGCTTCCGAACGGGTCGAGACGCCGGAGGAAGTGGCCAATACGCTGCGCAAAGCGCTGCAATTCGTAGATGCCGAAAATCTTTGCCCCTGCACCAATTGCGGCATGGCACCGCTGCCGCGCCATATCGCAAGGGCAAAGTTGCAGGCTCTGGGTGCCGGTGCCGAGATTATCCGCAAAGAACTGCAGGCATAATCAGATCGCATCGCCATGCCGCCGGAGAAACGCCGGCGGCATGTTACTCTTCCCCAAAGCGGTAGATCGCGAGGCTTCTTTCGCGTTCATTCACCGCAAGCGGCCGGTTGATCGGCGCGTGAGCGCGGGCGGCGCAGTCGCGACGTTCGCAAAGATAGCAGTTCAGCCCGATCTCGACCGGTTTCGATCTGACAAGGTCGATTCCGTCCGCATAGATCAGGCGCGGCGCATAGGCGGTATCGCAGCCAAGCCCGATCGCAAGCCGCTGCGCCGGTTGCCCCTGCATGCCGCCCGCGCGGGTCACGGTGCGCGCAACCGAAAAATAACTCGCGCCTTCGGGCATGCGGATCAGCTGTGTCTGTACCTGATCGGGCGTCTCGAAAGCGCCATGGATGTTCCAGAGCGGGCAGGTGCCACCAAAGCGCGAGAAGGGGAACCGCCCCGCCGAAAAGCGCTTTGAGATATTTCCCGCCCGGTCCACCCGCACGAAGAAGAACGGGATGCCCCGCGCACCCTCGCGTTGCAGCGTCGACATACGATGCGCGGTCTGCTCGAAACTGGTGCCAAAGCGGTGGGACAGCAATTCGACATCATAGCGCGTTGTTTCACAGGCGCCGAGGAAACGCCCATAGGGCATCACCAGGGCTGCGGCGAAGTAATTGGCAAGGCTGACGCGCATCAGGGTGAAAGCCGACGGAGCGGTCAGTCCGGCCTCCTCCACCAGCCGCGCGATCAGCGGCTCCTGCTCCAGGCGCGCCAGCAGAACGCCGATCTGAAAGCGCCGGCTCGACTGGCGCAACAGCTCAGAGAGCATCAGCTCCTTGCGATGCAGGTCAAAGCGCCTGAGATGCCCCCCCATCACATCTGCCGGCAGGATACGCGTGCGGATGCCATGCGCCGAAAGCCGGGCCGAGAGGGCCACATGCGGCTCGCTGCGATGGAGCTGCAATTCCGCCGCCAGCGACTCGGCGGCGCGGTCGAGCGCATCGACATGATTGCCGCGGGCGTAGAACCAGGCCCGTACTGCCTCGGCCGGGCGCGAACTTTCCGAAAGGACCTCGACCTTGTCGCGATCGGTCAGCGGGTTGTCATCCGCCATCGGGCGCAGGACGGCCTCGCGGTGGCGGTCATGCAGCTGCACAAAGGCCCGTGCGAGCCGGGGTGAGGCCTGGAGAATGGCCTCGATCTCGACCTTCGGGATCTGCCCGGCCCCAAGCAGCGGATCTTTCAGCGCTGCGTTGAAATCTGCGGCCAGCTGCGCGTCACTGGCCGGGGCAAGTTCCGAGATGTTCAGATCGTAGATTGCCGCGAGTTTCATCAGAAACTGTGCCGAGGCGGGACGCTGATCAGCCTCGATCAGGGTGATGTAGCTTGCCGAAACGCCAAGCTCGGTTGCCATCTGCGCCTGGGTCAGCCCCAGCGATTGCCGCAGCACCTTCAGACGCTGTCCGATGATCAGCTTTTCGCCCCGTTTGCCCTCGCCTGTCATGTCATTCCTCGCATCCCGCTTGTGACAAACCTTACAGATCTTGCAAGGGTAATGTGACAAGACTTACATCATTACCCTTTTATTTCAGGTAGATAATGCACATGCGGCATAACATTACCATAGTGACTTTACGCCAGAGTCACATCGGAGAATCGTTATGCCGCTCGACCGTCCGCCCCATAGCCTGCCGCCCGTGATCCTGCGGGAAGTTCCTGGCGCCGACCGGGTTCTGACGCCTGACGCGCTGGCATTCCTCGCCGGGCTGCATCGCGCATTTTCTGGTCAGATCGACGCGCTTCTGGCCGCGCGGCGCGCGCGTCAGCACAGTTATGATCTGGGCATGCTGCCGGAATACCTGACCGAGACGAAAGACATTCGTCAGGGGATCTGGGAGGCGGCTCCGGTGCCCCGGGAGCTGATGGACCGGCGGGTCGAGATCACCGGCCCGGCGGATCGCGTGACGATGATCACCGCGCTGAATTCCGGTGCGAAGGTCTTCATGGCCGATCTGGAAGATGCAAGCGCGCCGCGCTTCGACACCATGATCCAGGGGCAGGTGAACCTGCTCGATTACCGCGATCACGCGCTTCGCTGCACCGATCCGAAATCCGGCGAGACCCGCGAAGTCAAAGATGATCCGGCACTGTTGATCCTGCGGCCGCGCGGGCTGCATCTCATCGAGGCAAATCTGCTGATCGACGGGCGGCCGATCCCGGCGGCGCTGTTCGATTTCGGGCTGCATATCTTCCATTCCGGCAAGGCGCTCGCCGCTGACGGGCGCGGTCCGTTCTATTACCTGCCAAAGCTGGAAAACCACCGCGAGGCGCGGCTTTGGAATGCGATCTTCCTTCACGCGCAGGAAGCAATCGATCTGGCGCCTGGCACCATCAAGGCGACCGTGCTGATCGAGACGCTGCGCGCCGCCTTTGAGATGGATGAGATTATCTGGGAACTGCGCGACCATATCGCCGGGCTGAACTGCGGCCGTTGGGATTATATATTCAGCTATATCAAGACATTGCGCGCGCATCCCGACTATGTCTTGCCTGATCGGGCCGAGGTGACGATGGACCGCGCCTTCCTTGCGACCTATGCGGCGCGGCTGGTCAAGATCTGCCATCGGCGCGGCATCCATGCGATGGGCGGCATGTCCGCCATGGTGCCAGGGCGCGACAACCGGGAGGTGACAGAGGCCGCGCTTGCCCGTGTCCGTGCCGATAAAGAGCGCGAGGTGAACCTGGGTCATGACGGCACATGGGTGGCGCATCCGGATCTCGTGCCGGTTGCGCTGGAAGTGTTCGACGCCGCAATGCCTGGCCCGAACCAGATCCGCCGCCCGCGGCAGGATTACCGGATCGACCCCGCAATGCTGCTGAAACCGCATGACGGACGGGTGAGCGAGGCCGGCCTGCGCGGCAATATCGCGGTCGCGATCGAATATCTGGCGCAATGGTTGCAAGGCCGTGGGGCTGTGGCGATCAACGGGATGCTGGAAGATGCCGCCACGGCCGAGATCGCGCGGATGCAGCTCTGGCAATGGCTGCGCCACGGGGCCGAAGTGACGCTGTCCGATGGCGACCACACGAAGCTGACCGCCGAATGGCTCGCCTCGCTGATCCAGGAAGAGATCGTCGCGATCCTTGGCCGCCTTGGGCCGACCGGCTTCCACCGGGGCCATTATGCCTCGGCCTCCCGGATCGTGCATGAGGCGATCCTTGCCGCGACGCCGCCCGATTTCATCACATTGCCGGCCTATGACGTGCTGAACGCGCTCGACTGATGGACCGGCTGACCACGCTTTCCCCCTTTGGCGGGCCTGTGCCTGCCAGCATTTCCTCTGTTACGAAAGGATCTCCCATGACCCGCAAGACCTATGCAGAACTGCGCCGCGAGGTTGCGCAGCGTTACCCGACCGGCCAGACGGCGGCCGGTGTCTCGGTGGACGATATTGTGCAGCTGAGGCTGCAGAACTCCTGGGAGAGCCATCTTGAGATCGCGCGCGAGATGGCGGTGGTGATGCGCGCCGATATGGCGGCCTATGACCAGGATGCATCGAAATTCACGCAATCGCTGGGCTGCTGGTCGGGCTTTCACGCCCAGCAGATGATCAAAGCGGTCAAGCGGATGCGCGGCACCGCGAAAGGCACCTATGTCTATCTTTCCGGTTGGATGGTTGCCGGGCTGCGCAACCGCTGGGGCCATCTGCCCGACCAGTCGATGCACGAGAAAACCGCAGTCGCCGATCTGATCCAGGAGATTTACACCTCGCTGCGCCAGGCCGATGAGGTGGCGCTGAATGATCTGTTCCGCAGCCTGAAAGCCGCGAAAACGGACGCCGAGCGCGAGGCCGCGATTGCCGCCATCGACGGGTTTGAGACCCATGTCGTACCGATCATCGCCGATATTGATGCCGGTTTCGGCAATGAACATGCAACCTATCTGCTGGCGAAAGAGCTGATCAAGGCCGGGGCCTGCTGCCTCCAGATCGAAAACCAGGTGTCAGACGCCAAGCAATGCGGCCATCAGGATGGCAAGGTCACTGTCCCGCGCGAGGATTTCATCGAGAAACTCCGCGCCTGCCGCCTCGCATTCGAGGAACTCGGCATCGATCAGGGCGTGATCGTCGCGCGCACCGACAGTCTTGGTGCGGGGCTGACGCAGAAAGTTCCGGTCTCCGCCCGCCCGGGCGATCTGGCCAGCCAATATATCAAATGGCTGAAGGTGGAGCCGATCACCGACGAGAATCCGATCCAGGAAGGCGAGCTCGCGCTTTATCAGGGCGGTGAATTCGTGCGCCCGCAGCGCTTGCCCAATGGTCTCTTCCCCTTCCGCGAAGGCACCGGCCGCGCCCGGGTGATCGAGGATTGCATCGCGAACCTGACCGAGGGCGGCGCCGATCTGCTCTGGATCGAAACCGACACCCCGAATGTGGATGAGATCGCGGGAATGGTCGCCGAAATCCGCAGGGCGGTGCCGAATGCGAAACTCACCTATAACAATTCACCCAGCTTCAACTGGACGCTGAACCTTCGGAAACAGGTGCGCGACGAATGGCTCGCAGCGGGCCGGATCAAAGCCGCCGACTACCCCGATGGCAATGAGCTGATGAAGGCCGATTTCGACGCGACCGATCTGGGCCGCGAGGCCGATCAGCGACTTCAGCGCTTCCAGACCGATATCTCGGCGCGGGCGGGGGTGTTCCACAACCTGATCACACTGCCGACCTTCCACCTGACAGCGAAATCGGTCGATGAACTCAGCCGGGGCTATTTCGGCGAGGAGAAGATGCTCGCCTATGTCAAAACCGTGCAGCGCGAGGAAATCCGTCGCGGCGTCTCGGCGGTGAAGCACCAGCATGAGGTCGGCTCGGATCTTGGTGATACCTTCAAGGAAATGGTCTCGGGCGAACGTGCGCTGAAAGCCGGCGGGCACGCCAATACCATGAACCAGTTCGCGGCCGAGTAATCCCGCGATCGTTGCCGGTGCTCTCCCGGCAATTGGCGCCGTCCTGTCAAAGGGGCGGCGCCGTCTGTCATGCCGCTGATGCAGTCCCGTGGTGACGGGGGGCAGCAATATTTATACCTTCCGCTGGGTGGGCTGCTCTTCGAGGATTGAACAGTGACGGAGGCTGCGATCTGACGATTGCCGGTCTCCAGGGGCGTGCAGATCAGGAATGCGGATACGCAGGAACCATGACGCGGGGTTCAAGGCGCGCGGGGGGGCGGAAGCCGTCAAGGGCGCGCATTGTGTCGGAGTTTGCGGCCGAATACGTCATGCGTCCGACGTTGATCCACCAGTGGAAGAAGGGCTTTCGACCGAGCTGCGGATTTTTCGAGCGGGGCGGCAAGAGGCCCGCAGCCGAGGCGCATGAGGAAACTTTCCTGCCCGGAATGCCGAACGCGACGATAGGACGGCACCATCCAGCATTGTGGATCGGCGTGCAGTGCCGCCTTCTGTTGGTCTGGCGCTCATCTGTTTTCCACGAGGCTGCGGGTGAAACGGAGCAGAGCCGCAGGCTGATGCAGGGGACTGATCAGCGGTTCCGCGGCACGCCCTTCTGCGGCGTCCACTCTAATCTCAGACATCAGCACGCATTTGCCTGCCCGTCTGGTCAGTCGCCGGCCGGGGCACGCGTTCCCTGCAGCGCCAGCTGTTGCATCCAGCGGGCGAAATGCACCACCCTGCTGCGGGCCAGCCGCTCGGTCGGGATGTCCAGCCAATAGCCGTAAGGGCCCGTCACCACCACCGGATCGATCTGGATCAGCGCGCCGGAATCCAGCTCGGATTCGATCATATTGCGGTCGATCACCGCCAGACCCGCCCCCGAGACTGCAGCCTGTGTCACCATGTCCAGCGTCGCGAATTCCATCGCATTTTCCGGCAGATCGCGGCGGTCATGCTGGGCCGAGGCAAACCAGTTATCCCAGGTGGGCAGCCGGAGCGCGCGGTCCAGCACGTAAAGCAGGCAACTTGCGCGCAGCCGTTCGGGATCGGCCCAGAGATCGGGCGCACAGACCGCAATATGCTGCTCGACCATCAGGCGGGTCGATGACTGGCGATCGCGCGGGTCCGTGCCGAACCGGATCACACAATCGAACCGCACATTGTCATCGGGGCTCAGATGCAGCGAGAGGTCGAGATCGGGGAAGCGCTGCCGGAACGAGACCAGCCGGCGCGAGAGCCAGCGCGCGGCAAAGGTTGGCGGGGCCAGCAGGGTCAGCTTCTGGCGCGGCACAGACTTGCGCGCTTCCTGCACGGCGTCGTCGATCAGATCAAAGGCCCCGGCAAGGCGCTCATGCAGGATCGCCCCGGCCTCGGTCAGTTCAACCGCATTGCCGATGCGGCGAAAAAGCGCGATGTCGAGCGTGCTTTCCAGCTGGCGGATCTGCCGGCTGACCGCGCTTTGCGTGACGCCAAGGCGATGCGCGCCTTCCGTGAAGCTGAGGCATTGGCCAACGGTCGCGAAAGCGCGCAGTGAAGTCAGGGAGGGGGCGGATGACATCGGAAGGGCAGGGCTCCCGGCACAGGAAACGGGGGCGCGCCGACCGGGCGCGCCCCGAACCTTGTGCTTCTGCCTGCCGCGCGTCAAGGCCCCGTCTGATGCAGGAATGCGGGGCATTCGCCCACCGGCCTCAGAATGCGTCGCGCCCGGGGGCGGCGGCGATCAGCTCGCGGGTATAGGGATGCTGTGGTCGGGTCAGGACCTCGCTCGCCGGGCCGCGCTCGACCACATGGCCCTTGCTCAAGACCACGATCTCGTCGCTGATCTGGGCGGCGACACGCAGGTCATGGGTGATGAACACCACGGCAAGCTTCAGCCGTTTTTGGAGTTCGGCCAGCAGATCCAGCACCTGGGCCTGGACCGAGACATCCAGCGCCGAGACGCTTTCATCGGCGATCAGCACATCGGGCTGCATCGCAAGCGCGCGGGCAATCCCGATCCGCTGCCGCTGCCCGCCGGAAAAGGCGGCCGGTCTGCGGGTATAGGCGCTGCGCTCCAGGCCTACCAGCTCCAGCAGTTCTTTCGCGCGGGTGACGGCTTCGGCGCGGCTGGCGCCCGAGAGCACGGCGGCGCGGGCGATCATCGGCCCGACCCGGCGGCGCGGGTTCAAAGACCCGAACGGGTCCTGGAAAATCATCTGGATCCGCTTGCGCATTCCGCGCAGGGCGGGGCCGTTTGCTCCCAGAATATCCTCGCCCGCAACCACGATCTTGCCGGAAGTCGGGTCGATCAGCCGGATCAGGTTCTTGGCAATGGTCGATTTTCCCGACCCGCTTTCACCGACGATCGACAGCACCCGGCCAGGGGCGACGGAAATTTGAATGTCATGCAGCACCTGTTTCGCGCCGTAAGAGTGGTTCAGCTGCGTAACCTCCAGCGCCGGTTTGGCGGCCTCGGGCGCAGGGCGGTCATGGGGTACAAGGCTTGGAACTGCGGCGATCAGGGTTTTGGTATAGTCATGCTGCGGGTTTTTCAGCACCTGCTCGGCGGTGCCAAGTTCCACCACCTCGCCCCGCCGCATCACCGCGATACGGTCGGCAATATCGGCCACCACGCCAAGGTCATGGGTGATGAAGATGATGCCATGACCATGCACGTCGCGCAGTTCACGGATCAGTTTCAGCACCTGGGCCTGGGTGGTCACATCCAGCGCTGTGGTCGGCTCATCGGCGATCAGCAGTTTCGGGCTCATCGCCAGCGCCATCGCGATCACCACGCGCTGGCATTGCCCGCCCGAAAGCTGATGCGGGTAGCTTTTCAGGATGCGGTCGGGTTCGGGCAGATGCATCGCCTCGACCAGGCGCCGCGCCTCGCGGGCGCGATCCGCCTTAGACATATCGGAATGGAGGATGAAAACCTCTTCGATCTGGCTCGCCACCGTGAGGGCCGGGTTCAGCGACGCCATCGGCTCCTGAAAGATCATGCCGATCTCTTTGCCGCGGATCTTCTGCCATTGCCGTTCCGATAGCGTCAGCAGGTCCTGGCCCGCCATCAGGGCCTCGCCGCCGGCGACCGAAAGACCCTTTGGCGCGGCCCCCATAAGGGTTGCGGTCAGCACCGATTTTCCCGAGCCGGATTCGCCGACAATGCAAAGGATCTCGCGCGGTTTCACATCCAGCGTGACGCCCTGGACCGCGAAAGGCCGGTCGGCACCTTTCGGCAGTGCGACCGAGAGATTGCGGATATCAAGCAATGCGTCGCTCATGCCTGGCGCTCCTTCGCATCATTCACTTCGCGCAGCCCGTCGGCCAGCAGGCTGAGGCCCAGTGTCAGGGTCGAGATCGCGATACAGGGGAAGACCACCAGATGCGGGAAGGCGATGGCCATGGCGCGGCCCTCATTCACCATACCGCCCCAGTCAGGGGTGGGGGGCGGCAGGCCGAGGCCGAGGAAGCCGAGCGTGCCGATGGTGATGGCGGTATAGCCCAGCCGCAGGCAGAAATCGACCGCGAGGGGCCCGGTCGTATTCGGCAGGATATCGACAAACAGGATGCGCCAGGTGCTTTCACCCTGCGTGATCGCGGCTTTGACGAAATCGCGGCTGGCGACATCAATGGTGATGGCGCGCACGATGCGGAAGATCGCCGGGGCCGAGCTGAAGGTCACCGCGATCACGATATTCACCGGAGAGGCGCCGATCACCACGATGATCACGATGTAAAGCACCAGCACCGGGAAGCTGAGGATCACATTGGCGAGGAAACACAGCACCGCATCGGTGCGCCCGCCGACATAGCCCGCGATCAGGCCAAAGCTCAGGCCCAGGATATAGGCGGTCAGGGTGGCAAGCGTGGCATAGATCACCACGGTCTGTGCGCCCCAGATCAGTCGCGAAAGAATATCACGGCCGAGCATGTCGGTGCCCAGAAGGAAATATTCGCCATTGGTGCCGGTGCTTAGCGGTTTGACCAGCGGCTGCAGTGTTTGCAGCGGGTTATAGGGCGCGAGGACCGGCGCCAGGATGGCGACCAGCAGCCAGCCGAATGCGAGGAATCCACCGATCAGAACCAGCGGCTTTTGCAGGTAAGGGGTCAGCGCCTTCATGCTTTTGCTCCCAGCTCGATACGGGGGTTCAGCCAGCCATAGAGCAGGTCGGAAAGGATCTGGCTCAGAACGACGACGAGGACCGAAATCATCGCGCAGGCTTCGATCAGATAGATGTCCTGGTTCAGCGCGGCGTCATAGAGGAGGGTGCCAAAGCCCTTATAGGCGTAGAACACCTCGACAACGATCACGCCGGAAAGGAGCCAGGGAAGTTGCAGCATGATGACGGTCACGGGCGTGATCAGCGCATTGCGGAGCGCATGGCGCAGCACGATGCGCGACAGGCTTGCGCCCTTGAGCCGCGCGGTGCGGATATAATGGGTCGACATCACATCAGCCATCGAGGCGCGGGTGACGCGGGCCAGATAACCCATCGAATACAGGCCCAGAACCGAGACCGGCAGGATCAGCTCGCGGAAGGAGAATCCGGTAATCATCGTGCTGGCCCCGGGGAGCAGCCCCAGCCAGAAGACGAAGATCCCCGACAGAAACACCGCCGAGGCGAAATCCGGGATCGAGGTGGTGATGACGGAAAACACCGAAATCACCCGGTCGAGCACGGTGCCGGGCCGCATCCCCGCGAGGATTCCAAGGCCAAGCCCGAATACGATGATTACAAGGAGCGCGCCGCCGGCAAGAAGTGCTGAGGCGCCAAGGCGCGGCATCACCATATCCATCACCGGTGCGCGGTAATAGGTCGACTGCCCCCAGTCGCCGGTGACAAAATTCGCCAGCCAGCGGAGATAGCGGATCAGGAACGGTTCGTTATAGCCGTTTTGCAACAGCCAGGCCGCACGCTGTTCGGCGGTGGAATACTGCCCCAGCACCTTGACGGCGACTTCCTCGATATTCACTTCGAGTGCGAGAAAGATCAGGAACGAGACCGCCACCATGGTGGCGATCGCGATCGCGGTCTTTCGGATCAGAAATCTGCCCAGTGACACCAGACACCCCCCTTTTGGTTGAACCGCGCCGAAGCGCGAAAGGGGGCCGGGCGCGATGGCCCGACCCCGGTTTTGCCTGGCGATCAGGCCAGCCAGACGCCATCCATACGGAAGAAGTCCGACGGATGCAGCACGAAGCCGCGCACATTCTGCGCCGCAGCCGAGAAACGGTTCGGCCAATAGGGCTGCACCATCACAGCGTCATCGCGCAGGATGGTTTCGACCACGGCCATCGCCTCGCGGCGGGCGTCCGGGTCAACCAGCGACATCGCCTTGTTCAGCGCCTCGTCAAAGGCCGGGTTGGCGTAATGGCTTTCATTCCAGGCCCCGCCCGAACGATAGGCCAGATCCAGCGTCATCGTGCCCAGCGGGCGATGCGCCCAATAGGTGACGCCGAAGGGCACCTTGTCCCAGATCGGCCAGTATTGCGAGGCGGGCAGAACGTTCAGCTTCAGCCGGATGCCAGCCTCGGCGAGGTTCTGTTGCAAGACCTGAGCGGTATCCTGCTCCCATTTGCCCTGGGTATTGCCCAGCGTCAGCTCGATATCGATGCCATCCGGATAGCCGGCCTCGGCCAGCAGCGCCTTTGCCGCCGCCACATCGCGGGCGATGGGGTCGACAGGTGCGTAATCGGCCTGAACCGGCGAGACATGGTAATTCGCCCCCAGATCACCCTCGCCCCGATAGGCAATCGCCAGCATCTGGCCATTGTCGGCCGCCAGCTGCACGGCTTTGCGCACGCGGATATCGTCGAAGGGTTTCTGGTCAACCTGCATCCGGATCGCCAGAGTATGGGCCGCTTTGCCGGCCAGGATCTGGATATTCGGCAGCGATTGCATCAGGTCATATTCGGCAATCGTCGCGCGGTAGAGCACGTCGACCTGACCGCTGGACAGCGCGGCCAGATGGGTGGTGATATCCGCGCCGAGGTCGATGTAATGCACCTCGTCCAGATAGGCCGGCGTGCCCCAGTAATCTTCGCGCTTTTTGAAGATCGCCTGACGGCCGACCTCATGGCTGACCAGGGAGAAGGGGCCGGTTCCGACCGGATCAGCCGGCCAGTTGCCGGTGAAACCACGATGCGCGATGGCGCATGTATGGGAGTAAAGCTGTTCCGGCAGCGAGGCGATGGGGCGCGACAGCGTGATGCGCACCGAATGATCGCCGGTCTTTTCGACCTTTGTGATCGCCTCAAACGCGCTCTTGTTCGAGCTCTGCGAGTCCGGCGCGATCCAGCGTTCGATGTTGAAGATCACATCTTCCGGGCCGAACTGATCGCCATTCGACCATTTGGCGCGCTCGTCGAGATCGAAATCCCAGACGGTCAGATCGTCCGAGGCCGACCAGCTTTTCGCGAGATAGGGATGGGTGATGTTGTCTGCGTCGACAAAGGTCAGGAATTCGAGGCAGTTGCGCAAAAGGTTCGAGGATTCGATCCAGGTCGCCATCATCGGATCGGTGATTTCCTGGATCTGACAGGCAAAGCGCAGCGTGCCGCCGGATTTCGGCGTTTCTTCAGCGCGCAGCATCCCGGGTGCTGCACCTGCGGCCCCGACAGCGACACCCAGCCATGCCATGCCACGCAGGAAGCCGCGACGGTCAATCTGCCCCGCCGCAAAACGGCTTTGCATGGCGCGGGCTTCCGGGTGCAGCGGCTTGCCGTTCAGCGTTCTGAATTCATTCATCCTTATTCTCCCTGTCAGAAGTAATGTATTTTAGCGCCGGAGCGGCGTTGCCGCCGCTCCGGCAAGGGGCTCAGGCCACGGCCTCCAGCGCGAAGCGACCGGCGGCCGGGCGCGGCGCACGCGGAATGCGCTTGCCAGCGGTGTAATCGTTAATCACGTCACAGGGCGTGTAATTGCGCTCAATCTCATAAACTTCATCGGCATCAAGCTCGGTGGTCAGCGCCGCCAGTGCTGAATCGAACTGCGCCCTTGTATCGGCGCCGACCAGCATCGAGGAGACCTCGGGTTTCCTGAGCACCCAGGCCTGGGCGATCTGCGCCGGGCTGAGGCCGCGGGCCTCGGCCACACGCGCGACCGACATCGCGACATCGCGCGAGGCGGCATCGTTATACATCTCGGCGGTGAAGAAGTCGGTCTTGTTGCGGACCGAATTCATATCGCTGGAAAGGATGCCCCGCGCGAGCGGGCTGAAGACCGAGACGCCCACGCCCTGATCCACGCAGAAGGGCAGCATCTCGCGCTCTTCCTCGCGGTAGGCGGCGTTCAGCTGCAGTTGCATATTGATCGGCTTCGCCCAGCCATGTTTTTCGCAGACCGCGAGGATTTTGGCGAATTGCCAGGTGAACATCGTCGAGACGCCGATATAGCGGGCTTTGCCGGCACGCACGATGTCGTTCATCGCTTCCATGGTTTCTTCGATCGGGGTCTCGGTATCGAAGTAATGCAACATATAGATGTCGACATAATCGGTCTTCATCCGGGTGAGCGAGCCATGCAGCGCATCGAACACATGCTTGCGGGAATGGCCGCCATTGTTCGCGCCGGCACCGATCTGATAGCCAAGCTTGGTGGTGATCACCAGCTCATCGCGCTTCGCCAGTTTGCGCAGCACATTGCAGACGACTTCCTCGCCCGCGCCTGCCGAATAGAAATCGGCGAGGTCGATGAAGTTAACGCCATTGTCGAGCGCATGGCCGATGATCGGCTCGGATTCGGTCTCATCAAAAATCCAGGGCTTCCAGGATTTCGAGCCCATATTCATCGTGCCGAGGCAGAGGCGCGATACTTTCAGGCCGGATTGGCCAAGACGGGTATATTGCATGGTCTTCAGTCTCTCGAAGAGGGTGTTGCTTGCAGGCGGGGTCAGCCGCCGAAATGGATCCAGGTGCCTTTGGTTTTCGTGTAGGAAGACAGCGAATGGATCGCCATTTCCTTGCCCCAGCCGCTTTCCTTGAAGCCGCCGAAGGGGGCCGAGAGGCCGTAGCAGCCATAGCGGTTCACAAAGACCATGCCGGCATCGAGACGCTCGGCCATGCGGTGGGCGAGGTTTACATTGCCGGTATAGACGCCGGCCGCGAGGCCATAGCTGGTGCCATTGGCGATGCGAACGGCCTCGTCAGCGGTCTCGAACGGGGTGCAGGACAGGACCGGGCCGAAGATCTCTTCCTGCGCGATACGGGCAGTATCGGGCACATTCGAGAAGATCGTCGGACGGACAAACAGACCTTTGGCATTGCTGCCGGTGGTATCGGCGGTGCCGCCCGCGACCAGCTCGGCCTCGGTCTTGCCAATCTCGATATAATCCATGATGCGTTTGAACTGCGCCTCGTTGCACTGCGCGCCCTGTTCGGTCAAAGCCAGCAGCGGGTCGCCGCATTTGACCGCTTCGGCCTTTGCGATCAGCTTTTCGAGCACATAGTCATAGATGCCCTTCTGGATCAGGAAGCGGGTCGGCTCGGAACATTTCTCGCCTTTTTGCGAGAACATCACATAGAAGGCGCGGTCAATCGCGGCATCCAGATTCAGCGTATCCTCAAAGAAGATACAGGGCGATTTGCCACCCAGTTCCAGCGTGACGCCCTTGAGGTTTGACGCCCCCGAATTCGCCACGATACGGCGCCCGACGCCGGTCGAGCCGGTGAAGGACACTTTATGGACATTGCGGCTCAGCGTCAGCTGATTGGCGGCCGCGCCATCGCAGAGCACCAGGTTCAGAAGGCCTTTGGGAAGATCCAGCTCCCGGTCGATCAGCTCGAAGAGATGCAGCGTCGCGAGCGGCGTATATTCCGAGGGCTTCATCACCACCGTATTGCCCATCGCCAGCGCGGGGGCGATCTTCAGGCTGGCCTGGTAGAGCGGGTAATTCCAGGGCGCGATCAGGGCGCAGACACCAACCGGTTCTTTGGTGGTGAAATTCAGGAAGCCATCTTCGACCGGCGAGACCTCGCCGTAGAATTTATCTGTCCAGCCGGCGTAATATTCAAAAATCTCGGCGCAGGTATAGATGTCGTCATTGACGGCCTCGAGATAGGTCTTGCCATTGGCAAGGCTCTCCAGCAGCGCGAGATGTTTCACATTCTCGCGGATCAGCCGCGCAATCGCGATAAGCTGATCGGCGCGCGCCTTGCGCGAGGTCTTGCGGCTCCAGACGTCCGACTGGTGGCAGCGGTTGGCGGCCTCGGCGGCGGTCTCGATCTGACCGGCATCGGCCAGTGCGATCTGGCAGAGGGTTTCCCCGGTCGCCGGGTTTTTCACCCCCCAGGCGGCACCGTTTCCGGCAACCCATTCACCATTTATATACTGTTTCTTGCTCTCTTTGAGCCAGGATTTGGCCCAGTCAAGATCGGTATCGAGCAATTCATCTGTCATTGTCGTCTTCCACAGAGGAGGTCTGTTTGGGGAAACTGTAGGGTGTACGGGGCGCGCTCAGCGGGGTTCGGCTTCGGCCACCTTGCGGCGCACGAAATCAACGTCACCGGCGGCATCTTTCGCGACCTGGGCCGAATAGCTGTAGCCTTTCAGCTGTTTCAGCCGGATCAGCGAGGGCAGCAGGCTGGTCGAGAGGTCCTGGTTGCGGGCTGCATCGGGCTGCAGGCCCTGCACGCAGTTGCGCCGCAGCGTCGCGACACCGCTTTCCAGCACCCCGATCATTTCGAGAAGGCTCACGATCACCACCGCTTCCCAGGGGTTGTAATCCATCTCGCCATGATCCTGGGTCATCGCCATCGCCGCCGCATGACCGACCGCGATCATGCCGCATTGCACCATGAATTCCGGGATGGTCGGATTGACCTTGCCGGGGATTGCAGAGGATCCCGGCTGCATCGCCGGCAGCCGGATTTCTCCAAGGCCGCCATGCGGGCCGGAACCCATCAGCCGCAGGTCTTTTGCGAAACGGATCAGGGTCCGTGCCAGCTGATCAAGCGAGGCACCAAGCGCCAGCAGCCGGTCATGTGCCTGGCTTGCGGCGAAAAGATTGTCGGTGTGGGCGAGACCGGCGGGCAGTCCCGCCGCCTCAAGCGCGGCATTAAGGGCGGGCAGGATTGCGGCAAAAAAGGCGGGTTCGCAATCTTCCGACCTCCCGATGATATTGCCACCGATGGACACCTCGCGCAGCGCATCTGCGTCACGGGTGGCGCGCTCGAGATTAAAGCGCAGCGAGGCGGAGACGCCGCCAAGGTAATCGGCAAAACCGATATCAACCGCATCCTGCAGGCAGGTCCGCGCCAGTTTGCGCAACGGCGCCCAGTCGGCGCCCAGCCGGTCGAGATCAGCAGCCAGGCCTTCGATCTCAGCCGCCAGGCCCGCAAAAGCCACCCGCGCCGCGATGTGGCAGCCGGTGGAGAGGCAATCTGCCGTCGAATGGTTGAGATTGGCGTGGTCATTCGGGTGGATCGGCGCGTAAGAGCCATATTCCGCGCCAAACCCGGCCTTGTTCGCCAGATTGGCGAGTACCTCATTGAGGTTCATATTGAAGGAAATCCCGCCGCCGCCATGGAAGGCATGGACCGGAAACGCCTCGGGGCGTGGGGTGGTCAACAGGTCCGAGGCTGCATCGATCAGCGCCTCACCCATCGCGGGCTCAATCGCGCTGGTGTCGATATTGACCCGCGCTGCGGCCTTTTTGACCATCAGCATCGCGTTCAGAAGGGCAGGGTAATCAGCAAAGCGCTTTTGCCCTTCCAGCGGGTAAAGCCGTACAGCGCGTTCGGTCTGGATGCCGAAAACGGCGTCCAGGCTGACATCAAGCATACCAATACTGTCACGCTCGACGCGTGTGTTCCGTCCGCTGACCATGAATCGGGCTCTCCCCCACGATGGCGCTCAGGAAAGTCGATTTCGCGACAGTGAACAAACGACTATTCCGCCGGGGTCATTCCAAAAAGTCATGACTTGGAGAAAAAGCGGGATTTCAGCTCAGAGGATATGCGAGGAAAGCTGGCGCGCCGCCTGGACGACGTTTTTCGAATAGACCCGCGCGCTTTGCAGCGACAGCGCCTCGCCGGTGAAGCAGGCGCTGATCGCGGCAACCGGCTCACCGCGCCCGTTCACCACGGGTGCGGCGACACAGCCGACATCAAGCTGGATCTCGTTGAGGCTGACGGCATAGCCGAGGCGGGCCGAACGTTGCAGATCCTGGGCCAGCGCCGGCAGTCCGGCCGCCATGTCGGGCGCGGCAAGGCCCTCGTCGCGCAGATAGGTGAGCTGATCTTCCAGCGGGCGGGCGGCCAGGATCGCCTTACCCGAGGCCGAAAGATGCATCGGCATGGTGCGCCCGACATAGGCATTGAAGGCCGTGCTGGCCGGCGCATCCAGCCGCGCAAGGATCACCACCTGATTGCCGATCGGCAGGCTGAGAAAGATCGAGCGCTGGATCTCGTTCTTCAGGATCTCGGCGATGGGGTAGAAATGCGGCACGAAAGGCTGGCGGGCGAACACCGCTGAGGCAAGCTGGAACAGCCGCGAGCCGGGGACATAGGTTTTGCGCCGCCCGGGGGCGAGCGCGACCATCCGGTGGCTGAGCATGGAATTGAGGATGCGGTGCACCGTGGCCTGGGCCAGCCCGGTCTTTTCGCAGATATCGGAAAGCTGCAGAGGCCAGGGCGAGGCCGAGAGCACTTCTAGGATCTCAACCGCGCCATCAATCGCCGGGGCGGCGGTTTTGGTGGGATCGGGTCTGGCTGTGCCGGACATGCGCTGCTCCTGCAAGGGTGCTGAGGAGATGCCATAATATTTTCCATATGTGGAATATTAATTCCCAATATGGAAAATAATTGACAGCAAGGCGTGTCTGCCCTCTGGTCCTGGCCGAAATCGCACCGGAGGACGCCATGCGGATCGACCGCAACTTCGTCAATAATGACTTCCTGACATCGGATGGCGAAGAGCTGATCGCAGTGCTGAACCCGGCCACCGGTCAGCAGATCGCGCATGTCACCGCCGCCACCGCCGCCGAAGCGCGGGCAGGCGTAGAGGCGGCGGCCCATGCGCAGCGCGGCTGGCGCCGCCTGACCTCGGTCGAGCGGGCCGGGCACCTGCGGGCGCTGGCCGATATGCTGGTGGCACGCAAGGACCGGATCGGCGCGGTTTTGGCGCTGGAATCCGGAAAAAGCCTTGAGGATGCGACGGGTGAGGTCTTTTACGCGGCCGAGCTGACGCGCTACCATGCCGAATGGGCGCGGCGGATCGAGGGGGAAATCATCCCTTCGGACAGCCCTGATGAGAACCTGCTTTTGCAGCGCGAACCGATTGGTGTCGTCGCGGCGCTGATCCCGTTCAACTACCCGATTTATACGCTGATGCGCAAAATCGCCCCGGCGCTGATTGCGGGAAATACCGTGGTGGCGCGGCCTTCGAACAACACGCCCTCTTCGGCGCTGGAAGTGGCGCGGGCGGTGAAAGATTGCGGCTTTCCGGCGGGCGCAATCAATATCATCGCGATGACGCATCAGGTGGCGCAGACGGTCTGCACCCATCCTCGGGTCGGCATGATCACGCTGACCGGCAGCGTCGGTGCGGGCCGCAAGGTGCTGGAATACAGCCAGGTCAATATCGCGAAATCCTCGCTGGAGCTTGGCGGCAAGACGCCTGCGATCATCGAGGCAGATGCCGACCTGGAGAAGGCGGCTGCGGCGGTGGTCGCGTCGCGCACCACCCATTGCGGCCAGCTCTGCACCGCGATCGAGCGGGTCTATGTGCAGGACAGCGTGCATGATCAGTTTGTTGATCTGCTGCGCGGCCATATGGCGGCACGCAAATTCGGCGACCGGATGCGCGAGCCTTCGGTGATGGGCCCGCTGATCAACCAGAATTCGCGCGTGAACATCCATCAGATGGTCAGCCGCGCCATTGATGACGGGGCGCAACTGGAATGCGGCGGCTTCATCCCCGACGGCCCCGGCTGGTTCTACCCGCCCACGCTGCTGACAAATTGCCGCCAGGAGATGGAGATCGTGCAGGAAGAAGTCTTCGGCCCTGTCCTGCCGGTGCTGCGCTATCAGACGACCGAAGATGCGCTCGCGATGGCCAATGACCACCAGTTCGGCCTGTCCTCGGTCATTTATACCGAGAATTACCGCAAGGCGATGATGGTTGCGAACAATATCGAAGCGGGCGAGGTCTATATCAACCGCACCCCCGCAGACCCCTATCAGGGCTACCATTCGGGCTGGAAACGCTCGGGCCTTGGCGGGGATGACGGCAAACACGGGATGCTGGATTTCACCCAGACCCGCCTTGTGATCCAGAGCTGGTGAGGAGCGGCTTATGAAACTCGTATCCGTTAAAACCGATATCGTCGCCGTACCGCCGCCCCATATCGGCGGCATGTACTGGATTTTCGTCACGCTGAAGACGGATGACGGGATCGAAGGCGTCGGCGAGGTCTATGCCGCAACCTTCCACCCCAAGGTGATGGTGCCCGCGATCCAGGATGTGTTTGACCGTCTGCTGGACGGCGAAGACCCGCATCACGTCGAGAAATTCTTCCGCCGGGCCTATTCCAGCGGGTTCACGCAGCGCCCCGATCTGACGATGATGGGCATTGTCTCGGGGCTGGAAATGGCCTGCTGGGATATTATCGGCAAGGCGGCGGGCAAGCCGGTCTATGAGCTGATCGGCGGGCGGGTGCATGAAAAGCTGCGCTCTTACAGCTATCTTTACCCGAAAAACGCAAAGGGCGATCACGATTACAGCAATATCGAACTCAGCGTCGATTGCGCGCTGGAATATATGGAACAGGGCTTCACGGCGCTGAAATTCGACCCCGCCGGGCCGTATACGGTGATGGGCGGTCATCAGCTGTCTCTGGAAGACATGGACCGTTCGGAAACCTTCTGCCGCCGCATCCGCGAGGCGGTGGGGAACCGTTGCGATCTGTTGTTCGGGACGCATGGCCAGATGACGGTTTCCGGCGCGATCCGGCTGGCGCGGCGGCTGGAGCAATATGATCCCCTGTGGTTCGAAGAACCGGTGCCGCCAGGGCAGAGCGAGGCCATGGGCCGTGTCGCCGGTCAGACCACGATCCCGATTGCCGCCGGTGAGCGACTGACCACGAAATACGAATTCCACGATCTTTTGCGCAACAATGGCGCGTCGATCCTGCAGATGAATCTGGGTCGTGTCGGCGGCATTCTGGAAGGCAAGAAGGTCGCGGCACTGGCCGAGGTCCATTACGCCCAGATCGCACCGCATCTTTATAACGGCCCGGTCGGCGCCGCGGCCTCTGTGCAGCTTGCCACCGCAACGCCGAATTTCCTTGTACAGGAAAGCATCCGCCGCTGGGACGGCTTCCATGCCGAGGTGCTGGAGGAAGGGCTCACCTGGTCTGACGGCTGGATCATCCCGTCGGAGAAGCCCGGCCTTGGCATCACCCTGAACCGTGAGGTGATCGAGGCGCATTCCCCCTATACCGACAAGCGCCTGCACCTGTCGATGTGGGACGCCCCGCATGATTTCAAGGCGCAATCCGACACATCCTGGAAAGAACCGCCCGCAAAGGCCTGACGCTCATGTCCTACGATTACATCATCATTGGTGCCGGTTCGGCGGGATCGATCCTGGCCGCGCGGCTGAGCGAAGACCCGGCCACCCGTGTGCTGCTTCTGGAAGCAGGCGGCTCTGACCGCTCTTTCTGGTTCGACATGCCGGCGGGCTATGCGCGGAACTATTTCAACCCCGAAACCAACTGGATTTATTCGTCCGAGCCCGAACCAGGCATGGCCGGGCGCCGGATCTATACACCGCGCGGAAAGGTCCAGGGCGGATCCGGTTCCATCAATGCGATGATCTGGGTGCGCGGGCAAAGGCGTGATTTCGATGACTGGCGCGATGCGGGCAATCCGGGCTGGGGCTATGATGATGTGCTGCCCTGGTTCAGAAAGCTGGAAAACCATCCGCTCGGCGAGACCGAATGGCATGGCGCCAGCGGCCCGGTCGGTATCACGCCGATGAAGGGTCAGACCCATCCGATCTGTGACCGGTTTATCGAGGCCGCGCGGGAAATGCAGCTGCCGGTCAGCGACGATTTCAATGGCGCAGAGTTTGAAGGCGCCGGGATCTATGAGACGAATATCGGCAGGGGCA
Source organism: Rhodobacter sp. 24-YEA-8 (assembly GCF_900105075.1). NCBI lineage: Bacteria > Pseudomonadati > Pseudomonadota > Alphaproteobacteria > Rhodobacterales > Rhodobacter > Rhodobacter sp. 24-YEA-8. The sequence continues at coordinate 102,640 of NZ_FNSK01000002.1, forward strand.
GGCGGCAATCCAGTTCGAAAACCTATCTGACACCGGCTCTGAAACGGGCCAATCTGACGCTGCGCCTGAAGGTGGATGTCACCCGCATTGTGATCGATGACAGCGGGCGCGCGACCGGGGTCGAGATCCGCGCGAATGGCGTGACCGAAACGCTGAGCGCTGCGCGCGAGGTGATCCTCTCGGCCGGTGCGGTCGGGTCTCCGAAACTCCTGATGCTGTCGGGGATCGGCGATCCGGCAGAGCTGGCGCAGCACGGGATCCAGGTCAAAGCGGCGCTGCCGGCGGTGGGCGGAGGTCTCCAAGACCATCTTTGCGCAAGTTACTATTACCGCGCGAATGTGCCGACGCTGAATGACGAGCTGCGGCCCTGGTGGGGCAAGCTCTGGGCGGGGATGCGCTATGTGCTGACCCGCAAAGGCCCGCTTGCGCTCAGCGTCAATCAGGCGGGCGGGTTCTTTCGCACCGCCTCTGCGGGAGATGCGCCGAATATCCAGCTTTATTTCAACCCGATGTCCTACCGCATTCCGGCCAGCACGAAGGCAAAGCTGGAGCCGGAGCCCTATCCGGGCTTTCTGCTCGCCTTCAATTCCTGCCGCCCAGACAGCCGGGGGCGCATCTCACTGGCCTCGGCCGATCCGCTGGCCGCACCGCTGATCCGGCCGAATTATCTGTCAACCGGGCGCGATTGCCAGGAGGTGATCGAGGCCAGCCGGCTCATCCGTCAGTTCATGCAGGCCCCGGCGCTGCGGGCGATCACGGTGGAGGAAGTGACGCCCGGCCCCGGATGCGACAGTGATGAGGCGATGCTGACCCATCTGCGCGAAGAGGGGGGATCCATCTACCATCTTTGCGGCAGCTGCGCGATGGGGCCGGATCCGGCGACATCGGTGGTCGATGCCGATCTTCGGGTGCATGGCATTCGCGGGCTTCGGGTCGTCGATGCCTCGGTCTTCCCCAATATCACCTCGGGCAATATCAATGCGCCGGTGATGATGGTGGCCGAGAAAGCCGCTGCGATGATCACCGGGCGGTAAGGCATTCGCGCAAACCGGGCCAGGGCGCGCTCCTGGTCCGGGCCATCATCGCGATCTGTCCGGGTCCGAAGACCGCTTCCATCGCCGGACCTGGATTGTGCCGCGCCCGCAAATCGGCCCCCCGGCCGACGCCGAAAGACCCTTGCGGTAAAGCTGCCTTATCGGCGGCAGGGGCGGGGCAGCTGCTGATCAACGCGTTATAGGTTAAGGGGCGCAAGCGCCTCATGCCCAGTGACCATATCTGCAAGATCCGGACCTCAGCGCCAGACATATCCATCGTCAATCAGGTCCACCAGATGTCGGGACGGAACAGCTCATGTGCCCCGGAACTGCTGCATCAGCCGCGTCGCCGCTCCCGGCAAGGTGCCGCGATGCGGCAGGATAAAGCGAAGAACACCATATGGGCGGATCCCGCCTCTCGTCCCAGTCTCGAATTGTTGACGGCGGCCCGTCTTGCGGGTCCGGGACGCATGAGGAAGCGATATGATACGCGCAGCAGCCGTGATCGGCACAGATGTTCACTTGATTGACTGGACAGTTTTCTGCGCAGATAGCGGCGCGCTTTTGTAAATTCAGGGCTTATTGGAGACCGGTCACCATTGCCGTGAAAAGGCTCATGGTCGGTCGCGTGCTCAGGCTGTCTCAATGACGCCCCGTGCAAAGGTCTCGGCAATGGCCAGGACCGCAGCATGGATCGGGCCTGCGGTCAGGGCGGGCAGCACCGAGGCATCGACCACTGCAAGATTGTCGATACCGTTCAGCCTCAGATCGGGTGTGGTCACTGCCCCCGCATCGCGCCCCATGCGGCAGGTGCCGGACGGGTGGTGATGGGTGATCGCGGCCCGCGCGATAAAGGCATCCCGGTCCGCATCTGTATATACCGGTCCCGGCAGGATTTCATGATCGCGCCAGGCGTCGAGTTCGGGCCTGGCGCCGATCTCGCGGGCGGCTTTCAGCGCCTCGCGGAAAAGGCGGCGGTCATTGCCGGTTGAAAGATAGCGCGGCTCGATCACCAGCGGATCGGCGGGCGAGGGGCCGGTTATGCGGATCTCGCCCCGGCTGGTCGGATGTGTCACGCCGAACAGCAAGCTGTAAGCGGTGCCCGGCGCAGGGCGATCAAACATCTCGGAAGTGATCGGCGCCACGCCGCAACCGACCACGATCTCCGGCTGGCCGGTGGCGGTGAAACCTTCCGCCCGCATATAGGTCATGCTTTCGGAATGCTGGAGCCTTGAGGGCGCCACCATACGCTTTGCCGCATAGAGATTGCCGGCGCCGAGAAGGTGGTCCATCAGGTTCTGCCCCAGCTGTGGCACTGCAAGATGGCAGGGGACCCCGGCAGCTGCCAGCACCTCTTCCCGCCCGATGCCGGAGCGCATCAGGAGGGCCGGGCTTTCCAGAGCGCCGGCAGAGAGGATGATCTGATCGGCCTCAACTCGACCCGCAGAGGTCTCCAGTCCTGTGACGCGTGAGCCGCGCAGGGTGAGGCTGGTCACCAGCGTGCCGGTGAGGATTGTCAGGCTCGCGCGCGCCCGCACTGCAGGCGTCAGCCAGGCCTCGGCGGTTGTGACACGGCGGCCATGGCGGATCATCAGCGAATTGGGTGTGACCCCGATCATCTCGCCGGTATTATGGCCGTTCAGACGTTTCAGCCCCAGCCCGGCCCCGGCCTCGATGAAGGCGCGGGCGAGGGGAGAGACCTCGTCGCCGGGCAGCCAGACCGGCATCGGGCCGCCTTTGCCATGGATACCATCGCCGCCAAGCGTATGATCCTCGATGGCGAGAAACGCGGGCAAAAGACCCTCCCAGGACCAGCGGGGATCGCCGGTCGCCTCCTCCCAGGTGGCGAAATCCTCGCGACAGCCCCGGAAATGGCCAAGCGCATGCAGCATTGACGAGCCGCCAAGCCCCCGCCCGCGCGCCCAGGAGAGCGAGCGCCCGGCAAGCCCCGGCTGCGGCGTGGTGCGGTAATCCCAGTCATAGTCGCGATGCTGGATCAGGGGCCACATCTGTGGATTGAGGATGTCGGGATCTGTCGGCTCGCCCCCGGCCTCGATAAGCACCACCTGCCGTGCGGGGTCTTCCGACAGCCGTGCCGCCAGCAGGGCGCCGGCAGAGCCGCCACCGACAATCGCAAGATCAAAGCGCATGGCCTATTTCTGGTCCCTATTTCTGGTCGGCGGGCTGCACCACGCCGTCAATGGTCATCGCCTCACCATCCAGCGAGACCGAGCAGTTCCTGAGCGGAATATCGAGATGGCAGGGCGTGTCGCGGTCGCCGCCGGCCTCGGTATTCGGCCCGGAAGACCAGAGGAAGTTGCCTGCGAAGGACCGCGCATCCATGCCGAGCTGCGATTGCGGGTTGTAAAGGCCCAGCACCGTCCAATGTGCGCGGTTTTCCAGCCCCCAGCCGACATGCGCCATCGCATAGGCGCGGGGATCGTTGAAGCTTTCCATGAACTTGCGCATGAACTCCGCCTCAGTCCGGCCTTTGATATCGACGATCATACCTTTCTCGATGGTCACGAAGACCTGTTCGCGGGCGTAATGTTTGAAGGGCAGGATGATGTCGCCCTCATCGATCACGATGGTGCCCTCGGCAGAACCCTCATCGGGCCAGCGGGCCGAGAAACAGGACGGCCAGTGATCCCAGCGGCCCGGCTCATCGGCGAGGCCATATTGCGTCAGCACCGGGTATTGCCCCAGCCTGCAGCGGAAATCGGTGCCGACGGCCGAGGTCACATGCATCTCTTTCGCGGCACCGATTTTCTTCGCCGCCGCCAGCACGCGGAGCTTGTCTTCCGGGCGCGGGATCTGGCGCATCATGATCTCGGGCGGCTCTACCGCCAGCAGCATGCGGGTGCCGCCCTTCAGCACCTCTTCCTGCTCCTTTGAGAACAAGAGTTGCAGCGTGTCGATCACCAGATCGGACGCTTTCAGGCAGGCGAGGGCCGCCGAGTTCAGCTCCAGTGCGGTCTTGCCGACATAGCCGGATTTATCCGGCGAAAGCGCCTTTTCGCCATTCATCACCGGCAGGTTCAGTTCCGTCACCACCGCGCCGAGATCCGAGGCCGCGAGCTTGGCGATATAGGCGATCTGGCGGTTCGAGTCGTCGCCGGTAAGAACCGTCACCTGCTCGCCGGGTTTCAGCTTGCACGCGGTCAGCACCTCTTTCCAGCCCCTGAGGAAATGCGCGTCACTGATGGCCATGGGGAGATCCTTCCTGATGGGGCGCTGTCAGAGCGCGGTCGTATGGGCGAGGGTGAAGAAGCTGCGGTTGAAATGCAACAAAGGCGACGGCGCGGGTGCATAGCGGATCGCCCGGACCTCACCGATAAAAATCGAATGGCTGCCTGTTTCGGTCGCGGAGGCGATTTCGCAGTCGAGATTGACCAGCGCGCCGTCCAGCGCCGGGGCGCCTGTGGCGAGGGTGGTCCAGCCATGCGGGGCGAATTTGTCCTCGCCGAGATCGCCCGTCTGGCCGGCGAAGCGCTGTGCCACCTCGCGCTGGTGATCGGCGAGGATATTGACGCAGAAACTGCCCGTGTCTGAAATGGCACGATGCGCCGCGCCGCCCCGGTTAACGCAAACCAGCATCGAGGGCGGGGTGACCGACATCGAACAGACCGCAGTGGCGGTGAGCCCGCGCCGGGCAGGGCCTTCGCCCGCGGTGATGATGTTCACAGTCGCCGCAAGGAGCCGCATTGCGGCGCGGAAATCATCTGTCAGCGGATCTGGCTCATGGGGCCGGGTTGGGCCATGGGTCATGGAAGCGCCTTTTGCGTCTGTTCCAGCCAAAGCGCTGCAGAGGCCAGCCGGTGATCGGCCCCGCGCGCGCCCACAAGCTGCACGCCGATCGGCAGGCCCCCGGGGCCGGTGGCGCCGGGCAGGTTTATCAGCGGCACCTGCAAGACGCTCCAGAGCCGGTTGAAGATCGGATCACCCGTGGCGGTGCCTTCCGGCGCCTCGCCGGGCGCAGCGAGGGTGAGGGTCGCGTCGAACCGCGACAGCAGATCATCCATCCGGGCGCGAAGGGCGGGGAGCCGTTCCCGTGCGGCTCGGTAGCGCGGTTCCGTCACGCGACCCTGGTCCTCCAGCATGGCGCGGGTGACGGGGGTGAGGTCTTGCCAGTGATCACGGATCTCGGGGGCGAGCGAGTTCGTCACTTCCCAGCCCATCACCGCCTCATGCAGGTCGAAGATACCGTCATACCAGTCGGGCGGATCGAGAAGGGTGACCTCGGCGCCGACCTGTTCCGCTTGGGCCTTCAGGCGTAAGACCGCCTCTGTGCTTGCCGGATCGGCCTTTTCAAGCCGCGTGCCAGGCAGCACCGCGAGGCGCGGGCGGGCAGGGGGGGTAAGGGTCGCGAGGGCCTTATACCCCGAAAGCACCGAGGCTGCATGGGCGGCGTCTTCAATCCCGCGCGCAAGGACCCCCAGCGTGTCGAGGCTGTGGCAGAGCACTTTGATCCCGACCGTATTGATCAGCCCGAAAGAGGGTTTCAGCGCAGTGACGCCGCAATAGCTCGCCGGTCGGATCACCGAGCCGGAAGTTTGCGTGCCAAAAGCCAGCGGCACATGGCCGGCGGCCACGGCAGCGCAGGACCCCGAGGAAGACCCGCCCGGCGTATGGGCCGGATTATGCGGGTTTCGGGTCTTGTTGGGGCTGGCCATGGCAAGCTCGGTCGAGACGGTTTTGCCGAGGATCAGCCCGTCTGCAGACCGGGTCAGCGAGACCGCTGCCGCATCCCAGGGTGGCCGGAACCCGTCATAGACCTTTGTGCCGTAACCGGTGGGCATGTCTCTGGTGTCGATCACATCCTTGACGCCGACCGGCACCCCCGCAAGCGGGCCTTTCGCGCCGCGCCGGTCCAGCACATCGGCGGCGGCCCGGGCCTGAGCGGGGTCGAGATATTGCCAGGCCATGATCGGGCCATCGGTGGTGGCGATATGTTCCAGATGCGCCTCAAGCACCTGACGGGCGGTGAGATCGCCCGATGCGACCCGCGAAGCGGTTTCACGGGCGGAAAGGGCAAGGATGGTCTCTGTCTTCATCCCGCTCACCCGAAAATCGCCGGGCGGCGGTTGGCCCAGGGCAGCGCGTATTCGATGTCGCGCGCCAGTTGCAGCAGCATCGTGTCATTGCCGAAACCGGCACCGATATGGATGCCGATGGGCAACCCGTCCGCGCTGGTGCCAAAGGGCACCGACATTGCGGGGCAGCCCGAGGCGTTGAAGACGGCGGTGAAGGGGGAATGGGACCAGAACTGGTCATAGAAGGCGTCGAGGCTCTGGCCGTGACCTGCGAGTTTGCCAATGGGCGGCGCGGGTTCAGACGCGGCCGGGGTCAGCACGGCGTCGAAACGCGAGAAGAAACGGCCAAGCGCGCGGGCGGTGGCATGAAGGGTCTGCACTGCCGCGAGATAGGTGGTGGCGGAGAGGGACAGCGCCTCGCGCACCCATTCGCGATTAACCTCTTCCAGCTGTGCGAGGCGGGGCGAGGTCGGATCTCCACCGGTCACACCAAGCGCGACATTGGTGCCGACGACCTGGCGCCAGGCTGTCTTCAGCGCGGCCGCATCATAGCCCATATCGGGGACCGGGATGATGGTATGGTTGCAGTCTTTCAGGAAACGCGCGGCCTCATTGGTCACTCGGATCATCTCGGGATCGATGGCCTCGCCAAGTGGCGATTTGGTCACCACTGCAATCACCATATGGCCGGTCGGCTGGTCGAGCGCAGCCAGGTAGCCTGGTTTCGCGGGTGAGGCCCAGGGATCGCCGATATCGGCCCCGGCGGTGATGTCGAGCATCGCGGCGCTGTCGCGGACCGACCAGGTTACCGCATGAGGCGTCGACATGCCGCCTATGGCTTCGGCCGCCACCGGCCCGACCGGGTTCACAAGGCGCGAGGGTTTGAACCCAAAAAGCCCGCAATGGCTGGCGGGCAGGCGGGTTGATCCGGCGCCATCGGACGCGTTCGCGAGCGGCACCATGCCGGAGGCGACGGCAGCGGCGGACCCGCCCGATGATCCGCCTGCGGTGCGGGACAGATCCCAGGGGTTGCGGGTCGGGCCGAAGGCCTCGGGTTCCGAAGTGAAGGAAAGCGCAAATTCCGGCGTGTTGGATTTGCCGAGGATCACCATTCCGGCGGCCTTGTAGCGCGCGGTGATGGTGGAATCGCGCTGGCTTACCACGCCGCGCAACAGCTCCGAGCCAGAGGAGAGGAGCATCCCCTCCGCTTCGAACCCGGTGTTCTTCAACAGCATCGGTACCCCGGCCAGCGGGCTGAAGGGCAGGAAGCCTTTGGCGGATGCATATTCAGCGACCTGCCCGCGGGCGAGGTCGAAATGCTTGTGCACGACCGCATTCAGCTTTGGGTTCAGCCGCTCGATCCGTTCAATCGCGGCCTCCAGCACCTCGGAGGGGGTGATCTCGAAATCATCAAGCAGCTTTGTGGTGGCAATGCCGTCGAGTGTGGCGAGTTCCTGCATTGTCTCAGCCCATCTGCGCTTTGAAAAGGTCGAGATCCCAGAGGTCCCTGGTGACCGCGAACACCCCATCCCGGATTTCAAACAGATGCAGCCCGTCCAGCGCAATGGGGCGTTTTCTGTCATCCTTGCGGGTGAAGGTGCCGGTCATATGATAGGGCACCGCGACGTGATCCCCTGCGCGGATATAGCCCTGGCGCGACCAGGTGACATCGGGGAGCATGCGCCAGAAGCCGTCCAGCCCCTCGGCCAGCGCCTCGCGCCCCTGCCGTGATTTGCCCATGGCGACCTCTTCATGGCGGCCATCAGCCGCATAAAGCGCGGCAGCACCCTGCGCGTCGCGCGCGACATAGGCGGCGTAAAAACGGTTGATCAGGTCTTCATATTGCATGGCAGCACCCGGGCCAGAATCCGCAATGGCCCCGCCCGTGACTGAACCGGGCGGGGAAGGCGGGGGTCATTCGATCCCGGCGATCTTTTTCACCTGGGCGACATAGGCATCGCGCTTGACCTCGTTATAGAGGCGGGCGCGCAAAGCGGGTGCCGGTGTCGCATTGACGTTCTCAAAAAGCGCCACGCGGCCGGCCAGCGAGCCGGAGGTCATATCCCAGATGAAGTTCATCAGCTGTTCCTTGACCATGGCAGAGACACCATGGCCGGGCAGCAGCTCATGCAGGAAATGGCCGACATCGGGATTATCGAACGCGTTCTTGCCAAAGCGCATGACGAGACCCTGGCCGCACATCTCCTGCAGGATATGGATGATCTTGGGGTAGTTTTCGATGGAATAAAGCCGCCCTGCGGTCAGCATGCCGACATCGGGGCGCACGACGCCACCTTCCAGCTCCACCGCCAGAGCCTCGGCTGCGGTGACAAAGGCGCGCAGGGTCTGGGCGTATTCGATCAGCTGCCCGAGCATCATCTGCACTGCCGGGATCTTGCCGGTGCCGAGATAGTCGAGCACCATCTGCCCTGCGCCGACGAAGAGCTCGGCCTTGACGGCAAGGCGGCTCAGCACATGCCAATGGGCATAGACGCAGACCGGGCCATACCAGGACATGCCGGTCGGGTCGCCAAGGTTGAAAAGACGCTCTTTCGGCACGAACACATTGTCGAAGACGATGAACTGGTCGGCTTCTTCGCCCAGGGATGACACCGGATGGTCGAATTTCGACGCCTCCGGCTGCGAGACCATCTCGCGCGAGATCATCTTGATCCCATCCGTGTCAATCGGGACGGACCCCCAGATACAGGCCTCGGGTGGCGTCTCCATCAGCCCGCCGAGATTGGTGAAGAAAATGTCATTGGCCTGGGCGGCGATCGAGCCCACGGTCTTGGCGCCGTAGATATAGACGCCGTCTTTCGTGACCTTTTTCACCTTGAGCATCGAGGCTTCGGACGCTTTCGGCGAGGAGCGGTCGGCCTGTGGCCCGGCAAGGCTTTCCGAGGCGGTCAGATTGTTGTTCTGACCATATTCCATATAGGCTTCGATATTGGCGCCGAAATCGGGGTCGATGCCATCGATCATCGATTTCTTCTGCCGGAAGGTCGGGAGGTAAGCGTAAAGCCCGGCCACAATCGCCGGCGACAGATCCGGCGGGCGGCCAAAGGTGCCAGCGGTTTTCAGCGAGGTATATTCGATCATCCTGCGCCGCGCGGCGAGGTCTTCTTTCGAGCGCGGCACCTGCCAGGCGCGGGAAATCACGGCGCCGATCCTGTCGTCATAATAGGTGGTCGCGTCCTGATATTCCGGGTCGAACTGATCGTCGAACATCGAGGCCAGCGTATCGATGCCTTTCGCCAGCGCCGGTTCGTCATAGACCGAGGCCAGCTTGCGACCGCCGACCCAGATCTGCCGGTTGTCTTTCAGCGAGTCCTTGTATTCCGCACCGGTCTTCAGCCGATGCGGCCTGCCGTTGATCGTATCTGGTTTTCCCTGTGTCACGGGGGTGTTCTCCTGTTGGGATGACATGCCGCGCCCCTCGTGCCGGGGGCTGTGGCGAAAGCAGGTCAGGTCTTTTCGGCGGCGGATTTCTCATCGCGCATCTGGCGGATCACCTCGGTTGCCGACCGCATCGCATCGAGCGCCGCCGGCACGCCGCAATAGATCGCGGCCTGCAGGATCACTTCGATGATCTCGGCTTCCGTCACGCCATTGTTCAGCGCGCCGCGGACATGCAGCCTGACCTCATGCGGGCGGTTCAGCGCGATCAGCATTCCAAGGTTCAGAAAGGATCTGGTCTTGCGCTCCAGCCCCGGACGGGTCCAGATTTCTCCCCAGCACCATTCGGTCACGAGTTTCTGCAAGGGCGCGGTCAGCTCATCGGCATTGGCAAGGGAGGGCGCGACATAGGCGTCGCCCAGCACCTCACGGCGGACCTGCAGCCCTTTTTGAAACTGCTCACCCTCGAATTCGGGACGGGTCATGTCATTCTCCGCTGGGGATGGGGCGCGGGCCGAAACAGTCGGGTTGGACGGGCCTGCTGAACTGCGCTCAGGTTAGGCATGGCGCGCTTGACCTGTCAACAGATTGTATGACAGGATTACGGTCATACTGATAGACAAAACACCGCTGCCCGCAAATGAGGCAGCCGCAAAGAGGAGGCGGGGCCGCGATGCAGGATCAGCACTTACCTCCGGCCGAGGCGGCGGTTTTTGAGCTTTTTGCACTGCGATATGCCGAACATGCGGGTCGTCATGCGGGCGAGAATTTCCTGGATGCCGCCGCTGTTTCCGCCGATCCGCATGAGGCGGGATCGAACCTGGATTACTTCATCTGGCTGGCGCGACGCGGGCATGAGGTCGTCGTGATCGATACCGGATTCGGGGCGGATGCCGCAATCCGGCGGGGGCGGCAGCTGCACCGGACCGCGCGCGAGGCGCTGGCGCTGACGGGCATCGATTCGCATCAGGTGAAGACGGTGATCCTGACGCATCTGCATTACGATCACGCGGGCGGCTTTGGCGATTTTCCGGCCGCGACCTTCCATCTGCAAGAGGCCGAAGCGGCCTATGCCACCGGCCCCTGTATCTGTGATCCGGCCGCGCGGGGTGTGTTCGATGTGGAAAACATCGTCGATTACATCCGCAGCCTTTACGCAGGGCGCATCCGGTTTCATCGTGGTGATCACGATCTGGGCAATGGCATCACCCTGCATGAAATTCCGGGCCACAGCGCCGGGCTGCAGGCGGTGTCGGTCCCGACCGCGCGGGGGCGGGTGCTGATCGCCTCGGATGCGACGCATCTCTATGCCAATCTCGCGCGGCGCAATCCTTTCCCGATCCTTTGGGATGAGGCGCAGCTGCGCGCGGGGTTCGAGCGGCTGGCGACACTCGCGCCCTCGATGGATCACATCATACCGGGCCATGATCCCCTGGTGATGCGGGCCTATCCCCCCGTGCCAGAGCTGCCAGTGGGCATTGCCGTACGCCTTGATGTGGCACCGCTGATCCCCTTCGCGGAGCTTTGCGCATGAGCCGGGGTGTGCTGATCACCGGCGCGGCGTCAGGCCTTGGGCTGGGGCTGGCGAAGGCCTTTGCCGCTGCGGGCGACCGGGTGTTTCTGTCCGATGTTTCGCCTGTGGTTGCCGGGGCGGCGGCAGAGCTGGGGTCTGGCAGTCTCGTCACGGATCTGGCGCGTACCGGGGCAGCGGCGGAGCTTGCCGCACGGGCCGCAGATCATCTCGGCGGGGTAGATATCCTGATCAATAATGCCGTGATCCGGCGGATGGCCGGGGTCGAGGATCTGCCCGATGCAGACTGGGACTGCGCGCTGGAGGTCAATCTTTCGGCACCCTTCCGGCTGATCAAAGCCTGCCTGCCGGGAATGAAGGCGAAGGGCTGGGGGCGGATCATCAATATGGGGTCGGTCTATAGCCTGATCGCGCTGGCGGGTCGCGCCGATTACGTCACCACGAAACATGCGATCACCGGGCTGACCCGGACCGTCGCCCTGGAACTTGCAGAGACCCGGATCACCTGCAACGCGATCTGCCCCGGGCTGATGGCGACGGATTCGGCGCTGGCACGGATCAGGGCACTGGCCGAGGCGCGTGGCATCAGCACGGCGGAGGCGGAAGGCGCGTTTCTCGCGACCCGCCAGCCGGGGGGTAAATTCATTCCGATGGAAACGGTGACGGCGCTGGCGGTCTTCCTGTGCGGTGAGGCGAGCGCGGGGATCAACGGGGCGGCGATCCCGGTGGATAATGGCTGGTCCTTTGCCTGAGGGGCGGGGCGGCAACAGGAGAGCGAGATGGCTGAGACGGGTTTTGCGGGCCTTGGATTTGCGGGCCTTGGATTTGTAGGTCTGGGCAATATGGGGCGGCCGATGGCCGCGAATATCATCGCCACCGGTGCATCGCTGCTGGTGAATGACCGCGATGCAGGCGCGGTGGCTGCGCTGGTTGCGCAGGGCGCAGAGGATGCCGGTTCCCTGAAGGCACTTTGCGCCCGCGCAGAGACGGTCTTCCTCTCGCTCCCGACGCCCGAAGTGGTGCTGGCGGTCGGCCGCGAGATCGCTTCGCATCCCGGCATGGTCGCGCGGGTGGTTGATCTTTCCACCACTGGCCCCAAGGCCGAGATGGATCTGGCCGAAGTGCTGGCGGCGTCCGGCATCGCGCTGATCGACAGCCCGGTTTCGGGCGGCGTGGCGGGCGCGAAGAAAGGGACGCTCGCGCTGATGGCCGCCGGGCCGTCGCCGCATTTCGAACGGGTCGAACCCCTGCTGCTGGCTTTGGGCAAGGTCATTCGCGTGGCCAATGAACCCGGTAAGGCCCAGGTGATGAAGCTGATCAACAATATCTGCTCGGCCGCCTCGCTTGCGATCACCTCCGAGGCGATGGTGATGGGCGCCAGGGCGGGGCTCGATGCCGATGTGATGATCGAGGTGCTGAATGCGGGATCGGGGCGGACCTCGGCCAGCACGGACAAGATCCCGCGTTTCGTGCTGTCGCGCGGGTTTGATTTTGGTTTTGCGATTGCGCTGTCGCTGAAGGATATCCGGCTCGCGCTGGAGGAGGCAGAGCGCCTTGGCTGTCAGATGCTGGTTGGAAATGCGGTAAGGACGCTGTTTTCCATCACCAGAGCCCAGCTTGGCCCCGACGCCGATATGACCGAGATCATCCGCCCGCTGGAGGCCTGGGCCGGCACTGAACTGCGCGGCAAGGCCGCCGGCTGATGTCCCTCAGCCGCCGGATCGCTGCCTTTGCCACTGATCCCGGCCCGCTGCCAGTTACTGTACGGGTTGCGGGACGGCGGGCTTTCCTGAACATGACCGGCTGCGCGATCGGCGGCGCGCGCGAGGGCGCGATTGACCGGCTGGCCGCGCTGCTGCCGGCATTTTCCGGCCCCGCCACCGCCAGCCTGATCGGGCGGGAAGAGCGCGCCGATATGCTCTGGGCCGCGTATATCAACGCGGCGGCTGCGAATATTTTCGACTATGACGACACCCATATCCCGACCGTGATCCATCCTGCCGCGCCGGTCGGCCCGGCAGTGCTGGCGTTGGCGGAAACCCTGGCGGGGCAGGGGCGTCCGGTTTCGGGCAAGGCGCTGATCAGGGCCTTTGTTACGGGGATGGAGGTGACCTGTCGCCTCGGCCTTGCGCTGCATCCTGTGCATTACGCGCGTGGCTGGCATATCACATCGACCTGCGGAACCTTTGGGGCGGCGCTGGCTGCGGGGCAGATCCTCGGGCTGACCGGGGCGCAGATGGTCGATGCCATGGGGCACGCGCTGGCGCAGAATGCCGGCTCGGTGGAAACGCTGGGAACGATGTCGAAAAGCCTGTCGGTCGGCCAGGCGGCGCGGGCGGGGCTGATGGGGGCGCTGCTGGCGCAGCGGGAGTTTACCGGCCCGGAGGCACCGCTGGAGGGCAGGCGGGGGTTTTTGGCGCTGCATTCGGATGCCCCCGATCTGACTGCTTTTGAAGATCTGGGCAAGCGGTGGGAGGTTTTGCACAACACGTTCAAACCCTATCCCTGTGGTGTGGTGCTGAACCCGGTGATCGAGGCCTGTCTGGCGCTGCATCACGAGCTGAAAGCGGCGCAGATCACGCGTGTCACCCTGACCGGCCATCCGCTGCTCAGACAGCGCACCGACCGGCCCGGCGTGACTTCGGGGCGGCTCGCCCAGGTCTCGGCGCAACATGCGGTGGCGGTAAGCCTTATCCGCGGCGAGGCCGGGCTTTCAGCCTTTTCCGATGCGGCAGCCGCGGACCCGGTCTTGCGTGCCTTTGGCGCGAAGCTGACCTTTTGTGATGATCCGGGCTTTTCACTGGAGACGGCGGAGGTCAGACTGGACCTGGCGGATGGCAGCAGTCTCACCCGCCGCGTTGATGCTGCGAAAGGCGGGCTTGAATATCCGTTGTCCGACGAAGATCTTGCCGCGAAACTCGCCGGTCAGATTCGCCATAACGGAGCCGTGCCGGATGCCGGCGCGCTGGTCGCTGCGCTGACCGGGATCGAAGAGACTGACAATGCCGCGGCCTTCCTCGCCATGACGCGCCCGCCGAAAGGAGCCTGAAATGACCAGAAAACCGATTGCCCCGCCGGTTATGACCCTGACCACCGGCCCGGTCGATGCCTATCCCGAGGTGCTGCGCGCCCTCTCGCGCCCGGTGCTTTATGATTACGATCCGGCGTTTCTGGACTTCTATGAAAGCGTCAATGCGAAGGTTCAGCGCGCCTTCCATACCGACACGCCGCCGGTGATCCTGCAGGGCGAGCCGGTGCTGGGGCTGGAGGCCGCCGCTGCCTCGGTCATCGCCAGGGGCGATGTGGTGCTGAACCTCGTCTCGGGGGTTTATGGCAAGGGCTTTGGCTATTGGGCGGCGCGCTATGCCGGTGAGGTGATCGAGCTGGAGGTGCCTTATAACGAGGCGTTGACGGCGGGGGCCGTGGCGGAAGCCCTTGCGGCCAGGCCCGACGTGGCGGTGGTGTCACTGTGCCATCACGACACGCCGTCGGGCACGCTGAACCCGGTTGATGAGATCGGCGCGGTGGTGCGGGCGGGGGGCAAGATCTTTATCGTCGATTCGGTTTCGGCCTTTGGCGGCGTTAAGGTGCTGCCCGAAGATTGCGGGGCGGATATTTTCATCACCGGGCCGAATAAATGCCTCGGCTGCCCGCCGGGCCTGTCGCTTTTGCATGTGTCAGATCGCGGCTGGGCGAAGATCGCCGCCAATCCCGATGCACCGAAAGACTCGATCCTCTCGATTGCCGACTGGCGGCAGGCGCATCTGGCGGGGCAGGGCTTTCCCTTCACGCCGTCCGTCTCTGAGATCAACGCGCTGGATGCCGCTCTGGATGTCTATCTGGCCGAGGGCGAAGAGGCCGTCTGGGCCCGCCATGCGCTGACCGCGAAAGCCTGTCGCGCCGGGATTGTCGCCGCCGGTATGCGGCTCTGGCCGGCGCGCGAAGAGATCGCCTCGCCAACCTGCACCGCCGTGGCCACGCCTGAGGGCGTCGATGAAGCGGCGCTGCGCGCCCTGATCCGGGCGCGTTACGGGGTGATGCTGTCTTCGGGGCGCGGCGAGACGCTGGGCCGGCTGACCCGGATCGGCCATATGGGGCCGACCGCGAAGCCGACCTATGCGCTGGTCGCGGTGGCCGCGATGGCGGGGGGGATGCGCGCGATGGGGGTCAAAGGCATCGACCCGGGCGCCGGAGTTGCGGCCGCGCTTTCGGTGATCGACGCCGCCGGAGAGACGGTCCTTTCACCAGGGGCGATTGTCGTATAGTAACATTGTCATATGGCCGGCGGCGCCCACTGCGCTGCTGCCCCGATCATGATGGTATGGAATGAACGGCAAAGCCCTTCCGCTGGAATTTCGTGTGACCAAGGCCGCCGCGCCGGTGCGCCATTCGGTAACCGAGAGCATCCGTAATTCGATCGCGCTTGGCTATTTCACCGCCGGGCAGCGTATCACCGAACGCGACCTCTGCGAGATGACCGGCGTGTCCAGGACCGCCGTGCGTGAAGCCCTGCGCCAGCTGGAAAGCGAAGGCCTCGTTCAGGTCGTACCGCATCGCGGGCCGATTGTGGCGGTGCTGACGCCGGAACAGGCCGAGGGCATCTACCAGGTCCGGATCGAGCTTGAGGGGCTCGCCTGCGAGCTTTTCACCCGCAATGCGACCGATGCAGATATCGCCGCGCTGAAAGCCTCGTTCGAGGTCCTCAAGGGCATTGGCAATATGACCGACCCGCTGGAACGGCTGACCGCGAAAAACGCCTTTTACGAGAGCCTTATTTTCGGTGCCCATAATGAGGCGCTTGGCCATACCCTCTCCGCGCTGAACGCGCGGGTAATGGTCTTGCGCGCGACCTCGCTGGCGGCGCCTGGTCGCACCGCCGAAAGCCTGCTGGAACTGGCAGAGCTGGTCGACCATCTTGCGGCGCGACGGGGGAAGGAGGCGCGTAAACTCGCGGCGCGCCATGTGATGAATGCCGGCAAGGTGGCGATCGGGATCCTGAAGAAGCGCCTCGCCGAGGAAGCCGCTGAGGGCTGAATGCCCATCAGCCCGCCCGGTCAGAGTCCGGGCGTCGCCCCACCATCGACATTGATCACGGTGCCGTGGACATAACTTGCCGCCGGGCTGCACAGAAAGCGCAGCACATTGGTGACCTCGTCCGGCTGGCCGTAAGTGGCAATACCATGTTCGAGACGCATCTCTTCCTGCGCTGCGGCGAAACTGATGCCGCGTTCCGCCGCCCGGGTTTCGATCCGGCGGGCGAGACGGTCGGTGACGATATGGCCGGGGCAGAGCGTGTTGATGCGGATGCCCGAGCCCTGCGCCCGTTTCGAGATCGCCTTGGTGAAATTGATCAGCGCCGAATTGACCGATCCGCCGATGGTGAAATCGGGTTCGGGTGTATGGGCGCCGACGCCGGAAATATTGACGATCACGCCTTTTGAGACGGCCAGTGCCTCCCATGCGGCGCGGCAGAACCGGACGGTTGTGTGATATTTCAGCGCGAAGCCTTCGAGGAAATCTTCATCCGTCAGCGCGAGGAAATCGCCGCGTTTGGTGGCGCCGGCATTGTTGATCAGCGCGTCGATCCGGCCCAGCTGATCAAGCGTGGCCTGCACGACCTCGCCCGCTGCCTCGGGCCGTGAGAGGTCGGTCGCGGTGATGATCACCTGCGGCGCCCCGGCGGCACGTGCCTCGCGCGCCGTTTCCTCAAGCGCATTCGCGTCGCGCGCCGCGAGGGAGAGCGCGAATCCATCCCGGGCGAGGCCGATGGCGAAGGCTTTTCCGAGGCCGCGGCTTGCCCCGGTGACGATGGCGCTGCGCATGACATTCTCCTGTTTCTTCCGGTGTCACCGGATAAAATTCCGGCACCCGCCCCGGAAATATGATGAAATTTCAGCCCTGTGACGGAAATTTCAGCGAGGCTGCAGGCGAAGGATTTTTTCACATTGTATTACGGTATGATAATGTTATCGTATTCTTGTGCTGTCAATCGGGGACCTGGTTTCTTATGCTGCCGCAGGGGAAGTTCCCTGAAGTCAGGCAGGCGGCAGAGGGGTTTTCCCGAACGATACCTGCCATGATGTCCCTCAAACGGAAGGGGTCTGATGTTCAGCTTTGCGGCGAGAGATGCAGGTTCGGGCGGTCATTCGGCCGCTTTGGCCGTGCAGCGGGTGGTGCCTTCCGCCGCCGCGCAGTCCAGCGCGACCGGCGCAGGGGCCTCGCCCGCCCGCCGCTCCAGCGGGATCTCGGCGCGGGTGGGCCAGGCATTGCCCGCAAGACCGCACCAGACCCGTTGCACCGCCATTTCATCGCCAACATCATTCAGCCGAAACACCGTGCCGGATGTAAGGTCATATCCAAACCTGAATTCCAGGGTCTCGCCCGGCGCCGCATGGCCCAGGTCTTCCGAGAACCAATGCGCAATCGCGGCACCACAGGCGAGGCCCGCATCTCCGGTATTGGTTATTGCGATTTCCACACTATGCTGCGCGGCAAATGCCGGTGCAGTCATCGCTCCGGCCAGACTGGTGACGAACGCCAGAGCAGGGGTCGTAACAGAGCGTATGCGGGTCAACTGCATCATAAGCCGTGTGTTCGGGTTTCAACTGACCGGATGGCATCCGGGCGGCGGCTGACTGTCAACTGTAAAACGACAACAAGGAAAGATGAGATGAAAAAGACGATTACCGGCAGTGTCAGCCGCGCAGTTCTTACACTCGCCCTTGTGGGCTGGGGGGCTGTTGCTTCCGCGGATGAGATTGATTCCATTGCAATTCTGGCGCCCGAGATGGGCACCGATATGGGCTGGAATCAGCAAGGCGTCGATGCGGCCAAAGCCGCGGCTGCTGCGGCGGGGATCGAGGTCATCGTGGCCGAAAACCTCGGCTATGGCGATCTGCGCCCCACGTTGCGTGAACTGGCCGAAGACGGTGCCGGTCTCCTGATCGGCCATGCTTCGGGCTATAACACCTCTGCGCCCGAGATCGGCGAAGAGCTTGGCGTGCCGGTGGCCATTGTCGATATGCCCGACAAGCTCTCGAAGGGCAAAGTCGCCGATTATACCGCGACCGGCTCGGATGGCGCCTATCTTGCGGGCCGTCTGGCCGCCAAGATGACCCGCACCGGCGTGGTCGGTATCGTGGTGTCAGGCGAGCCGCCGTCCTGGAACAATATGTCCATCGCCTTCGCCGAAGGCGTCAAGGCCGAGAAGCCCGGGGTCGAGGTCCGCTATGCGGTGATCGGCCCGGCAGCATATGCCGATGCGGCAGGCGGCAAGCGCGTGACGGAAACCGTGATCGCCTCGGGCGCGGATATTATCTTCGGCCAGGGCAACGGATCGTCTTTCGGGATGCTCCAGGCCGTGGAAACCACACCCGCAACCGATGGCGGCAAAGCCTATTTCATCGACGTGATCGGCGACAAGACTTCGATCGACAAGGGTCATCTCTTGTCTTCCGTGGTCTGGGATCTGACCCCGGTCTATTCCGCGATGATTGCCGATCTGAAGGCGGGCACCTATGGCGAGAAGAACTATGACATCAAACTCTCGGATAACAGTCTGCGTCTTCTGAAGACCGCGAATATCCCCGATGATGTCTGGGCCGAGATCGAGGCGCTGAAAGGCGAGGTGATTTCCGGCGCGATCAGGGTCGAGGCCAAATATGACGCCGAAAGCGTGCATGCCCTGGTGAAAACTGTCGAGTAAGCTGCGACTGCAGGGGCGGGGTCGATCAGGCCCCGCCCGCCAGTGACATGCGCCCCGCAAGGCCGAAAGAGCTGCGGGTATTCCATAAGGACCACTCCATGCAGGCACCTGTCGGGGCGATGGCGGATGCGCCATCCGCAACCCCCGGCCCGGTTGTTGCGCTGAAAGGCGTGACAAAACGGTATCCGGGCGTGATCGCAAATAACAATGTCAGTGCCGGGATTTACGCGGGCGAGGTCCATGTTCTCCTGGGCGAAAACGGGGCAGGGAAATCGACCCTGGTGGGGATGCTTTCCGGGCTGCAACAGCCCGATGAGGGGCATATCGAGATCGGGGCGAAGCGCGTTACCGTGACCTCGCCGCGTCATGCATTGTCTTTGGGCATCGGCACGGTGTTTCAGCATTCGATGCTGGTGCCGTCGCTGTCGGTCGTCGATAATTTCACCCTTGGCGGCCGCTGGTGGAAACGCCCCGACCGCGAGGGCCAGGCGGCGCGCATCCTTGAGACCGCCGCGCGGCTTGGCCTCCGGGTCGATCCTTTCGCGCTGGTCGCGACGCTGTCGCTGGGCGAGCGCCAGCAGGTCGAGATCCTGCGCGCGCTGATGCGGGGGTCGCGCTGTCTGATCCTGGATGAGGCGACGGCAATGCTGACGCCGCAGGAGGCGGTCTCGCTGGGGGAACTCATGCGGCGCCTGGTGGGCGAGGGGCTGGCGATCATCTTCATCACCCATAAGCTCAACGAAGCGCTGGCTTATGGTGACCGGATTTCGGTGCTGCGCCTCGGCAAGAACGCGGGCGAGATCGGGCCGGAGGAATTGCGCGCCCATACCGATGCGGAAAACACGGCCCGGATCATCGCGCTGATGTTCGGCAGCGGCGCGGGGCAAAACGAGGCGGCGGCACGCGAGCCGCGCGCCCTGGGGCCGGTGGTGCTGGAGGTCCGGGGCCTGACCGCGGGCTCTGGCCGTGTCCCGCTGCAGGACGCGACTTTCGCAGTGCATCAGGGCGAGATCCTCGGTTTTGCCGGCATCGATGGCAACGGCCAGAAGGAACTGGCCGAGGCGCTATCGGGGCAGGTGCCGTCGGGGGGATCTGTGCGGCTGAACGGGCGCGAGATCGGCGCGCTGACTGTCGGCGGGCGCCGCGCGGCAGGGCTGCGCTATGTGACCGATGACCGGCTGGGCGAGGGCACGGTTGGCACTTTCCCGGTTTCGGTGAATTTCCTTCTGAAAGAGATCGGGTCTTCGCCTTTCTGGCAGAAAGGGGTCGAGAACCCGCAGGCGATCCGCGCCCAGGCCGAAGATCTTGTGACGAAATTCGACATCCGCACGCCGGGGGTGCAGACCCCGGTCGGCAAGCTTTCGGGCGGTAATATCCAGAAGGTGCTTCTGGCGCGCGAACTGACCGGCGCGGCCGAGGCGGTGATCTTTGCCAAGCCGACCTATGGCCTTGACGTGCAGAATATCCGCGCGACCCGGGCCCGCATCCGCGAGGCGGCGGCGGCGGGGAAGGCCGTGATGCTGATCTCGACCGATCTGGATGAACTGCTGGAGCTTGCCGACCGTATCGCGGTGATCGACCGGGGCCGGATCCGCGGCATAGTGGAGAACGGACCCGGCGCGCGCGACGCCATTGGCCGGCTGATGAGCGCGGGAGACAGCCTATGAGCGACACGAGTGTGACTGCGCCGCCGCGCGCGGGCCGCGACTGGCTCCGGATGCTGGCGCTTTTGATCGGGCCTTTGTTTGCGGCGCTGGCGCTTGGCGGGCTGATCCTGATTGCGATGGGGGTCAACCCGCTGGATTATTACGCTTTCGTGGTCGAACGCTCGATCCTGAGGCCCTCGGGCCTCGAGGCGACGCTGACCCGAATGGGGCCGCTGCTTCTGATTGCGGCGAGCCTGATCGTGGCGTTTCGGGCAGGGATCTGGAACCTCGGCGGCGACGGGCAGTTTCTTTTGGCCGCCGTGCTGGTCGCTGCGCTGACGCCGCTGATCTATGCGGCCGGGATGCCGGTCTGGCTGGTGCTGGTGCTGGGCCTGGTGATCGGGGCGGTGCTGGGTGCGGCCTGGTCGGTCTTGCCTGCGATCCTCAAGGCGTATCAGGGCATCAATGAAATCATCACCACGCTGATGATGAGCTTTCTCGGCGTCTCCTTCGCCAATGTGCTGGTAAAGCTCGCATTCCTCGACCCCGCCACCACCACGCCGCAGACCAGGACACTGCCGGTCGAGGCACGGCTGCCGCGTCTTTTCGACACGACGGTTTCTTCGGGGCTGATCATCGGGCTCGTGGTGGTGATCCTCGTGCATCTGATGATGACGCGGACGGCATTCGGCATGCGGTTGCGGGTCGTGGGGGCGAACCCGCGCGCGGCGATCCATGCCGGGCTGTCGGTGCCGAAACTGACCATCGCGGTCTTTGCGATCTCGGCGGCGCTTGCGGGGTTGTCGGGGGCGGTCGATATTCTCGGTACTCAGGGCAATGTGCGCGCCGACTGGAACCCGGCCTATAGCCTGACCGTGGTGCCGCTGGTGTTTCTGGCGCGGCTGAACGGGTTCGGGTCCATCGCCTATGTCTTCCTGTTTTCCGCCCTGACCATTGGTGGCGAAAGTGCTGCGCGGCGCCTCGGTGTCCCGAGCTTCTTCTCGCTTGTCATCGTGGCGCTGTTGCTGATCACCCTCGGCCTTGCCGAATATGCCGACAAGCGCCGCCGCGCGCGCGCCAGAGACTGAGGCCCCGATGTTCACGGAAACCTTCCTCATCACGCTCTTCCTTGGCGCCGTCATGGCGGGGATTCCGCTTTTGCTGGCGGGTCTGGGCGAGCAGCTTTCGGAAAAGGCGGGGGTGCTGAATATCGGCCTTGAGGGCATGATCCTCGCCGGGGCCTATGCCGGTTTCCTGACAGCCTGGACAAGCGGCAGTTCCGCCCTCGGCTTTGTCGGAGGCGCGGGGGCGGGGGCGCTGGTGGCAAGCCTGATGGTGGTGTTCTGTGTCATCCTGGGGCTGAACCAGATCGTGATCGGCATCGCGCTGACGCTGCTGGTCCAGGGCCTTACCGCTTTGCTCCATTTCGTGCAATTCTCGAGATCCTATCCGAGGCTGGACGGGATGCAGAGCTGGCGCATCCCCGGCCTCGCCGATATCCCTATCCTCGGGCCGATGTTTTTCAACCATAATCCGGTGGTCTATCTTGCGGTGATCCTGGTGGCGATCTTTGCCTGGATCTATCGCATGACCCATCTCGGATCGGCCCTGCAGGCGGCGGGCGACAAGCCGGCCGCGCTGGATGCGGCTGGCGTCGATGTGATCCGCACCCGCGCCCTGGCGGTGCTGACCACCGGCGCGCTCGCCGGTCTTGGCGGCGCTTTCATGTCGGTCGCGGTGGCGGGTGTCTTCATCCCCTTCATGAGCCATGGCAACGGGTTCATCGCCATCGTGCTTGCGATGCTGGCGCGGGGGCGGCCGCTCTGGGTGCTGGGCGGCGCGCTTTTGTTTGGTGCAAGCCTTTCGATGACAACCGCGCTTCAGGTCGCGGGCGTCAATGTGCCGGTCGATGTGATCCAGATGCTGCCCTTCGCCATGGTCATGCTGGTTCTGCTGGTCGCCGGCCGCAAGGCGAGCCTGCCTGCAGCCCTTGGCGAAAGCTTCGAGCGGGGCGCCAGGTAAGACCGGGGTTAAAGCGCCGCCATATCGACCGAAAGCCCGAATTCCCGCGCCTCACCCGGGGCGAGGGTCAGGCTGTAGGGGCGTGCCGCCAGTTCTGGCCCGGCGCCGATCAGTCCAGGCAGGCCCTGCCAGGGTTCGACACACAGGAACCCGGCCTGCTGCGGGCGCCAGAGGACCAGGTTTTCCAGCCCCTGCCAGCGGATCACCAGACCCCGGTTGCCCGATCCGTAAAACAGTCCGTCCCCCGCGCCTTCGGCGAGGATGATCGAAGATGACGGGAAGAAGGTCTCGTCCCGGATCGCGAGCCGCCCGGCGTCAAATGGTGATGGGATCTGCCCGCCGGTCAGGAAATTCTCGCGCTGTTCCGCAGGCGCAGGTGTGGCACCGTTCAGGAGCCGCACCTCATGCGCGCCAGTCACACCCGGCAAGGGCAGGGCAAAGCCCGGGTGATAGCCAAAGCTGAAGGGCATCAGCCGGGTGCCGGTATTTTCAACCCGTGTCCGGCAGTCAAGCCGGTCGGCTTCCAGCCGGTAGCTCTGTTCCAGCCGGAACGCGAAAGGATAAAGGCGGCGGCTGGTTTCATCGGCCTCAAGCCTGAAAATGCAGCTGTCAGGAGTGGTATCCACCAGCGTGAACCGGCTTTCCATCGCGAAGCCATGGATGGTCATCAGATAATCGACCCCGTCAACGCTGACGCGGTTGTCGATGGCCCGGCCACAGATCGGGAAGAGAAGCGGGCTCGACTGGCCCCAGAACTTCGGGTCGGCCTGCCACAGAACCTCGCACGGGCCGTGTTTCAACGATCGCAACTCTGCCCCCATAACAGCGATTTCCGCCGTCACAGATCCATTTTCAAGCCTGATCCTCTCAGTCATTCTGTACTCTCCCGATCAGCGGCCATGACCGCTTATGCCGCCTGCACTGCGCATGTTCCAGCCGCCCTCTGCCACTTCGGCCAGCAGCGCCTGCGCAAAATCACGGGGATGCATCGTCACCTTGCAGCCAATATCGGCCGCGCGGCGCGCATCGTCGTGACCGTCCCGGCACCAGCACATGATCAGAATGGCTGCGCCATGCAACTGCGCCTCGCAAAAGGATTTAACGCCACTGCAACGGATCATACCCTCCGCCCCGCTCCGGGCCAATACCGCACCCAATCGGCGGCTCAGCCCGATATCCGCGGCGCCGGGGGGGCAGCGCGCTATGCTGGTCGGGGAAGATGAGCGAGCGGGCCGTGCTCACGACCTCCGCGAAAGGAGAACAACGGCCTCAGTCCGCGCTGTCGGCGAAAGGCCTTGTAACGGTCGCGCGCCGGTCAGGTGACGGGCCGGGCCCCGGCGACAAAAGACGCCCGCCCGCTCAGACGGACCGCATCCCTTCCCGAAAGCAGCCTCAGTGAGGTTGGTCACGGCACAAAACCAAGGGGAGCGGCCGCGGCAATCGCCTTCATCACCTGAGTGGTACTGCCTCTACAGATCACATCTGCCGGTAGCGCCCCCGCACCAAAGAACCCACAGCACTCATTATGAGCGATACAAGGGTGGCACCGGCCCCGATCCAGACGTTGCCATTGATCGTGATCAGATGCGTGTATTTAAACTCTTTGTTGCGCATTCCGCATCCGACGGGTGGCCCATAGTAGAGACACCGACAGTTGCAGTGACAGACAGTGCGTGCCGATCAGCACCTTTGCCCCGTTAAGGAGCACAAGGCTGCCAATCGCATAAAACTTCTCGCAGAGATCGGTGCTTTCGGCGTATTTTCAGTGGAAACAGCCTTCGAGGATGCGCTGCCACCAAACTGCACGCCGTTGCAGATGCGGATGGACGCCCGGTCTGCCTCTTCCTGACTGCTGGTCAGGTCAGTGATTATACGGGGGCAGCTGCGCTCCCCGGTAGTTTGCCGCAGGCGGAATGGCTGCTCGGCGACAGGGGTTATGATGCCGACTGGCTCAGGGGTTCACTGAAAAACAAGGGCATAAAGCCCTGCATTCCCGGCCGTAAGTCACGTGGCAAGCCGATCAGGCACAACACGCGCCGTAACCGCATCGAGACCATGTCTCAGCAGGCTCAAAGATTGGCAATCGTCGGGAAAGCAGTCCACCGGACTGTTTTCTGATCGTCCTCATACGTTGCAACACGCTACGACAGATGTCCGAAGGTCTTCCTGTCCGCCATAGCTCTCGCTGCAACCGCCATCTTCTGGTTATGAACCGAGAACGAGGTCTGACCCTAGCGAACGCGGCACGGCCTTTGGCATAGTTATTACATAATTAGGCTTACGCGATATTCTCATCACTGAGCGGTAGTTTCTGTGTAAGCGAACCCATTACTTTGCCATTTCACCCAATTTACTTCCTCTCCGACATTCCGCACCAAAATTAAACTACACAATATCATACACTTAATGCCATCCCCCCCGGCACCCGTCAGCTCGCCACCACCTCGCTTGACCTGCTTTCTCGGCATCCGCATGGTCCGCTGAAACCCTCCGGACCTGTCGGCACCGCCGCAGCACGGAGTTCCCAAATTCATGTCTCATCCACACGAGAGCGCCGCTTTCGTGACCGGTGAGCTGTTGCGCAAAGGATGCCGCGATGACGACTGACCTCACACCAGCCTGGTCGGATTACGCCAAGGATGTGCTCGAGCGTCTGAATGAAACCTGGCACATCCATTCCTGGGAACGGCCGCGCAGTGAGGCGTTTGCAGCGCCGGTTGTTCTGCCCGAGGTTGCCCCATCGGCACTCCAGAAGAAACGCGGTGCTGAATGCCCCCTCGGTGCAGCTGCACTGGATGAGCTCGCGCTGCCGCCGGTGCCCCCACATGTTATCCAGCTCTGCCTGCGGCTTGCCGCGCATTTTGGCACTGCTGATGGCTTTCAGCAGTGCCTCCGGCCTGGGCAGATCACACTGATCAGCGG
The DNA here is from genome assembly GCF_900105075.1 of Rhodobacter sp. 24-YEA-8. Taxonomy (NCBI): domain Bacteria; kingdom Pseudomonadati; phylum Pseudomonadota; class Alphaproteobacteria; order Rhodobacterales; genus Rhodobacter; species Rhodobacter sp. 24-YEA-8. Next base: position 127,932 of record NZ_FNSK01000002.1, read on the forward strand.
TATTGCACAGGATCAGCTGAGCTTCGTGCGAGAGCTGATCTGTGTCGGCTTTGCCCCCGAAAACCTGAGGATCGGCTTCGCGCCCCGGCATCACGCAGAGTGCGATGTCATGGTGCTTTCCCCGGAAGACGGCCTGACATCATCTGCAGCGGCTTCGTTCCATCGGCGCATCAGCGCCGCTTTGGGCCATTCCCAGCCGCTGATCCTTCTGTGCACAGATGAGACCGAACCTGCAGCAGAGCTTTCGCGATATCTTCCGCCTGTCACTCGGCTCACCCCGCTAAATCGCGAGGTCCTGTTTGAGCTTCTCCGCATCACATGGCCAAATGGCGCGGCTGGACTGGTCAAAATTGCAGACCAGTTCCCGGATGATCACCAGCTTGCTGCCCTTCCCCTGCCCGCGCTGCAGATCGCCCTTCGTGCCAACAGTGCCTTGGAAGTGGCCGAGACCCTTCGGAATTTCCTCGCAGGAACAGAAGTGAAGAAAGGCCCGCAACTCTCTGATATTCATGGTGGAGGCCCGGCGTTAGAAGCCGCGAAGCGGATAGTCGCCGACCTGCAGTCCTGGCGGGACGGTAGTCTGCCATGGACGGAAATGAGCCGCTCCCTTTTGCTCCATGGCCGACCCGGAACAGGCAAGACCTGGCTGGCGCGCGCCATGGGCAACACCCCTGGGATCGGATTTGTGGCGGCAAGCTTTGCAGACTGGCAAGCACGCGGCCATCTTGGAGATATGCTGAAAGCCATGCAGGCCAGCTTCAGTGAGGCACGGCGACTGACGCCCGCGATCCTGTTCATTGATGAAATCGATGCCGTGGGAGCGCGCGGTAGTCGAGACCACAATGCCGACTACCGGCATCAGGTAGTCAACGGCTTCCTTCAAGCGATGGATGGCATCGCGCGTGAGGAAGGTGTCGTCGTTGTAGGAGCCTGTAATGACCCATCCCGCATCGATCCCGCGGTGCTGCGGGCCGGCAGGTTCGACCTCAAGGCCGAAGTAAAACTTCCCGATCATGACGCCATTCACGGTATCCTGACAGCCCATCTGGGCCAGATCCTGCGCCAGTCAGAGATATCCGAACTGGCGCGCGCCGCCATAGGAAGCACTGCAGCCGAAATCGATGCTGCCATTCGCAGAGCGAAGGCCGAGGCTCGCGCCCGGGGGACCGATGTGCAGCTCGCCGAGCTTCGCACGCTGCTCGTCGGAGACATGTCAGTGTCGCCCGAACTCGATCATCGCCTCGCAGTTCACGAATGTGGTCATGCCATTGTGGGCCATGAACTTGATTTCACCATCCTACGCACAGTCCTGACGCACGATGGTGGCGCGACTGAGCACACCGTCCCAACAAACGCCGGCCGCTTGCAGGATATAGAGGCGGAAATCGTTATGTGCATGGCGGGCCGCGCGGCAGAGCAGATGGTCTTCGGCGACGTCAGCAGCGGATCAGGCGGGCCTGAGCGCTCAGATCTTGCGCGGGCGACCAGCCTTGCTGTCGCGATAGATACCCGACTTGGGCTGGGCGTATTTGGTCCAATCTGGACCGATACCTCATTGGATGCCGCAATGCGCGATCCAGATGCACGCCAGCGCGTCCGGCTACGGCTGGAGGCTGCAGAACAGCACGCGATCAGGATATTGCAGACCAACCGTCCCCATTTCGATGCTATGGTCGCAGCGCTTGCGCAGGATCGGGATCTGGCCGGAGACACCCTGCAGACGTGGCTGGACAATTGGAAGCCACCCTCACCATCTTCTGCCCCTGCCCCTGCCCCTGCCCCTGCCCCTGCCCCTGCCCCTGCCCCTGCCCCTGCCCCTGCCGAAACCCGGCCCATCTCCGATAGCGCTCATCCATCGCAGCTGTCAGATTGCGAGGTATCGAATGCCCCGTAACAAGCCGGCGCCGCAGGTCAGGCTCGCTCTGACAGAGGAAGGCCTCGCGCTGACCGTCCGTTTCACGCGCGATCAGATCCGCAATTTAGATCCTGATCTGGCCATCACCGAGGCACACCCGCAAGACACCATCAACGCGATCGACAGGCTGGAAATTTCGCGCCTCGCCCAAGCATTGACGGCTGATTACACGCAGGATTTCCTAACATATACATGCACTTCCGAACTCCGATTGGCCGATCTCAACGAGATTGCTGCGGCCCTCATCAGCCCACCGGACGTCAAACCTGACATCAAGCACTTCGCAGGTGGCACAGAACTGACCTGCGTGATTGACGCAGCACTCGAGAAGTCTCTGCCAACGGCGCTGCGCCTCCAGGTTGCGGTCCACCGTTCTCGCCTCAAACTACTTGCCCGCACTTCAATGCTGATGCCGGCCGAGGCGGCGAAAGTCCTCGGCAAGAAGCCTGCAACGGCATAACGCAGCATGAAACGGTTGATCGCAACCGGGAGGATTTTCCAGATCAATACAGTGGATGGCGTGCGATACCCGCAGTTCCAGTTCAGGACCGAGCGCCAGGATCTTCAGCCGGTGATCGCCCGCCTCCTCGAAGTGCGGATGAACCGGGAGAGCGACATGCATCTGTTGGGATTTCTGATGTCGGCCCACCCTGCCCTGACAGATCGGGGGCAGAAGTTAGGGCCTGACGCCGCCGCGGCATATCCTGCATCCTTGATTGGCGTAGATGATGGGCAACTGCTTGCACTTTATCGCGACAGTTTCTGCCGGGAAGGTGAAGGATGGGATGCGTAGATTTTCAGTCCCGGCATCTGGTGGATCGGGTTTAGGATGAATCTGTCTGGCTCTGATGTCCAGATCTTGCAGATGTATTCGTATGGGGTGAGGCCACCGAGGGTCTTGAGCCTGCGCGCGAAGTTGTAGGCACCCATGAAGTCTCCGAGGTGTGTTCGCAGCTGGTCATGGGCTTCGTAGTGGAAGCGTTTGACGGTGGCGTCCTTGATCGTGCGGTTCATCGGTTCGACGTGGCCGTTGGTCCAGGGATGGTTGGGCTTGGTCAGCCGGTGCTCGATGCCATTGGCCTCGCAAATCATGTCGAAGCGCATCGGCCGGGAGTAGATGGATTTCCGGTTCCGGGGCTGCTCTGCGAACGGGATTCCGTTGTCGGTGAGAATCGTATGGACCTTGTAGGGCACGGCTTCGAGCATGTGCTGAAGGAATTCCCAGGCTGTCTTCCTGTCGGCTTTATCGACGAGTTGGGTCACGGCGAACTTGCTCGTCCGGTCGATGCCAACGAATAAATTAGTTTGCCTTCAGCGGTATGCACCTCGGCCTCCGTCAGCACGGTAGATCGCGGCTCGGAATGCCCCGTCTTCATATCCTCGACCGTCGCGCGCTTGCGCCACTTCGCAACGGTCTTGGGATTGACCCCCAGCTCCCGGCTCAGCTGCGCGAGCGAAGCTTGCGATCGCTGTATTGCTGCTCGGACGGCGTGCGTGGTCGTGGCGCTGCCATGACGAATTTGTCCCATAGGGCGTCCTTATCAAACCGTGGGATCAAACACCTTATGTGTCTCGGGTCTGCTACATTAGCCCCATCGCGGCTCCCGGCCAGGAGCTGCGATGGGGTGGGATACAGCGCTGAACACCTTGTGGCCTGACCACGATTTCTAGCCGGCTGATCCTGCCTCTCCTCACCGTCTCGAACAATTGACGGCGGCCCGTTTTGCGGGACCGCGAAGCATAAGGAAGAGAGAGTGACATGATAGCAGAAACCAGTGTGGTCGGGATAGACGTGTGTCGTGACTGGCTCGACGGGTTTTGTTTGCCTGGCTTGCAGAGGTTTCGTTTGCCCAACTCACCAGCAGGGCATCAAGAGCTGATCTCGATGATCCGTCAGTTGCCTGCCTCCATCCAGGTCGGTTTCGAAGCAACCGGCGGACAAGAATGGGCCTTGTGGACTGCGCTGGTCGAAGCAGGGATTGTCTCGAAGCAGCTTCCTCCATCTCAGATCAAGGCGTTTGCCATGTCGCGGGGAACACGCGCCAAGACGGACCGGATCGATGCGGAACTCATCGCCCGCTTCATGCTGTTTCGTCCAGATGCCGGGCGAATGTTGCCGGGTCATAACCTGCGTATTCTCAGAACCTTGACAACGCGACGCGCTAGTCTTTCCGCAGCATTTCAATGTCCGCGCATCCGTCGTGAAATCTCTCGTGAAAGTGGTCTTTTTAAGAGAGTAGAGGCCGCCGCAAACGGCCTCCGCACAAGCGGTCAGCTGAATCAACTGCGAAAATTGTCCAGCGCTTTGGCGCCATACATGACCGCCGGGCCGCCGCCCATTTCGACCGCGATCTCCAGCGCTTCGATCAGCGCCGCCTCGTCCACCCCATGCTTTCGCGCCGCATCGAGATGGTAGAGGATACAGTCATCGCAGCCCTTCGCCACCGCAATCGCCACCGCGATCAGCTCTTTCTGCCCGGTCGTGAAGCTGCCCGCCGCTGTCGCCTGTTTGCTGACCGCGCCAAAGCCCTGCATCAGCGCCGGGGTGGCTTTGGCAAAGGCGGCAAGCCTCGACTTTGCCGCAGTCAGCTTGTCTTTCGTGGTCTCCATGGCGCGTCTCCCTTTCGGCCGCTTTTGTTCAGATATTGCCTGTCACGCTGTTAGATCGCCAAAGGCGCCGTCCAGAACCTCGGTCGCGCGGGTGGCAAGCCGCCGAGCCAGCGGCGCATGGCGCGCGGCCTCCGGATCAGAGGCGATCCCCGCCGCTACACGGTCGGCTATGCCGACAAAAATCACGGCGAAGCGGAACAGCGCGAAAGCGACATGGAAGGGCTGCGGCGGTGGCAGATCCGGCCGCACCGCACGATAGGCGGCAAAGAACTCGCCCACGTCCGGGATCCCCTCGCTGACATCGCCCAGCATGCCACCGAATTCATCGGGCGATGTGAACCAGGGCATGGCGGCAAAGGCCAGATCCGCCAAAGGATGGCCAATGGTCGAAAGTTCCCAGTCGAGGATCGCCACCACGCGCGGCTCTGTCGGGTGGAACATCAGATTGCCGAGCCGGAAATCACCATGTGCGATGGCGCTGTGGCCACCATCGGCAGGGCGCAAAGCGGCAATCCGGGCGGCAAGACCGCTGAGTAAAGGGTCATCCGCCTGACCCGAGCCTTGCAACTGGCTGGTCCAGCGGTGGATTTGGCGGCCAAAATAGTCGCCGGGCTTGCCGTAATCGCCCAGCCCGATAGTGGCGGGAGTCTCGCTGTGCATCCGTGCGAGCGTTTTCGCCATCGCAAGATAGACTGCCCGCCGCGCCTGCGGATCAAGATCGGGCAGGCGGCAATCGGAAAAGACGCGGCCCTCCACCCGCTCCATCAGGAAAAATGGTGTGCCGATCAGCGCGGGGTCATCATGCAAAAGCTCCATCCGCGGCACCGGAACCGAGGTCGCGCCAAAGGCTTTCATCACGCGGTATTCGCGCTGGATCGCATGGGCGCCTGGCAGGATCGGCCCCTTCGGCTGTTTGCGCAACACCAGCCGGCGGCCGGCATAGTCGAGAAAATAGGTGGGGTTCGACTGGCCGCCGCCGATCCGCTCCAGCACCAGCTCGCCCGGGCCAAAACGCTCCGCCAGAAACCCCGCGAGCTTTTCCGGCGCAAAATCGAGGGACGCCGTCATTGTGCGGGCTCCGCCGCGACATCCCAGGACCAGAACCTGTGTGCCTCCTCGGCAAGAAGGCCGTTCAGCACCATTTTATGCACCTCATCCGCCCCATCGACGAGCCGGGCCTGACGGGCGTAGCGGTAGATCCATTCCGCCACAGTGTCGCGCGAATAGCCCCGTGCACCGTTGATCTGGATCGCGGTATCGGCGGCGCGGTTGACGAGACCCGCGACATGGATCTTTGCCATGGAAATCTCTTTCTTCGCGAACCCGCCCTGATCCAGCGCCCAAGCCGCTTTCATCACCAGAAGCCTGCCGATCTCGATATCCGCCGCCAGACCGCCCAGCAGCACCTGGACGCTTTCGCGGTCGGCAAGCCTGACACCAAAACCCTGCCGCCGTGCAGCATACTCGGTCGCAAGGGCGACACAGCGTTTCGACAGGCCGAGCCAGCGCATGCAATGCGTCAGCCGTGCGATGCCAAGCCGCGTCTGCACCACTTTCAGCCCATGGCCTTCGCGGTATAGCACATTGCGCGACGGGATGCGCAGCCCGTCAAACGTCATCTCGCAATGACCGCCATGTTCCTCCGGCCCCATGATCGGAATGCGCCGCCCCAGCGACCAGCCCGGATCATCGCGGTGGAACAGGAAACAGGTATGGCCGCGCCGCGGATCGTCAGAGGTGCGGGCGACAAGGAGGAAATGCTCTGCCACACCGGCGCCGGTGATGAACCATTTCCTGCCATGGATCACATAATCATCACCATCCCGCGTGGCGCGGGTCAGCATCATGCCGGGGTCGGACCCACTGCCCGGATCGGGTTCGGTCATCGCAAAAGCCGATCTCACGCAGCCATCGGCGATAGGTTGCAGGAATTCGGCCTTCTGCGCCTCGGTGCCAAGGGCCTGCAGCACCATCATATTGCCATCATCGGGCGCCGCCGAATTGAACACGACCGGCCCGAAGATCGAACGGTTCATCTCTTCATAACAAACCGCCATCCCAACCCGCGACAGACCCTGGCCGCCATGTTCGGGGGACAGTTGAAGGCACCAGAGGCCCTCGGCCCTGGCTTCGGCGCGCAGGCGTTCCAGATGGTCGGGCGCGATATTCTCATGCGCGTCATAGGCAGCCGGGTCGGCCTCCAAAGGCAAGAGCCGGGTCTCGACAAAATCGGCGATGCGCCTGCGAAAATCCTCAATGCGCGGCGAGATCGTAAAATCCATCGCTGTCTCCTAAAGTCCAGAACAGAGGTGACCGCCATCGACGGCAAGCACCGCCCCGGTCATGTAACGCGCGCCATCCGAGCACAGGAGCTTCAGCGGCGCGTCAAGGTCTTGCAGCTGCCCAAGGCGGCGCTGCGGGATGCGGGCGATCAGGGCCTTGCCGGCATCGGTTGCAAAGAAATCGCGGTTGAGCGGGGTCTCGATATAGCCCGGGCAAAGCGCGTTCACCCGAATGCCATGGCGCGCCCATTCCAGCGCCAGCGATTTCGTGAGCTGCACTACCCCCGCCTTGGCGGCGGCATAGGCCGAGACATGCCCCGCCACCCTGAGCCCCAGGATCGAGGCGACATTGACCATCGCGCCACCCCGCCCGGCCATGCGCTTTGCGCCCGCCTGGGCAACATGGAAAACACCCTTCAGATCGACATCGATGATATGGCCGAAATCGGCGGGATCCATGGTCATTGCGGCAGCCGTCGCGGTGACACCGGCATTGTTGATCACCACATCGATCTCGCCCGGGATGGCCGCGAAAGCCGCCGTCACACTGGCGGGATCGGCCACATCCATCGCAACCGTCAGCACGTCGCCCCCGGCGGCGCGGATCTCGGTCGCGACATCTTGCAAGACATCGGGACGACGGGCGGCAAGGATCACCTTTGCGCCCTCGGCGGCAAGAATCTCTGCGAAATGCCGGCCGAGCCCGCTGGAGGCACCGGTGATCAGGATGGTCCGTTCACGCATGAGACAGGCTTTCCTTCGGGTGACGTTTGTAAAGGGCGGCGACCAGCCTTGCTGCTTCCGCTTCGCCAAGGCTTTCGCGCAAGGCGCCTGGCGGTGTGCCGAAGCGCAGTGCCAGCCGCGCGCCCCGGTCAAGATCATCGGCGCTGACCACGCCCTCGGCAACCACCTCGCCTACCACCAGCAGGATCGCGGCCTGCAGGCGCTCTGCAACCTGGCGCGCGGTATCCGCGGCCAGAGGCTCAGGCTCCGCCTCGATCTCCCAGAGCGTGCCCTGCGCGCCGATGGCGGTCAGAGCGGGCGACGGAGTATAGAAAGCGCCAAAGCGGGTGAGGCTTTGCTGTGCATGCAGCATGATGCGCGGATGGGTGAGGTTCATCACCGCGAAAGGGCCAAGCGCCAGGCCGAACGTCTCGCGTGCAACGGCATCGACCTGGCCGGGTGTAGCGAGGCCTTCGCCGGTCAGCCGGGTCGCCTCGTTGCAATAGGGGCAGAAAAAGCGGTTGATCGCAAAGCCATTGCTGTCACGGCAGAGCAGCGCCTCCTTGCCGGTCCGGCGCAGCAGGTCAGCGGCCATCTCTGCACTGCGGGCATTGGTCTGAGCAGTGCGGATCAGTTCGACCACCGGGTTGACCGCCGCCGGGCTGAAATAATGCAATCCCAGAAAGCGTTCGGGATGGCGCAGCGCACGGGCCAGATCCGCCACAAGCAGGCAGGATGTATTGGTCGCAATCACCGTATCCGGCGCGATCAGCGGTTCGACTTCGGTCAGCAGCGCATGCTTGACGTCGGGATCCTCGAACACGGCCTCGATCACGACTGTTGCCGGGGCGAGGTCGGCAAGCGCCTGCGATAGGGTCAGCCCGGACTGAAAGCGAAGCGCCTCCGGCTCCGCCAGCCGACCGGTCTCGACCTGGCGACGGAAATGGGCGCTGATCAGCGCCCCGGCACGCTCCAGCGCGGCGGGCTGGCTGTCGATCAGCGTGACCGGCAGCCCCGCGCTCAGACAAGAGACCGCGATGCCGCTGCCCATGGTGCCGGCGCCGAGAACGGCGATGACCTGGGTCATGTCGCCTGCCCCGCGCCCGGGTTCTCGATCACCAGCGCGATGCCCTGACCACCGCCGATGCACATGGTCGCCAGACCATAGCGCCCCGCCACGCGCCGCAGTTCATAAACCAGTTTCGTCAGGATGATCGCCCCCGAAGCGCCAATCGGATGACCAAGCGCAATTGCGCCGCCATTGGGGTTCACCCGTGCCGGATCAAACCCGAGCCGGTCACTGACCGCACAGGCCTGGGCGGCAAAAGCCTCATTCGATTCAATGACATCGATCTGCGATAGCGTCAGGCCTGCCCGGGCCAGCGCCTGTTCCACCGCCGGAACCGGGCCAAGCCCCATGACCTCGGGTGCGACACCGCCAAGGCCCGAGGCGATGATCCGCGCAAGTGCCGTGACACCGCGCGCGCCGGCCCTCGACTCTTCCATCAGGATCAGCGCCGCCGCACCATCATTGATGCCGCTGGCATTCCCGGCCGTCACCGATCCCTCTTTTGAAAAAGCCGGGCGCAGCTTTGCAAGATCCGCAGCTGTCACATCCGGGCGGACATGTTCATCCGTGTCAAAGACCCGCTCGGCCCTGCCCTTGCGCACGGTCAGCGGCAGGATCTGGTCGCGAAAACGCCCCTCGGCCGCCGCCGCTGCCGCGCGGCGATGCGATTCCAGCGCGAAGCCATCCTGACGCTCGCGACTGATGCCGTCTTGGGTCGCGATGTTTTCAGCGGTCATGCCCATATGACCCGCGCCGAACGGATCGGTCAGCGCGCCGGTCATCATATCAATCGCCCGGACATCACCCATCTTCCGGCCCTCGCGGGATTCGGTCAGCAAGTGGCCAGCTCGGCTCATGCTTTCCGCGCCGCCTGCCAGAACGACATCGGCATGACCCAGCCGGATCTGCTCGGCCCCCGATATCACCGCCTGCAGGCCCGAGCCGCAAAGCCGGTTCAGCGTCAGCGCCGGGGCACCAGCGCGCGCCCCGGCACCAAGCGCCACGACCCGCGAAAGATACATATCTTCCGGCAAAGTATGGATCACATTGCCAAAGACGGTCTGGTCAATGTCGCTGGCTGCGATACCGGCACGCGCTACCGCCTCACGCGCCACGGCAATGCCGGTTTCGCTGGGCTTCAGCCCCGACAGAGCGCCGCCAAAATCGCCAATCGCGGTCCGCACCGCCGAGGTGATGATCACAGAACGGGTCATAGTCTTTCCTTCTGAACGTATCCGGGCCTCAGGGCGCGACCTGGCCGCCATCGACCGGGATGATCGCGCCATGCACGAACGAGGCCGCATCCGAGGCGAGGAACAGGCTCACCGCCGCGATCTCTTCCGGGCGGCCCGGGCGACCGAGCGGGATGCGTTCCGCGACCATTTTGATAAAGCCCGGATCATTCAGCGCGCCCTCGATCATCGGCGTCACCACCACGCCCGGGCAAACACAATTCACCCGCACGCCCTTGCTGGCCCAGTCAAGTGCCAGCACCCGTGTCAGCGCGACGATGCCGCCTTTTGACGCCGTATAGGCATCGGCCCCTGTCAGCCCGGCAATGCCGTTGATCGAGGCGATGTTGACAATGGCGCCGCCGCCCTGCGCCACCATCAGCGGGATCGCATGTTTGCAGGCCATGCCGACACTTTTCAGGTTGATCGCCATGATCTGATCCCAGTCATCCGCCGGGGTCTCGGTCACACTGGCCATTTTGTAGCGGTTGCTGGCGCTGAACCCGATCCCGGCATTGTTGATCAGCACATCAAGCCGCCCCCATTTCGCCACCGCCGCATCCAGCATGGCGCGGACCTGGTCTTCCTGAGAGACATCGACCCGGACGGCGATCCCGCCGATTTCGGCAGCAACCTTTTCTGCGGCCTCGAAACTCCAGTCCGCCACCACCACTTTTCCGCCATCCCGGGCAAAGCCGCGACAGGTCTCCAGGCCCTGGCCGGAGGCGCCGCCTGTCACCACGGCAACCTTGTCTTTGAATCGCATATTCAATCTCCGCGCGTCAGCCAAAGGCCGTCGGGTTGAGGCTTTCCAGCCGTTTTTTCAGATCAGACGTGAACGCCGCCGCCGTCATGCCGTCGATGAAACGATGATCAAAGGCGATGGAAAGCCGCATGACCGGCGTGATGCGAATGGCATCATCCTCGCCCACGGTGACGGTCTTCACGATGGCCCCGGCAAAGACCAGAACCGCCTGGGGCCCATTTATCACCGGCGTGCCATATTCCACGCCATAAGCCCCGAGGTTGGAGAAGGTGATCGTGCCGCCTTCGGTATCGGCGGGCGCGAGGCCGGGGCCTTTCGCCTTTGCCGCCAGCGCCGCGATGGCCGTGTTCACATCCTGGACGCCAAGCGTCTCGACCGCGTGCACCACTGGCACGACAAGGCCCTTCGGCGTGGCAACCGCCACCGAGACATTCACATTGCGGCCGATGCGGACGCGGTCCCCCTCCAGCCGGCCATTGATCATTGGATGATCCGCCGCGGTATCGGCCACCATCTTGACGAGGATGTCATTCAGCCCCGCCTTGCCAAAGGCACCCTTGAGCTTCAGCACATTGGTCATGTCGACGCTGAGGATCTGCACAAAATGCGGGATCGAGGTCCAGCTGGCGGTGATATGCGCCCTCATCGCGCGCTGGATCGAGGTCAGCTCGACATAATCTGCATCGCCCGCGGGGGCGGGCCGGGTCTGATCGGCAGCCATGCTGCGGATCAGTTCTTCGCTGATCTCAAGCCCGGCAAGGCTTTCAACCTCCAGTCCCAGATCCTGCGCCAATTTGCGGTTATAGGGCGAAAGACGCACCCGGTCCGGGGCAGCAGCGGCAGGCTCCGTCTGTGCGGCGGCGACCGGCGCGGATTCCGGTGCAGGTGCGGTGCCCTCCTCAGGGTCGCCCGCGAGGTCAACCCCGGCGAGGTCGATCTTCTCATCTTCCCCCGCGATCACGGCGATTGCGGTATTGACCGCAATCTCCTGATCCAGTTCCACCAGCAGCTTTCGCAAGATCCCCGAGGCCTGGGCCTCAATCTCGACGGTGGATTTGTCGGTCTCCATCTCGAAAAGCGGATCACCGGCTTTGACCGGGCTGTTCACTGCGACGATCCAGCGGCCGACCTTGCCGCTTTCCATCGTGATGCCAAGGCGCGGCATGCGAACGATATACATGGCGCCCCCCTTACCTGAACCGGATAAGATCACGCGCCGCCGCGATGATTTCGTCGCGGCTCGGGCGGTAGAACTGTTCAAGATGCAGGCTTTGCGCGATCGGCACATCGGGGCCGGCCAGACGGCGGATCGGGGCCCGCAGATCAAACAGCGCCTTTTCCGCGATGATCGCGGCAATCTCCGACCCGGTTCCGCCGGTCTTTGCATCCTCATGCACCAGCAGCACCCGCCCGGTTTTCGCGATGGAGCTGAGGATCAGATCCTCGTCCAGCGGCTTCAGCCAGCGCGGGTCGATCACTTCAACGTCAATTCCATCCCCGGCCAGTGCAGTCGCCGCCTCTATCGCCGTGCCGACGAGCGTTGCGGTGGCGATGATGGTCAGATCCGCGCCTTTGCGACAGAGATTGCCCTTGCCAAGCGGCACGATATGATCGCCTTCGGGCACCTCGCATTTCTGGGTGTAAAGCACCTTATGCTCGAAAAAGAGCACCGGGTTATCCTCGCGGATCGAGGTTTTCAGCATCCCTTTCGCATCAGCCGCATTTGAGGGCACTGCAATATAAAGACCCGGCCCGCTGACGAACAAAGCCTGCGGGCTTTGGGAATGTTCCGGGCCTGCACCCCCCGCGATGCCGATGGGCAGGCGCACCGTGACCGGCACGCGCATATCGCCGCCATGCATCCATTTCCATTTGCCGAGCTTGTTGTAGATCTCGTCAAAGGCAAGCCCCGCAAAATCACCGAATTGCAATTCCGGCACCGGACGCATTCCGGTGATCGCCATCCCGAGCGCCGCGCCGATAATGGTCTTTTCCGCAATCGGCGTGTCAAAGATCCGGCGATCCCCGAATTCGGCATGCAGCCCTTTCGTGGTGCCGAACACGCCGCCGAATTTGCCGATATCCTCGCCAAACAGGATCACACTGGGATCACGGGCGATTTCTTCGCGAAGCGCCTCAACAATGGCTTCGCGCATATTCATCATGGCCATGAGACTCTCTCCCCCCTCAGGAATACAGACCTTCGAAAATCCGCTCACGCGGGGGCAGAGGCGCCGCCTCGGCCAGGTCGATCGCAGCGGCGACCTCGGCATCCGTTGCCTCTTCGATCGCGGTCAGGGCCGCCGCGCCGAGGGCACCGCGCTCCTCCAGCAAGGCCCTGAAATTCTTGACCGGATCACGGTTCTCGACCCATTCCTTCATCAGGACCGGATCGACATAGTCAAAGGGATCGCCTTCGAAATGCCCGCGATGCCGGAAAGTTTCGGCCTCGATAAAGGTCGGCCCGCCGCCGCCCCGTGCACGTTCCACCGCCTCGCGGGTGGCCTCATACATCAGGAGCGCATCATTGCCGTCGACGACCAGATTTGGGATGCCATAGCCATCCGCCCAATCGGCGATATGTTCGCGCACCGCATGGGTTTCCCGCCAATGTGACGAGATCGCATATTGGTTATTTTCGCAGATGAAAATGATCGGCAGCTTATAAAGCGCCGCCCAGTTCATCGCGCCGTGGAACGCCTCTTCGGACGCCGCGCCTTCACCGAAATACACCGCCGTCACCCGGTCATTGCCATTCCATTTCGAGGAATAGGCCGTGCCCAGACTGATCGACAATTGCGAGCCGATGGTGCCGGCCTGGCCCATGACCCCGCGCGAGAGATCGGCGCTGTGGACGATCCCGGCGCCAAGCCCGCGGGTGGTGCCTTCCAGCGTGCCAAGAAAATCACCATAAAGCTTTGCCAGCGGCACGCCTTTGGCGATCATCTGGTTACAGCCCCGATGGTTGTAGAACAGATAATCATCGTCGCGCAGATTGGCGATGGAACTGGCCGAAACCGCCTCGGACCCGATGCCGGAATGATAGAATCCCGAGACCTTACCCTCATTCATCAGACGGATCAGGTTCTCGTCGAATTTCCTGATCCGCACCATCATGCCGTAAAGTCTGGCCAGCCAGTCCTTGTCATAGGATGACGGGACGATCTGGGTTTTGAAAATTGGTGCCATTTTACTCCTCCCCTGGGCAAGGTGCATGCCGGTGCCAAAGGGCTGCCCCTTTGCGCCCTGCCAATGTCAGCTTGAGCTTTCAGGATCGCGGCCATTGGTTCCTCCCCCCGGCGCGCATCCCTTCTCTTTTTCCATTAAGGCTCTTATCATTCTTCGAGTCAATAAATAAATCGGTCGCTCGATTTTTTAGCAGCCTGGAGCCGTATATGACCCTGCGCGTCACAGATACCCTGGACACAAGCGAGATCTGTCGCCGCATGCTGGAACGCAATCCGGACACGATCCGCGTGCAGAAAGAGCGGATGGCGCTGCCAAAGCTGATGCGGATCGTCGAGGCGACCCTTCTGCTGTCGCGCCGCCAGGGGTTTCACGCCACCAGCCTGCGCGAGCTGGCGGCCGAGGCGAGCATGTCGATGGGCGGGCTTTACGCCTATTTCGATTCGAAGAATTCGCTCTTGCGGATGATGATCACCGAAGTGGCCAGCACGATTGTCGAGGCCCTGAACCACCCGCCCGAGGATCTTTCCGAAGACCCGGTCGCTTATCTGCACTGGCTGATCCGCACCCATATCGAGGTGACGGACAAGATGCATGCCTGGTTCACATTTTCCTATATGGAAGCCCGGTTCTTCGCCGAGGCCGAACGCAATCTGGCAATGGATGGCGAGCTTGCAACCGAGAAGATCTTTGCCGCGGCACTGGAAAACGGCGTGCAACGCGGGGTGTTTGCGATTGATGATGTCGGGCTGACGGCGGCATTGCTCAAGCCCCTGTTGCAGGACTGGTATGTGAAACACGGCAAATACCGGCGCCGCAATGTCTCGCCCGCGCAATATGCCGAGGCGGTGATCACCCTTTTCGACCGCGCCATAGTGAAAGGCACCGCCCTTTGAACGGCAAAATGGGGCCTCCGGCCAGCGGGCGCCCCATATCAGCCTGGAAAGTGACCGGGCGACATTGTGCCGCCCGGCGCAGGACGGGTCAGTCGCGCCCGGCGGATCGGAACTCCACCTGCACCCCGCGCGCGATAAAGACCGGAACCAGCGTCAGGAAGAACATGATCGCGCCAACAAGCCAGATCGTGTCCAGCGCGCGTATCCCCGCCACGTCCAGCGGCCTGACCCAGCCGCCCGAAAGGCTCAGGAGCACATAGCCCGCCGCGACCTGACCGGCAGCAGAAATGCCGTTCAGCGTGCCGGCATATTCTGGCTTTGCGATCTGGGTCCAATAGGCGTTGATCGTGCCCCAGAAGAACGGGTTCGCCAGATTTGCCACGCCAAACACCGCGAGAGCAAAGACGATCGGGTTCGAGGTGGTGGCGGCAATCAGAAAGCCGATTCCCGCAATGACCGGCCCCGCCGCAAGCGTCGGACGGCATCGCCCGCCGAAGATATGCTGGAACACCCAACCATGGAAAAACCCATAGGCGGCGGTGGTGCAATAGCCCAGCGAGATGAAGAAAGAGGCCGTATCGCCTTCAAGCTTGTAGACATTGATCAGCTGGTAAAAGCCCCAGGCCCCCAGAAACCAGGTCGGAGCTGTGGCAAGAAGGGTTGCGATCACCATAGCCACAACGCTGCGGCTGCGCAGCAGATTACCAAGTGCGGCCCAGCTGAACTGGCTTTTCGCTGCATCGGGGTCAACACCGGCATAGATCACGCTCAGCTCTTCCTTTGTGACGCGCGGCTCTTCTTCCGGGCGGTCTCTGGTGCCGAAATACAAGAGCAGGAAGGCCGGAACCCCCAGCACTGTCACCAGAAGGAAGGCATCCTCCCAGACCCAGGTCCGTGCGATCCACAAAGCCAGCGGTGCGGCAACCGCGAAAGCCAGCATGGTGCTGGAAAACCAGATCGCGCCAAAACGCGTCCGCTCCTGCACCGGCAGCCAGAGCGCCATGATCCGGTTGCAAGGCGCCCAGAGGAAGCCAAAGAACACGCCGAAGACCACATTGCGCAGGAAGAGCGTCGGATAATCATGGACCCAGAGCATCGCCGCGCTCAGTATGCTGCATCCGAGCACCGACAGCAGCAACAGACTCCGCGCCCCGAACCGGTCGGAGAGCACGCCCGCCACCAGCAACGTCGGGAAATAGCCCAACAGATAGGCCGCCGATCCGGTCCCGATCTGCACAGGCGTCAGATGGAGCGCCTCGGCCCAATAGGGCGTCAGCGCGGCCAGCACCGCCTCATCCAGCCATATGGTGAAATTGACGAAAAAGATGATGAGAAAGACGCTGTGCCGCCTTCCCCAGGCCGGCGCACGGCCGGGTTTTGTTGAAGTGTTTGGTGTCATTTGTCCTCTCCCTGTCCGGCGGCAGCCCTTGTCCCGGGCCACGGCCATGGCTGATTGGGCGACCGCTGCGGGCCGCCGATGATTCCTGTTTTGACGGTGGTGACGCGCTCCGGGGCCGGTTCTGTGACCCGCGACCGGGGAGTGGGGATCAGTGATCCAGTATCAAGGGAAAATCATCGCCTTGATCTGATCCGAGGGTCTGCGCAGCTGTTCAAATGCCGCTGGCAAGGTCTCAAATGTGAGCCGGTCGGTGATCATCGGCAAAGGCCGGACAAGACCCGCAGCCAGGGCCGCCAGCACCCGCGCGAAATCGTTCTCTTTGTAGCCGAGCACATATTGCAGCCGCAGTTCTTTCATGATCGCGGTGAAGGGGATCTGGGTATCCTCCTTCATGCAGACGCCGACCACCACGATGGTGCCCCGCGCCCGGACAAGGCCAATGCATTTCTGGATGATGCCCGGCACACCGACACAGTCGAAAACCACATCCGGCGGCCCGTCTGCGAGGGCCGCGAAAGCCGCGCCCACATCCTGTTCCTGGCCCGCGTCAATCGTGCCGGTCGCGCCGAAAAGCGGCCCCGCTTTCAGGCGCGCCGGGGCGCGCTCGGACAGGATGACCGAAGCCGCGCCGGCCGCACGGGCAAAGGCCGCGACCGCCTGGCCAATCGGCCCGCCGCCAATGACCAGCACCCGATCGCCGATCCGGATATTGGCATTGTCGACCGCATGCAGCCCGACCGCCAGCGGCTCGACCGTGGCGCCCTCATCGAAACTGACCGCATCGGGAAGCGCGACTGCATAGCGCGCCGGCAGGGTGATATATTCGGCGTAAGCCCCCGGAAAATCCTTTGCGAGGCCGGTGATGCTGTTCGTCGCGCACATCATCGGATACCCCTCGCGGCACTGGGCGCAGCTGCCGCAGGGATTGACCGGGACGGCCGTCACCCGCGTGCCCGGCGGAAATGCCGGATCCGCCGATTGTTCAACCACGCCGGAAAATTCATGGCCGAGGATTGTTCCCTCTTCCTGAAGGAACACCCCCTCTTCGGTCGCATGAAGATCCGATCCGCAAATCCCGCAGGCTGCAACGCGGACAAGCAGCTCCCCCTCTCGCGGTTCTGGTTTTGGAATTTCCCTGATGGTCAAAGGGCGCCCTGCCCCTGTGAATATAGCGGCTTTCACGTCATCCTCCTCCTTATAGTGACGCCCGGGACGCACAAAGGCTTGTCCCGACAGCAAAACAGCACAGCCTTTCTGATGTGGCAGAGCGGGCACCCTCCCCGGCGCCCTCTCTCTCGCGTTGCGCAAGCCTCCTCGAGTTGCACATCAAATGAGACTATCGTTGCTCGCCATATAAATCAATCGAGCGTTCGAAATATTTACTGATGTCAGGAAACGGCATTCCCTCACCGTCAGTGCTGGCACTTTGAACGTCTGAGGTTATCGGCGCGGGCAATGCATTATGGTGGCTCCGGCGCATCAGCATCGCCCTCCCGCCCTGTTCGCATCAGATCAGATCCGACGAAAATGAACATAATTGCTAATGCTTATATTGAATCCAATTAACTGGACTGAACATTAGGCCCTACCTACCGTCGATGAAGGGGCGGAAAGCCAGTCCCGAACATGAAGTCGGAACCCAAAAACAACCCGACCGGGCCTTCCAGCCATCAGAAACAGTAGGGAGCTTGAACCATGAAGAAACTTGCAATTGCCACTACGCTCACCATCCTCGCTGCAGTCCCGGCTTCGGCCGACGTTCTGGATGATGTGCTGAAGCGCGGGACACTCAACTGCGGAACGGACAACACCGCGCCCGGCTTTGGCTATCTGAATACCGCCACGGGGGCCATGGAGGGGATTGATGTCGACTTCTGCCGCGCTGTCGCGGCCGCGGTGCTCGGCGATGCGACGAAGGTCAACTTTGTTACCGTGACCGACAAGAGCCGGTTCACGGCGGTTCAGACCGGCCAGGTGGATGTGGTGTTCGCGCATACGACCATCAAGCCGGGGCGGGAATCCGCAATTACGGTCGACTTTTTGCCGATCATGTTCTGGGACGGCACCGGTGCGATGGTGAAGGCCTCGCTCGGAGTCTCGGCGATGTCTGATCTCGATGGTGCAAATCTTTGCACTACCCAAGGGTCGAGCACGGAGGCCGCGATCGCGAATATGCTCAAGGCGAATAGCTGGACAAATCAGGTTTTGACCTACGAGAATCTGGAGAAGCTCTTCGGTGCTCTGGACAGCGGCCGTTGCGATGCGATGTTCACCGACAAGTCCGCGCTGGCGGCCTGGCGCGGCAATTCGGCCAAGCCGGATGACTATGTCGTGCTGCCGGAAATCATCGAGAAATCTCCATTCGCGGGCTTCGTTGCTGCGAATGATAGCCGGTGGCGCAATGCGCTGCGCTGGATCAGCTACGGGCTGATCCAAGCCGAAGAGTCGGGCATCACCTCGGAGAATGTCGAGACCTTCAAGGCTTCGGAGGATCCAGCAATCCGTAAGTTCCTGGGTGTCGAGGGCACTTTTGGGGCCGACTTCGGTATCCCGGCGGATTTCATCGAGCAGGCCGTGACGCAGGTCGGAAACTACGGCGAGATGTATGACCGCAACCTCGGTCCGGATACGACATTGGCCATCGAGCGGAAAGGCACGCCAAACGCCCTCTGGAGCGAAGGCGGCGCAATGATCTCACCCCTCTGGAACTGAGCCCTCTCAGGGCGCGCGCTTTTTGCGCGCGCCTTTTTGTTCCGACCCCCTGCCGATGAGGTGGGCGACAATCCTTCCATGCGAGGCGGCATGTTCTCCATAAATTCTCTACGGATGCGCCGCATCCGCCGGGCTGCAATGCAGTTTGGCGTGATCGGCATCATGTTCGCACTTGTTGTGCTGCTCGGCGTCACGGTTCGTGATGGGTTTGCGGCAAGAGGTGTCAACTTCAGTTTCAGCTTCCTGACCGCACCGGCCGGGTTCGAGATATCCGAGGGGCTCACGGTCACCAAAGATGGCCTAACCCGCTTTTCGTCAGATCTCACCAACACGCAAGCACTGATCGCCGGTTTGAGCAATACCCTCAAGGTGGCAGTTGCGGCAATTGTCCTTGCGACCGCTCTGGGCGTCCTGATGGGTGTGTCCCGCCTCTCGACGAACTGGCTCATCCGCAATCTGGCCTTCGGAGCGACCGAGTTCCTGCGCAACACCCCGCTGCTGATCCAGCTGACCTTCTGGTATATCGCGGTTATACTGAAGCTTCCCACATTGCGTGACGCGCCGGAGTTCTGGGGGGCGATCATCAGCCAGCAGGGGATCTGGCTCCCGGCAGTGCTTCCTTACGGTGGCTACGCAATGCTGCCGGCCTTTGTGGGGGCGATCCTCGCTATCGCCGCCATCCTGCCCGCACAGCGTGCCAGGCGCGGATGGCTGGTCGCCGGGGCTGTCATCATGCTGGCCATCGCCTTTCTGACAGGTTTCAGGCTGAGCGTCGATTTCCCGGAGGCGGGCCGGTTCCGGGCGACCGGAGGTCTCTCCATAAGTGCAGAATATGCCGCTTTGCTGATTGCAATCACGGTGAACGCTGCCGCCTATATCAGCGAAATCGTGCGTGGCGCGATCGAGGCCCTGCCGCGAGGACAGTGGGAGGCGGCGGATTCTATCGGGCTATCTCGCAGAAACGTGCTGAGCGACGTGGTGCTGCCCCAGGTGTTCCGTGTCGTCCTGCCCTCATTCGGCAATCAATATATCAGCCTCGCCAAGAATACATCGCTCGGCATCGCCATCGGATATCCGGACCTGTTCAATGTCTATGGCACGGTCTCGAACCAGACCGGACGAAGCCTTGAGGGGGTTCTCCTAGCGATGGCGATCTATCTGGTGATGAGCTGGATCATCAGCCTTGCCATGAACCTAATTAACCGTCGCATGAAAATCCCAGGAGTCCGGTGATGTCAGCATTTGGCAAAGCAGGCCGTTGGCTTCACGTAAACCTCTTCTCGAAGCCGGTCGATATCGCTCTGACGCTTCTCGTGATCCCGCTCATGTCCTGGGCCGCGTGGAGTTTTCTGGAATGGGCTATAGCGGCGGCCGACTGGTCCGTGATCATAAACAGTATGAAAGTGCTCATGACCGGTCTTTTCCCGTCAGAGCAGATGTGGCTGGTATGGATTGCGGTCTCGCTGATTGCGGGCCTCGTGGGCCTCGCCAGCGCCGCGACAATGCCATTTGGACGCAAAGCTCTCCTCTCAGGCCTGGCTTCAATCGGTATCGCGCTGATTGCGGCCGCCTGGACGTCCCGGATCGCGCCTGAAAGCGCGATTGTTGTTGCGGCATTCTTCGGGGTCTGGGCACTGGGCTGCCGCAGTGAAGCGCTTCGGGACAATCTCCCGGGGATATCCTTCGGTGTCCTGATTACGGTGTTGCTGGTCTTGTCGCCTGCTGGCCCGTCAAGCTGGGGCGGGCTTCTCCTGTCGATCATCCTCACCCTGACGGCCGCCCTGCTCACCATTCCGCTGGGCGTCCTTCTGGCCTTCGGGCGCCAAAGTCGCATTGCCAGCCTGAGCGCCTTCTGCACCGCCTATATCGAGGTCATGCGTTCGGTTCCCCTGATCCTCGTGGTCTATTGCATCTGGGTCGCCTTCCCCCTGATCCTGCCGCAATTTCCCATTCCGGATGTGGTCCGCGGCCTGATCGGCTTTACCCTCTTCTATTCGGCCTATTCCGCCGAGTTTATTCGATCGGGCCTGCAATCCGTTGCGCGGGGGCAGACGGAGGCGGCGCAGTCACTTGGCCTGTCGGATTTCGATTCCAAACGCATCGTGATCCTGCCTCAGGCCCTGCGCGTTGCGGTCCCGGGATTGGTTGGCAACATCCTCGACATCTTCAACTATGCGCCGCTCGTGTTCATCATCGGCCTGACGGATTTCCTCCGGGCCGGCCAGATGATCCTCGCAAATCCCGAGAACAGCGCAAGAACATATGAAGTCTACGTTTTCCTGTTCCTCGTCTACTTCGCGGTCGGGAGCGTCATCACATTTCAGGCACGCAGGCTGGAAACCAAACTGAGCAAGGGGTCGCGCAAATGAAGATCGGGAATGAGCAAGCCATCGTAAGCATTGCCAACCTCAACAAGTTCTACGGCTCATTTCACGTGTTGAAAGAGGTGGATCTGACCGTGAGCCGCGGTGAGGTTCTGGTCATCGTGGGCGCCTCCGGATCCGGGAAGTCCACGCTGATCCGATGTGTCAACGGGCTTGAGGAATATCAGTCCGGCTCGCTGACGGTGGATGGCTTCCAGATGCCACGGGCGGAGGAGCGGGAGTTTGGCGAAACCAGAGGTCTGCGGGAGATCCGGAAGGGCGTTGGCATGGTTTTCCAGCAGTTCAACCTCTTCCCCCACCTGACCGTCCTGCAGAATATCACCCTTGGCCCGATCCGGGTGCGGGGTAAATCCAGGAGCGAGGCGGAGGCGCAGGCGATGCAATTGCTTGAGCGCGTGGGTCTGCGGGATCAGGCCCTGAAGTTTCCGGGCGCGCTGTCCGGCGGCCAGCAACAACGCGTGGCCATTGCTAGGTCACTCGCAATGGAACCGCATCTGATGCTGTTCGATGAGCCGACAAGTGCGCTTGACCCGGAGATGGTGGGCGAGGTCCTCGACGTCATGCGTGAACTGGCGCGCGAGGGCATGACCATGATGATTGTCACCCATGAAATGGGCTTTGCCAGGGAAGTGAGTGATCGGGTGATCTATGTGGATCAGGGCCGCATCACCGAAAGCGGCACGCCCGATGAGTTCTTCGACAACCCCAGGAACGAACGAACACGGAGCTTCCTGTCGCGCGTGCTGAAGCACTGAGGCTCAGTTCTTTGCCTGCTGCTTCAGTTCGGTAAGAAATGCCTGCAATGCCGGGCTCCGTTTCTCGCCTTTGCGAAACGCTACGAAAATTCGGCGACGGATCTCCGGTGTCAGGCGGCAGACCCATACATCCTCGAGATCGTGGCTGGCACGAAGTCCGGGAAGGATTGCAATCGCACATCCTTCCCGGATCAGCGCAACGGTAACCTCAAACCCTTTACACCTTGCGATGATGCGGGGCGAGAAGCCGACGGCCTGACAGGCCTCGGTGAGCATTCTTGTGTAGTTTGAAGACGCAGTATCAATCACCCAGGGCTCACCACGCAAGGTGTCCAGGCTGGTCGTGGGAATGTTTGCCAAAGGATGCTGCGGCCCGACGATGGCGTGGAATACATCCTCCATCAGCGGCAGTGTTTCTATGCTCGGGTCCAGCGCACCGGGGGGCACATTCAGATCGTCGATCAGAGCCACATCCGTTTGCCAGCTCCGAAGTGCTGCCAGACTTTGCTCGGGCTCCATCTCCTCAAAGAGGATTGCCAGTTGTGGGTGCTCTCCGCTGAGGGAGCGAAGCGTGCGCGGGATAAGCGCGGCCGCGACAGAGGGGAAGGCGGCAACCCGCAGTTCGCCCGCAATGACCTGCTTGAGTTCAGCAATGTCAGCACGGGCGGATTCGATCTCTGCAAATATCCGATCCGCGCGCCGGACCAGATTCTGACCAGCTACCGTAAGCTCTACACCACGCCCGCGCCGTTCGATCAGCTTGATGCCAACCTCTTCTTCCAGAAGAGATATTTGCTGGGAAACCGCGGAGGGGGACACATATAGCGCCTCGGCGACGGCTGCCATTGTTCTGCGCAGTGAAAGCTCGCGCAAAGCGCGCAGGCGGCCAAGGTCCACAGCATCCTCCCGTTTTTAATAGATTAGCATAGCTAAATATATATGCAAACATTACTCACTTTTTCTGAAGCTTTGACCTGATTAGCGTCTCTCACAATGACCCAACAGGGACCGGAGAGACCCATGACCACCGAATATTTCCAGGGCAGCCTTGCCCAACGTGACCCCCTTGTTCATCAGGCTCTGGAGAACGAAAAGAAGCGGCAGCAAGGGCAGATCGAGCTCATCGCCTCCGAGAATTCGGTCAGCCTTGCATCGCTCGAGGCGCTCGGTTCCGTCATTACGAACAAGACCGTCGAGGGATATCCGGGCAATCGCTTCCATGGCGGAGCCGATTTCGCCGATGTCGTCGAGCAGGCGGCCATCGACCGGGCAAAGCAGCTTTTCGGCTGTTCGTTCGCCAATGTGCAGCCCCATTCCGGCACACAGGCAAACCAGGCCGTGTTCTTTGCCCTGCTGCAGCCGGGCGACACGGTATTGAGCCTGGACCTCGCCGCCGGCGGTCACCTGAGCCACGGCGCAAAGCCCAATCAATCCGGCCGTTGGTTCAAAATCGTGTCTTACGGTGTCACGCGTGAGACGGGTCGGATCGACTATGACAATGTCGAGCAGCTCGCGCTTGAGCATAAACCGAAACTGATCATTTCGGGTGGCTCGTCCTATCCGAGGGAGATCGACTTCGCCCGGATGCGCGAAATCGCGAATGCGGCGGGCGCGACCTACCTTGTGGATATGGCGCATTTCGCGGGGCTGGTTGCGGCCGGAGTCCACCCGAGCCCCGTGCCTTATGCGGACATTGTGACCTGCACGACGACGAAGACGCTTCGCGGATCGCGCGGTGGGCTCATCCTGACCAATCGTGAGGATCTTTTCAAAAAGCTCCAATCCGCCGTCTTCCCCGGCGTGCAGGGTTCGGCTCATCTGGCAACCATTGCAGCAAAGGCGGTGTGCCTGGGCGAGGCGCTGACCGACGAATTCAAGACCTATGGTGCCAATGTCAAAGCCAATGCCCACAAGCTCGCTGAGACGCTTCAGCGCCGTGGTGTCGAGATCGTCAGCGGCGGAACCGACACCCATGTCGTGCTCGTCGATGTCTCCTCGAAGGGTCTGAGTGGCCAACGGGCCCAGGATCTGCTGGGTGCGGCAAACATCACGTCGAACAAGAACCCGATCCCGTTCGACAGCGCAAAGCCATCCGAATGGAAAGGTCTGCGGCTCGGTGCCTCCGCGGGCACAACCCGGGGCTTTGGCCTGGCGGAGTTTGAACAGATTGGCAATCTCATCGCGGATCTGTTCGATGCCGCGGACGCAGATGAGACGAGCCGGGCAGCGCTCTATGAGACCGCACGGCGGGACGTTGCTGACCTCTGCGGCGCCCACCCGATTTATGCATAAGCAGATGTGACGGGGCCCTGCCCCGTCACGCCAACGTCCAGGAGCAGCAATGACCGTGATCCTTCCTGAAAACCCGGCCAAGGCAGATCTGCTTGCCGGAAATCCCACACTCTGGCTCAATGATCAGCTGCGTCCGGATGGGATATCCGATCCTGGTCTTCCGATCCGCCCTGGCCAAGTCATTTCGTCTGAAGCCAGCTGGCGCCGTCTTGCACCGCTGCTGGAAAGGCTGTTCCCAGAAACCAGCGGGACCGGCGGGCAGATCCGTTCCGATCTGGTCGAAGCGCAGACGCTCAAGGGCGCAATTGGATACTGCTCGGCGGAATACGGTCGCGTGTTCATCAAGGCCGATGGCAGCCTGCCCGTCGCCGGATCGATCAAAGCCAGGGGCGGCCTCTTCGAGGTGTTCATGCATGCTGAGGCGCTTGCCATGCAGCACGGGCTGCTTGCCGAGGGCGGGGACGTCATGACGCTCGCGGGCACGGAGGCGATGTCGCTCTTCCAGCGCCACACGATCGCGGTGGGCAGCACGGGAAATCTGGGGCTCAGTGTAGGGATCGCCGCACGGGCGCTTGGCTTCCGTGCGGTGGTGCATATGTCCTCAGATGCGAAGCGATGGAAGGTCGACCGCCTTACCAATCTTGGCGTCGAGGTCGTGCAACATGAGGCGGATTATACCACCGCCGTAGAGGAAGCGCGCGCCCTGGCCGAGGGCGATCCATCCATCTACTTTGTCGATGACGAGCGGTCGCAGCTTCTTTTCCTCGGCTACAGCGCCGCCGCTCGGGAACTCGCCGGGCAGTTGGACGAGGCGGGCATCATAGTTGACCACGATCACCCTCTCTTTGTCTATCTGCCCTGCGGGATCGGGGGGGCGCCGGGCGGCGTGGCATATGGGCTCAAAGCAATCTTCGGTGATGCGGCGCATTGCTTTTTTGTCGAACCGGTGCAGTCGCCCTGCGCGCTGGTGCATATGATGAGCGGTTCTGCGGAGCTGGTGTCCGTATATGATGTGGGTCTGACGAACCGGACAGAAGCCGATGGCATGGCCGTTGCCCGGATGTCGGATTTCGTGGCGCAGGTGATGGGCCCCATGCTGTCAGGTGTTTTCACCGTGGCCGATGAGGATCTGTTCCGGTGGCTCTATCTGGCACATTCCTCCCAGGGGATCCGCCTCGAACCCTCGGCGGCGGCTGGTTTCGCGGGTCCGGAGTTCACGGTCAACTCTCCTCAGGGGCGCGCATATCAGACCAGTCAGGGCCTGATCGGACACATGGCGAACGCCACCCATATCGTCTGGACGACCGGCGGCGCCTTCGTTCCAGAGGAGCAGTTCCAACAATTCCTGGAGCGCGGTGAGGCGCTGACCACTGCGGCCGGCTGAGCGCGACGCCAAACCATATCCGCAAAACGGCCTGAAGATGCACGGTTTGCCCGCTGCATGACGCCACCACGCTGTCAAAAAATGGGGAGCCACATGGACATTGCCTTTCGGGCAGATTTGATTGACGGGAAATCCTTCGCGGCACGGCTGGTTGACGATCTGGCGGTGCAGGTGCGGTCCATCATGACGGAGACCGGAAAGGTTCCGGGGCTGGCCGTCGTCCTGATCGGCGAGGATCCGGCCAGCGCGGTGTATGTGAATTCGAAACATCGCCAGACCGTGCAGATTGGCATGCGGTTCCAAACATGCCGACACCGCGACACAGCAGAATTCCGTCATCAGATCCGTGCCAATGCTTCCTTGCGCAATTACCGCCCGAGGTCAGGCCGGGGTGGCAGATCGCCGCTCTACGGTTCAGTGCTACGGATGTCGCCTTTGCCCATGCTCCCCGCTCGGCGTGTGACGTGATCAACGCTGATCGAGCCACCTCGCGGCCCGTCATGATGGCGAACTTTTGATACCGGGCGTCGGGTCGTCAGGGGAGGCTCTGCAAGCATGCCGTTAGATTGCTCCCAATAGGGAGGAACTCGGTATGACTGAACTCACCTACACCAGCAAGCTCATCAACAACTCGACGTTCCAGCCCTTCGTCATCTTCAGCGTCGTTGCGCTGCTTTACTTCTGCATGTGCTACCCGCTGGCCTGGTGGAGCCGGAAACTGGAGGACAAACTGAATGTCGCCCATCGTTAAACTGAGCAATGTTTCCAAAAGCTTCGGCGCCGTGCGTGTGCTTGAGGGTGTTTCCTTCGATGTGAGCAAGGGCAATGTTGTGGCCCTGATCGGGCGAAGCGGATCTGGTAAGAGCACGGCGTTGCGATGCATGAACGGGCTCGAAAAAATCAATGGGGGCGAGATCACTGTCTGCGATCATCACCTCCATCAGAATGTGACCCGCGTGAGAACGGCGGTGCGAAATTCGACCACGGAAGCGGCGGCCTGATGCTGCTGCGGTCGGCGTAAAAGTCGTCCAGTTTTCCCTTTCTGCGGTTGCAGGGAGGGCGTGGGGATTTACAGCGTGGAGCTATATCTGAGAGTTCGTCAGGCTTGTGCGGAGGGCATGAGCCAGCGGGAAGCGGCACGGGTGTTTAATGTGTCGCGTGACACGGTTCGAAAGATGATGTCGTTTTCGGTTCCGCCTGGCTATCGACGGACGGTCGAAGTCCGGCGCCCCAAACTCGATCCTTTCATTCCGATTATCGATGGGTGGCTGGAGGCGGACCGGACCATGCCGCGCAAGCAGCGGCATACGGCGAAGCGGGTGTTTGACCGGCTTCGCGAGGAACGTGACTTCACCGGCGGCTAAGGTGGATGGCGGCGCAGGTCTGATCTCCTAAGGGCAGCGGCCGCGTTGATTCCGCCGCCCAGCTCTTCATTCGTGTGGCGCGCGATTCCGTTGCCATCGCCCGCGCGATGCAATCCCTTGGGCAGAACACTGGGCACGATCCGCAGCCTCCTGGAAGGTAAGATGCAGAAACAATGCGGGCGATCACCGCCGGTATGGACCTTATCGAGTTGGACCAGTCGTATGCCAGTTTCGTGCAGAAAGTGCAGCAGACGCTGAACAGAGACCTCGCCACAAAGAGCTGAAGCGGGAAAGTGTGGCACTTGCCAAGCTAATCGAGGCGCCGATCAGAAAGCTTGATGAAAACAATGCACAAGTCTGGTGCCCTGCGGACTGGCACTTGCCCCGGACGACTTATGCTGTCCACTTACTCGCTTAAAGGGACTGCGAGTGCGGTCGTGCCGAACACCGGGCGCATCCCGGCACACCGTCCGCCGGTGCGCGCCGGCCGCTCAGGTTTCTCAGGCGCAGCCCGATTAAATGCTGCAGGGAATTGATTGGCGCAATCCGCGCTGGACGCAGTGGTAAGATTCAGCGCTATTCTTGACGAAAGAACGTTGTGCTGAACCGAATTTCCACACTGGAGCTCTCATTCGCTTGCCCGCCCCTCCTTCCCCAGACCACCTGCCCGACCTGCAGCGTGAGATTCAGCGCCTTATGGGGCAGAACGTCCTCCGCCTGCAGCTCTATGAGCAGCAGCTGAAGCGTATAATGTCAGCAACCGATTTCGGCGTGGAGATCCTGACCGAGGGTGAGCCGCGCCAGACGCAGGGTATTCAGACGGAAGGTAAAACGCTCGGGCAGCTGGTCGGACTGCTAATGGGAGATGTCCTGTTCTCAGAACCCCCACCTCCCGCCCCGGATCATCCGGTGGCCCCCGACGTAGCCGTGCGCTTCAACACCAAGATGCGGCTTCATATGCAGTCAGCCGATCATGATGAGTTTCAGACAGCTCTTCGCGAGCTCGTCGCGCAGAGAAACCATCTCGTTCATCACTTTATCGAAGGGCACGACTTATCTACCGTCGAGGGGTGCCAGAGCGCCATCAACACTCTGCACGAAGTCCTGGAGGCAGTGGGAAAGCGGTTTGGCCAGCTGCAGGACATGGCGCGGCATGTCAATGATGCCTGCACGGTCGCCCATTCCGTTTTCACCTCACCAGAATTTCAGGAATACTTGGTGAAGGGACAGATTCCTTGGGCGATTACAGACATCGTGGCGGATCTCCGCGCCGCAGCGCGTGAACTGCGGACGGAAGACTGGACACCTGTAGATGCCGCAGCGGCCTGGATTAAAGAAAGGTCGCCGGACCAGAGCCCCGCGCACTATCACTGCTCGAGTTGGAAGCAGGTTGTTCACACATCGGGCCAGTTCGACCTCAGATACCAAATCGTCGATGGGCGCCGTATCGCCTTTTATCGCGAGCGCCCCGAGTGCCTTTGAAAACTGCTACGCGGGACTGCCACTTTGCCAGTGGTCACCCTTGATCTCCCCCGCTGTTCGCAGCCATCCCCTGCACTCCCGGAGTATCATTGCTGGACCTCAATGTTGATCTGCGGCTGCGATGAAATCATTTTCGCATTCAAATTAGAGATCCAATTTCTCTCATTATAAAATCTTAAAGAATACAGGCAGATAATTTATTGATCGTGCGGCTTTCAGCTATAGCCAGGCCGATCTCCGGCACCGAATCACCAGGTCGAGCCACGAACCGAAACTGACGAAAATTTATTGAATTCTGCTTCATGAAAGGGATGTGTGAAAATTCTCATTTTACATATCCACCGGTTATTTCTGATAATGACGGCAAGGGATTTATTCGGATCGCGAAAAATCATCAATGACACGTCACGCAGAATGGAGCAGACAAAACAATATATAGCGTCACGACGACTTGTAAGGGTGCGAAATATTGTGAGAACTCAAAGCACGGCCAAAATACAAGTATCTATTTTCGCATTTCATCATGCCGTGTTGATTTGCACTCGGAACTGACCCGGGTTTGGAGTGAACCCCATCGGCTGGACCACGGGAGCCTGAAGAACTGATACGCTGAGCTGGCCTTAATGGGAGAAGGCTCATGTCATCACGCGGTCCCTACCGGCGACATTCGGCGCCGTTCAAGCTGCAGCTGTGCCAGGATATCCGCGCCGGGGTGATCGGTCGGCGCGACGCGCAGCGCACGCATCATATCTCGGCCAACCTCATCCACATGTGGCTGACGCAGTTCGACCGGGGAGAGCTGACCAGCGAAGAGGCCGAGGCGAGCGTCATTGCCGAATACGAGGCGAAGATCGCGGCGCTGGAGCGCAAGGTCGGACAACTGACGATGGAGCTGGATCTTGTCAAAAAAACATCGCGCCCGCCACACGGTGCCAGCAGCGGGAGATCCTCCATCGTCACCGGCCCGGGGGGTGCTCTGTCAGACGGGGGTGCAAAGCTATGAACCTGCCGCGGAGCACGCTCTACTACCGCCCGACGACTTCGGAAGCTGGGCTCACCGATGCCGAGATCACCGCTATCGTCGAAGACATCCAGGACGAGTTCCCCGTCTACGGCTACAGGCGGGTGACGCATGAGCTGCGTCGCCGCGGACTTGTGGTGAACCACAAGAAAGTGGCGCGGATCATGCGGTTGGCGGGGCTCGGGATCAGACCGCGAAAGCGCTACGTGCGCACCACGGACAGTCGGCATGACAACCCGATCTACCCGAACCTCTATCGCAACACTATCCCACGCTGCCTCGATCAGGTTTGGGTCGCGGACTTCACCTACATTCGCGTCACGCAGGGCTTTTGCTACCTCGCGGTCATCCTCGATGCCTGCAGCCGGAAGGTTGTGGGTTACGCCCTGTCGCAGCGCCTGGACACGCCGCTCGCCCTGGCGGCGCTGGAATCCGCTGTCGCAAGCAGGCGGCCGCCGCCCGGCTGCATTCACCATACGGACCGCGGCGCCCAATACGCGTCTCAACTCTATCGCGAAGCGCTGGAGGCTGCCGGTCTGCGCGGATCAATGAGCAGCGTCGGCAATCCCTACCACAATGCTCAGGCGGAGAGCTTCATGAAGACGCTGAAGGTCGAGGAGGTCTATCGCGCAGGTTACGAGACCTTCACCGACGTCGCCCAGCGATTGCCGATCTTCATCGAACAAATATACAATACCCGAAGACTGCACTCTGCCCTCGGCTACCGTCCGCCAGAGGAATTCGAAACGCTAATCGCCCAGCAGGCGGCTTAGTTGGAAGGACCTTCGTGGTCCAGCCGATGGGGTTCACTCCAGTTTTCCATCGAGAAGTGACCCACCTCTCAGTTATGCGAACCAGGTTATTGCTGGGTCAAGGCATGTGCGATTTCCTTCTTCTTTCGGGTTGCGGCAGCGGTGCTGGCTTTGAAGCGGAAGCTATCGTTTCCGGTCTCCAGAATGTGGCATCGGTGGGTAAGGCGATCGAGCAGCGCAGTGGTCATCTTGGCATCACCGAAGACGCTGGCCCATTCGCTGAAGCTGAGGTTGGTGGTGATCACAACGCTGGTGCGTTCGTAGAGCTTACTCAGCAGATGGAAGAGCAGCGCACCGCCTGAAGAGCTGAACGGCAGGTAGCCCAACTCGTCCAGTATCACGAGGTCGAGGCGTGCGAGGTTTTCGGCCGTCTGCCCGGCCTTGCCCTTGGCTTTCTCCTGTTCGAGCGTATTGACGAGTTCGATGGTGGAGAAGAAGCGGACCTTGCGGCGATGATGCTCGACGGCCTGTGTGCCGATGGCGGTCGCGACATGGGTCTTGCCAGTGCCCGGCCCGCCGATCATCACGACATTCTGCGCACCATCGATGAACTCGCAGCGATGCAGCTGGCGCACGGTGGCTTCGTTCATCTCGCTGGCCGCGAAGTCGAAGCCCGTCAGATCCTTATAGGCCGGGAAGCGTGCCGACTTCATATGATAGGCGATGGAGCGCACCTCTCGCTCCGCAACCTCTGCCTTCAGCAGCTGGGTCAGGATCGGCACAGCTGCATCGAAGGCGGGCGCGCCCTGTTCGATCAGGTCCGTCACGGCCTGGGCCATGCCATACATCTTGAGGCTTCGCAGCATGATGACGATGGCCCCACTGGCGGGATCATGACGCATGGCGGCCTCCGGTGCTGCGGGCGCGCAGATTGTCATAGCGTCCGACATCGGCCTTGGGTTCGTGGCGCAGGAGCAGCGCCTGCGGGGCGTCGACGGTCGGGCCGTTGATCGCCTTGCCATCGATCAGCCGGTGCAGGGTGTTGAGAACATGGGTCTTGGTGGCGATGCCCTCCGACAAAGCAAGCTCGACTGCGGTCAGCACCACCTGCTCATCGTGATGCAGGACGAGGGCGAGGATATCGACCATCTCCCGGTCCCCGCCGGGGCGCTTCAGCATCTGCTCCTGCAACTGCCGGAAGGCGGGCGGCAGCTCGACGAATGGTGCGCCGTTGCGCAGCGCCCCGGGTTTGCGCTGGATCACCGTCAGGTAGTGGCGCCAGTCATAGATCGTGCGCGGCGGCAGATGATGGGACCGATCAATCCGCCGCACATGTTCGCACAGGATCTGCCCCTCGGCGACGACCACGAGCCGCTCCGGATAGACGCGCAGGCTCACCCGACGGTTCGCAAAAGATGCAGGGACGCTGTAGCGGTTGCGCTCGAAGTTGATCAGGCAGGTCGGGGAGACCCTATTGCTCTGTTCGACGAAGCCATCGAAGGGAGCCGGCACGGGCATCAGCGCGTGCTGCTCGTCGCTCCAGACATCGGCGACGCTGCCGACCAGATGGCCGTGCGGGATCTCGCGCCATTGCTCGACACATCGCTGCTCCAGCCAGGCGTTGAGGGCGGCCAGATCGGGGAAGTTCGGTATCGGTTGCCAGAACCGTGGCCGGGCATCCTGCACGTTCTTCTCGACCTGACCCTTCTCCCAACCCGCAGCCGGATTGCAGAAGTCAGGTTCGAAGACGTAGTGGTTGGCCATGGCGAGGAAGCGCAGATTGACCTGCCGTTCCTTGCCACGGCCAATCTGACCGACCGCAGTCTTCATGTTG
Organism: Rhodobacter sp. 24-YEA-8; assembly: GCF_900105075.1. Classification (NCBI taxonomy): domain Bacteria; kingdom Pseudomonadati; phylum Pseudomonadota; class Alphaproteobacteria; order Rhodobacterales; genus Rhodobacter; species Rhodobacter sp. 24-YEA-8. The sequence goes on from NZ_FNSK01000002.1 coordinate 159,990, forward strand.
TCGTAGATCCCCCGCTCAGGCACGCCGCCAAAGACGCGGAAGGCATGCCAGTGGGCGTCGAACAGCATCTCATGGGTCTGGAGCAGATACGCGCGCACCACGAAAGCGCGGCTGTGCGACAGCTTCGTATGCGCCACCTGCAGCTTGGTCCGCTCACCGCCAAGCACGGCAAAGTCTTCGCTCCAATCGAACTGGAAGGCCTCGCCGGGGCGGAAGGCCAGAGGCACGAAGGTGCCCCGATCAGCCGTTTGCCGCGCCGTGCGCCATTCCCGCGCGAAGGCCGCGACCCGGTTGTAGGAGCCTGTAAACCCCAGTGCGACAAGATCGGTATGCAATCGCGTCAGCGGCCGGCGCTGCTTGCGCGACTTCGTGCTGTCGGTCTTCAGCCAGGCCGACAGCTTGTCCGCGAATGGATCGAGCTTGCTCGGTCGCTCTGGCACCGAGAACTTCGGCTCGATCGCGCCCGACTTCAGATACTTCTTGATCGTGTTCCGAGAGAGCCCAGTCCGCCGCGCGATCTCACGGATCGGCAGCTTCTCTCGCAGCGCAAGACGACGAATGACGTTCAAAAGTCCCATGTGGATCACTCCAATGCCCCCCGTCGCTCACAGTGCTCAGGGGAAGGGTCACATGGGTCAAATCACGGTGGAAGTTATACGCCTGCCCGGGTCAGTTCCGAGTGCAAATCAACACCCGCCGAAACAGCGCCGTCACCGCCTCCGGTTGCGCCGACCTCCGTGCAGCCTGTAACCTGTGAGCTGCGTATCGGTGGGATCGGCATCACCTTGCCCGCCGGATATCCTGCTGAGCATCTGACAGAGATCCTGCGCGCAGTGAGGGCTACCCTGTGATCTTTCCCTCCAACGCTTGTCGCATCTTCCTGGCGACGCAACCCATTGATTTCCGCAAGGGTATGGACGGGCTGGCAGGCTATATTGCCAACAATTTCGACCTCGATCCCTTCAGCGGGGCGATCTATGTGTTCCGGTCCCGCCGCGCGAACATGCTGAAGATGATCGTCTGGGATGGGACGGGTCTGGTCCTCGTGACAAAGCGGCTTGATGGCCGCGGCTTTCCTTGGCCCACCGCTCAGTCCGCGCCGTTCACGCTATCCAGAGTTCAGCTTGATGCCCTGTTCGAGGGAACCGAGTGGAACCGCGTCAGCATAGCAGTGACGCGAAAGCCCGTCTTCCTCTGATCTTTCCCTTTTCCTGCAGCCTGTCCCGCCGGACCTGATTTCCGGCGTCAGCGCCGCTTTATCCGGAGTCTGCCATGTCTTCCCTCTTCCCGATCCTCCTTGTCGATTTTCCCCGCCGTGACCGTGAGCGTCAGGCCCTCAGAGAACGCCTCACAGCGCATCACCGCCGATTGCGCGCCCGCAGCATCTGTCTTGAAGCCCCCATGAACGGGCGCGGTATGATTGATTACGCGGCATGGGAAGACCTGATTGCTCGCATCCAGCTCTATCCGGAAGAGGAAATGCGCATTGAACGCCGGGCGGCGGCTCTGGCCAGGCGCGAGTTGGAGCGTGATGGGTTGCGCCACCTGAAACCGGACGACAGGAAGAGGATCGAGCGCTTGCGGGATGGTGCGCGCCTGGTGGCCCTCAAGTCCGAACATCAGGCCGATGAGCTTGCAGCCCGGCTTCATTCCGAATTTCCCTGGATGGGCGCCGCCACGGAGAGAGTATGGCATGATATGCGTGCTTCGGTTCGCGATGGTTCGCGCGGGCTGCGGATCCGCCCGATTTTGCTCGACGGCCCACCCGGAATTGGCAAATCGGTCTGGGCCCGGCGGCTGGCGGAACTCATCCAGAGCCCTTCAATGACCTATGAGGCAACGGCGGAAAATGCGTCGTTTGGGTTGATCGGCAGCCAGAAGACATGGAGCAATTCCTCGCCAGGGCGTCTGGTCAATCTGGTCATTGATCATAGGGTTGCCAACCCGATTGTCATCGTGGACGAAGTCGAGAAGGCCGGATCTGCCTCTTCGACCGCGGGGCGCTCCTATGATCTTGCCGCCTCTGTTCTGCCATTGCTGGAAACGGCTACAGCCAGGAGCTGGTCCTGCCCCTACTTCCAGGTTCCATTCGACCTGAGTTGGGTCATCTGGGTGATGACCTGCAACGATTGGCGTCTTCTGCCTGAGCCGCTGCTCAGCCGTTGCCCGCCGATCCGGCTTTCACATTTGGGCCTGCAAGATCTCGAGGGCTTCGCCCGCCGCGAGGGCGAGCGACGCGGATTGTCGGTCGAGGCTATCGACGCGATCTCCGAAATGCTGGTGCGGCAGTCGGATCAATCCTCGCGCCTCAGCCTGCGCTCGGTGATCCGGGCATTGGAGCTGGCGGCCACTTTGGAAAACCACCCGCTTCTGCAGTGAACCCGCGTGCGATGAATTTTCAACACCGCCTGAAAGAACGCAGAAAAATGCACCGAAAAATCATGCCATCTGAGCTCAATTACGACTTCTCAAGTGTTCTTGCTGCCGTGAATGCCGCTGAAGCAGGCCCCAGCATGTCTGATATCGACGCCGCCCCAGTCCTGGATGAATGGTGGCCGGCATTTGATCCGCACAGAACCCCGTTCCTGATCGGGCGGGTGAACAACCACCCAGTCCTGGGTTCAAAATCTATTCGCACGTCCCGGCTCCTTGCGCTCAACAAACACGCCGGTTGGGCGCGGACATTCAACCGTTGGTATCGTTTGGGTGCACCTGCATCAGATCTGCCGATACCCATGCCTGGATTGAACCCGATCAATAGCGTGGAAACCCTTGGCGCGCTTTTGGCTGATTACATCAAACGCGTTCGCGAACTCGAAGCTGCCCCGCGGAGAAATACTTAAAAATGCGCATCCTTGTCATCGCCGACCTTCACCTGGATCTGTGGGATCATGCCCGGCGCGATCCCTTTGGTCCGCTATTGCCGATTTTTCAGACACTGGACGCCATCATTATCGCCGGTGATCTTGCCAACGACCCGATGAGGAACTGGCCAGGCGCGCTTGAACGGATTGGCCAGTTGATTGAACCGTCAAAGGTCTGGGTCATGCCTGGAAACCATGACTATTACGGCTGGAATCTCGCCGGTGACGATGGGTTGCGTGCCCTAGCCGAGCGAGCCGGAATGCACTTCGCCCAAAAGGCCTCTGTCGAGTTCGGCGGCGTTCGCTTTCTCTGCTGCACGCTATGGACGGACTTCAGCCTGCACGCGGAACCGCATGTGTCAAAGGTCACCGCCCAGCGGGCGATGAACGATTATTTCCAAATTGCCAGAGACGCAAATGGATCAGACCTCGTCCTGCCGGACGATGTGGTGCGCAAGCACAAGGAGCAGCTTGTCTGGCTTGCCAGCGCACTGGACAAAGCATTCGAAGGCCGAACCGTCGTCGTGACACATCACTGCCCATCGCCAGCGGCTCTCGGCACTGATAACCGTCTAGCCCCAGCTTTTTGCACTGATCTCAGCAGCTTGACGGTGACACGCCGTGTTGACTTGTGGTTGTTTGGGCATACTCATCGCCACTTGAGCGCCGTGCCAGTAAGAACTCCGGTGGTGAATGTGTCGCTCGGATATCCGAGGGAGGTCGATGACAGCGATATCGTCGATGTCGTGTTGCGCGGAATCGTTGACACTGATCTTCCGGGCTTCTTTGCCTATCCGGAGCTATTGTGATGCACTGGTTCACCGCTGACCTGCACTTCGGGCACAAGAACATCATTGATTATTGTGCTCGGCCGTTCATGGACGTGACCGACATGGATGCGCAGCTTCTCTGCAGCATTCAGGCACATGTTCGGCCAGCCGACACTCTCTATGTGGTCGGTGACTTTGCATATTGGAAAGCCAGCGGACCCGAGAGGCATCGGATCGCCGCGATCTTCGGGCAAATCCCAAGACGAAAGATTCTGGTCAGGGGTAATCATGACGCCAACTGGATCTGTGATCTGGGCTGGGAAGAAGTGCACGACATGCTATCGGTCACAGCAGAGGACCAGCGCCTTTTCATGTGCCACTATCGAAGACCGGGATGTGAGGATCGAGGCCGTGTTCATCAACCAGCCAGCCCAACATCTCGCACGCTCCATAGGCGGTGTCGGCGACTAGCGTTTCGGGATGCAGACCAAATGTGTCATCTGTGCGCATGAGCATATCGCGCGCAGAGCTGATCTCGTCCTGACGCACCGGTGCGGTCGCCTCGACATCCACGATGATCGCATGTTCCAGATCGACCAGATAGTTGGTGCTGTATGCAGTTTTCCGCGCCGATTGACAATCAGGGCCTTACGGCAATATGCCAGCCATGTGCTGAGCAAATCGGTTGCTCTGCAATTGTGACCTTGTGGGAAATGAAGTCACTTGGGCCACAGTGCGGCAACCCCAAAGCCTGAATCAGTGCAGCATCATATGTCCCGCTGAGCAACATGATCCCCTCAGCCGCAAGGCGGTTCCGGCTGCCTCGAGGCCCATCTGACCGAATGCGACGCATGAAGTCCTTCTGCGCAGCGGCCTCCTCAACAATGCGGCGCGAAATCACCCGGTCGGTAACGCCCCTGAAGAGCTCGACTATTTTATCGTTGCCGGTGGGCGCAGCGAAGATGGATGCAACGAGTTTCGATGAGATGGTGCGCCAGAAGTTCGGCTCGACGGGGTGATCGCGCAGCAACCACAATATCTGTGTGGCTCCGAAGGCCGAGACGCTTTTCTTGCCATCCCGGTTCGCTCCGCCCGTCAAGTTCGCCGGATCCGCATACATCAGGCCCAAGAAGCAGCGGGAGTTCTGCTCGTCGAGAGCCGCAAGGAGGCAGGCGTGCCCGACCGCTTCTTGGGGTATCATCCAGTTGCCAGTGATCGTGAACTTCATGTCGACGTTTTCGCCGCCAATCATGAAGTCGAGAACCCCCTTGGGCACCTGCATCCTAGCGCGCATCAGGATCTCGACGCGCGTGCCAAGATAGGTTTTCTCGGTCTTTTCCAACTCTCCGTAAGAGCGCCGACGGGTATTGACGGTGTCGACGACGTCATCGACTACCTTGCGGAGCATGCCGGGAAACCACTCGGAAGCCGAGGCGCGCCCGCCCAAGAGTCGTTCCACCTCATGCCCGAGGCGCGAAAGGTCATCGTAACGGGAATGACCGGGGACGATCAGGCTGGGCGCGGGTGACCTCATGCCACCGCGTAGATCCGTTTGGATTGGATCGCAATGGCGACCTGGCGGCCGACCGCCTCAGCGACCGGTGGAGGGAAGGCGTTGCCTACCTGGCGATAGGCGTGGGTCTTGCGTCCATAGAATTGCCAGTCGTCGGGGAAGCCCTGGAGACGAGCCACCATCCGGATTGTAAGTCGAGGCATGCCCACGTAGTCCTTTTCAGGCGCCTCCTCGGCCAGAGTCTTGCCGTTTACTCCCAATGTCGCCCACGCGGCTCGTGCGCGCGTAGGACCGAGATCAGGGCCACCATGCTTCTTGGAGCCACCCACGATGGTGGGCGCGATCTCATCGGCACGCTCCGCCCATGCACGAGCACCTGGCCACCCCCTCGCAGCCATCAGGTCTCCGAGCACCCGCCCAACAGTCGGCGGGTTGTGATGACGCTCTTCCGGCCATTCGAATTTATCGGCGATGTCCTGCTTAACCGCGACGATCACAACGCGCGGCCGAAGCTGCGGCACACCGAAGTGGGAAGCGTTTAGTAGGCGCCAGTCGGCGACATAGCCAAGCTTGGTCAATTTCTTCTTGAGCGACTGCCGATAGTCCACGAACACCGCGTCTAGGAATCCGCGCACGTTCTCAAGCATAACGGCCTGAGGGCGGATCTCGTCAACCAGGCGCAGAGCCTCCGGGAACAGGTCGCGCTCATCATCCTTGCCCAGTTGCTTGCCAGCGACGGAAAAAGGCGGGCACGGAACACCACCAGCAAGCAATTCGACACCGGCGAAGGATTTGCCGACAAAGTTGCGAAGATCGCCCTCTCTGACGTCCCAGAATGGGCGGTTCATGCGAAGCGTCTGACAGGCATGGGGGTCGATCTCGACGAGAGCGTCATGCTCGAAGCCTGCGCGTTCGAGGCCAAGTGCTTGGCCACCCGCACCCGCGCAAAGCTCTACTGATCGCATGACTGCCTCCTAATTTTTCCGCATCTTAGAGGGCGAGGATGAGGATTTGAAGCGCGAAATCCATGGCCGAAGCGGGTTTTCATGCTTGCGGCGGGGCGCATGCCAACCGTCTAAAGTTGTGGATTTAAGGGCGCTGACCGGCCATGATCCCGATCATTAGGTTTAGGAGTCGGGCAACGTGCATCATATTTCTGAATTGAAAATTCAGGGTTTCAAGTCGATAGCCAGTGCAACATTTCCACTGTCACATTACACGCCACTCGTTGGCTACAACAACGCCGGGAAGACGAATATTCTCAGGGCGGCGAGTTGGGTGATGAAAAAGGCCAGCTTAAGCGCCGAGGATTTCAACGACGTAAACACGCCGGTGACAGTGGAGGCGGAGATTTCTGGGATCACAGCTGCAGTGTTGGACGCACTGGATGCCGCTCATCGCGCCCGTATAGAGCCCCTGGTCGTCGATGGAAAAATTAAGATCCGTAGATCCCAGGCAACGCCCGGTCAGTCAGCGGCCAGCATACGTTTTGAGGTCGAGAAGGAACAAGATGGAGCCATGGCCTGGGTCGTTAATCCCACGGGGATTGATGCTGCGATCGGAGTTCTTTTCCCGGATCCCATCCTTATCGGGGCGATGGAAAATGCAACCGAGGACGTGGCAAAGTTCGGGAGTGGAACTACAATCGGGAAGCTCCTCAAAGAGATCATGGGCCCAGTCATCGAACGGCACTCACCTGCCGTTGCTGCGGCTCTGGACGCCGTTGGACGGCAGCTGTCTGCTAACTCTGCTGAAAAGGATGAGACACTCACGGCGCTCGATGCGTCTATCCAGGGGGAGCTGGCACGACTGTTCCCCGGGGTCACGGCCAAGACTCACGTCCCTGTTCCGGACTTTGCCGACTTCATGAAATCTGCGACCATACGCATCTTTGAAGAGGGCTTTGATCATCCCGATGGACGGGACGCGTCTTCGTTCGGTCATGGTGCTCAGCGCTCAATTCAGATTGCATTGATCAAATGCCTGGCTGAAGTAAAGCGGGCAGCCGGAGGCAATGTTGGCCGGACAACGCTTCTCCTAATTGATGAACCTGAACTCTACCTTCATCCGCAGGCCATTGAGGTCGTGAGAGCTGCTCTTAACCGCTTGGCTGGTGAGGGATACCAAATCATCATCACAACCCATTCGGCGAATATGATCGCCCGCTCAGATGCCAAAAATTCGCTTTTGATACGACGCAGTGTCGAGCATGGAACGACATGCCTTCCAAGGATGAAGGACGTTGTCGAGCAAGCGATAGCCGAAGCGGATCATCAGTCGGAAGCCCTATTTGCGCTCTCGAACTCGAGCAAGGTCCTGTTCTCCGAGAGGGTCGTCATCACGGAAGGCAAGACAGAGCGCATGATTTTGCCTGCGGTGTTCGAGAACCTGTTCGGGTTGACACCAGGTGAAGACAAGATCGGCGTTGTTGATATCGGCGGGGTTCACAATATACCGGATACTATGCGCATTCTTTGCGCTATGGGCCTCCCTTGCAAGGCTATCGTCGACCTCGATTTTGTGTTCAGGACCGCACCAGCGAAGGCTTTGATCGCCGCTGACCACCCAGCGATTGTAGAGTGCAAGGCGATCCTGGCTCGCCTCGCGGCCTCAGGCGCAGTAGGGCTTGATGCTTCGGGGCTCCCTACGAAGCATGCTGGAAATCCGGCGATAGTGGCGTTCGAGCTCTTGGCGCTTGAGGTTGATGCGGCTCCGCACATCGACGCTTTGTTCATCGAGATGCAAGAACACGGAATATGGCTGTGGAAGAAGGGCGCCATTGAAGCTTATCTGAACATTGCTAAAACCGATGCGGCACGGATGACCTTTATTGATCGCCTCAACGAAGAGGCTTATCGGGCCGCGCTGCCGGACTATCCCGCGATCTCCGACGCGATGGCTTGGCTTCGCGTGTAAATGAATAGGTTCCGACGGCCACGGCCGCCAGCCCGGAGCGGTTCAAAGATACGGAAATCACCTCATAATTGACGAGAATTTCATGACCTGCGCCTATCCCGTTTTGGAATTCACAAAGCAAATATGGCCGTATGCGCTCGAACTCGTGAGGGCTGTCGCAGCCCCTGGAGCTGCCGTTTGGATTGCAACAATCATTTTCAGGAGACAGAAGCAGTTTGAGCGCCAGAGCGAGGCTGCGAAGGAGTTGCGCTCCGCGCTTTCTGAGTATCTTACACTTACAAAGCGGCTTCATCGGCAACGAAAAAGCGCTCAGACAGCCGATGACCTCATCGGTGAGACTGTTAGCGAACTATCTCAAAAGACCGAGCAGGCATATCAATACATTAGGCTTTTCTCTACTGACCCATCGATGATTGCTGCTGCTGAGGCTTTAGCAAGAGCCGACGCTAAGCGGCAGGGAGCAATCCTATTGATTAGAGATGCGCATATCGCTTCACTCAATCCCGGCGCAGCCAGCCTGCACGAAGCCGAAGAGGCCTTCGGCATTGCCATCAAGGATTACGTCGATAAGGTGAGGGAGGTTCATCAAAGAAACCTAGGGCTTTAGCCACAGATCGGCGCCAACAAATCCCTGGTGGCAATCTGGGTCAAGAACGCGCAGCGCAAAGATTCCGCGCCGGCATTCTTCGAGGTCGTGCCCCTGACTGAGGTCAAGTCCAGCCGTAAACAGAGCAAGGCCGTTGGCCCGGACCATGCCGCCTCGACCTGCCGGATCCGCATCGGCGATACCGATATCGCGATACAGCTCGGCTACCCGGCCGATCATCTGGCCGAGGTTCTACGCGCGATGAGGGCCTCGCAGTGATTTCTCCCGCCGACAGTTTCCGCAAGGGCATGGACGGGCTACCGCCGGAACATGCGAAGATGGCTGCGATGCGCTCCCCGACCGGTTTTGGCGGATTGAGCTGAGCGATAACGACCGGGAGCGGATCCAGCGCCGGGCCCGCCGCATCCTTGAACGTCGCAAGGCGGCCTACGGTCTCGAACATCTGAAGTCCGATGATCGCGAGCGGCTGGAGGTGTTGAAGGACGGCGCCCGGCTGATCTCCATCCGGAATGAGTATCACGCCGACGAACTGGCTGCGGCCTTGCACGAGGACATGCCCTGGATAGGTGATCTGGGTGCTGACCTCAAACGATCACCGGCTGCTGCTGGAGCCCTTGCTCAGCCGCTGCCCGCCGATCCGGCTGCGTCGAAGCGATTGCAGTCGATATTATCGCGGCGTCTAACATCAAGATGAATAGCCCCATGTTTCGTGGACGCCTTCTTTGCTAATTTTGAGGCAAGGAGGCCATGATGGGCACAGCCACTTTCAGCGACGACTTCAAGCGCGATGCGGTCGCTCAGATCACGGAGCGGGGCTACCCGGTCAGCGAGGTTTCTGAACGGCTCGGGGTGAGCAAGCACTCGCTCTATGCCTGGAAGCGCAAGTTCGCGAAGACGGCATCAGGCGAGACCGAGAAGGATGCCGAGATCCGCCTGTTGAAGCGGGAGCTGGCACGGGTTTCCGAGGAGCGCGACATCCTAAAAAAAGCCACCGCGTATTTCGCCAGGGATGCAAAGTGAGATACGCGTTTGTGGCCGAGCATCGGAGGCAATTTTCTGTCCGGGCAATGTGTCGCTGCCTGCGCATCCAGCCAAGCGGGTTCTATGCCTGGCTACAGGCTCCAATGAGCGTGCGCGCTCAGGAAGACAGGCGCCAAACTGAGCTGCTGCACAAGGCCTGGACCGAGAGCGGGAAGGTCTACGGCTATCGCAAACTTCACGATGACCTGATTGATCAAGGTGAAAGCATCTGCCCGAACCGGGTTGCCCGGCTTGCACAGCTTGCGGGGATCAAGGCGGAGATCGGCTATAAGCGCCGCCCCAGCAGCTATGGCGGCAAGCCATCGGTCGTGGTCGACATCGAGCCGGTGAACGCCACCGGTTCGAGAGAACCGGCGAGGCCTCGACCGGCAGTTCGACGTCGAAGCACCAGACTGGGTGTGGGTGACCGACATCACCTACATTCGGACGCAGGAAGGTTTTGCCTATCTTGCCGTTGTCATCGACCTCTATTCCCGGCGTGTGGTCGGCTGGTCGATGCAAAGCCGTCAGACGACAGATGTCGTCTTGCAGGCCTTGCTCATGGCTGTCTGGCGACGCAAGCCGAAGAACAAGGTGCTGATCCATTCGGACCAGGGCAGTCAGTTCACCAGCATGGATTGGGCTGCGTTTCTGCGCGCCCACAATCTTGAGCATTCGATGAGCCGCCGCGGCAACTGCCACGACAACGCAGTCGCCGAAAGCTTCTTCAACCTGCTCAAGCGCGAGCGGATCAGACGCAGGACCTACCGGACCCGCGAAGACGCAAGGCAGGACGTGTTCGATTACATCGAGATGTTCTACAACCCGAAGCGCAAGCATGCGAGAAACGGGATGCTGTCGCCCGCCGAGTTCGAACGGCAGCAGAAGATGAGACGCGAAGGCGTCTAAGAAACTCGGGGCTATTCAACCTGCTACCGTGGAATTACGACGCCCACGTGTGATCGGGACATCGCTTACGTTGATACCGGCACCTCACCCCATGAGTGCTGCCGCTGCAGCCGAACCACCGTTGGTCGCTGGACCCTCTCTCACACGTTCGGGCTTGTCGGAGGCTCCACATCCAGACGGTGAGTGACGACTGCTGCCACTAAAACCTCGGCCGAATCGCCGATGCCCGCCGCACCTTGGCTCTCTGACGCTATGACGACAACAATGACAGGCAGCATTGCTCGCTGGACAAAAAACCCACAGAAGCACGCCTGGCGCTTGAGCGCTTCATGGCAGCGCGCCCGGCGCGCTTCCCAGACTTGAAACAGATGCCCATCAACACCAATGGCTCCCGTTGTGAACGAGGGGCGACCCGGGGGGGCAGGTCAGCGCTACTGACTGCTTACGGCGAAAGCGCAGGGCCGGTGTGCGCCGAGATCGCAAATATAAGGGTTCTGAAGTTACCGGGCACCTCTGCGAGCTTGTTCAGGCTGAGAAGGTCAAGCTGGCGCAAGTGTAAAAAAATCACCCATTACAACGCACTAAAGCCATCCTTTCGAATGGCTTTAGGATCTGCTGCCCAGTTTCCCAGTTCAGCTATTAGCAATTGCTATGAGGGGAGAATGACATTAAGCGCTACCTGTGTCAACCCCATCTATCAACTCTTTGGTCAAAAGGCGGTTCCGTGAAGATCTGCTACATCGACGAAGCTGGCTGCACCGGAATGCTGCCTGCGGCGAACTCCGCCATTCAGCCCACATTGGTAATCGTCGGGGTGATCGTCGACTACGGTAAGCTACACGACCTCACTGACGGAATGCTCAACCTAAAGAAAAAATACTTCCCAAACCTGGCGCCCTCTAAGACAACCCACATGGGTTGGATGTTGCATGAGATAAAGGGCTCCGAAATCAGGAAAAATATTGCCACCGGCAGCAGAAACCAACGCCGACATGGTATGACATTCTTAACAGAAGTAATGAACCTGTGCGACCAGATTGAGGCGAAGCTGGTTGGCCGCGTATGGGTCAAGGGTGTCGGGGCGCCCATCGACGGCACCGCCATCTACACCTACTCTGTGCAGTCAATCTACACGAGTTTTCAGAATTTCCTGGTTAAACACAGTGACATGGGCTTCGTAGTTGCCGACAGTCGGATCAAGCATCTCAACACTCAGGTAGCCCATTCGATCTTTACGCAAAAGTTCAAGGGCTCAGGCGATGCATACGATCGGATCATAGAGCTCCCTGCATTTTCACACAGCGATAACCATGCTGGCCTTCAGCTGGCAGACGCCCTGTGTTCCGGAATCATCACTCCAATGGCGATATCAACCTATTGTGAAGGACACTTATCAGGGCCGCATATTCGCCCACGATACGTCGATATCAAGTCCGCGCTTTCGGCAAAATGCATGGGCCTTCAACATCGTTTCCAAGAGGCAAATGGAAGACATCGTGGCGGCTTGGTGGTGTCAGACCTTCTGGGACAGCAGTCGGGAGGGCGCCTGTTTAAGTCATGAATCGCGCCCAACCTCATGGAGGTTGCTGATGACATCGTATGCGGCGTCCACGATCTTTATGATGCGCTGGCGATGTGACTGGCTTATCGCAATCGATTGGGACATTTCACAAGGGAGGAAGTGTGCGCTGCCTTCATGGCAGGCAAGCCGACACGGGCAGATGAAAGAGCCAATGACCGCTTGATACCGTTCGTGGATAAGCTGTTCGGCGAAGGTGAAGACCGGAACCAAATCATCGGGGCGCTTATCAATCATCTTGTCCTGGCTGCAGCCTTCGAAGATTGCACGAGCTTCAATGAGGCGCGGCTGCGGTGGCGGGCCGTTCTTCACCATCCGGCTATTAGGATCACGGGTATTCACCCACAGGACATTGACGATTATGATGGGATACATCTGCCAATTCGGCCTTTCGGAGCGTATTGCTGCTCGCCAGTGCTGCGAAATTGTGTAGTCTGACAAGTCGGCACCACCTTACCTTGGACCACTCATGAAATTCGATGGCGACCAACATACAGCTCAGGCGATCGCTGATGAGTGGGAAATCGACGTAGATGCCCTCGATCGGACATCTTGGGTTCTTGAAGAACGCGAGGGAAATGACGGCGAAATTTACGGATATTTGGTCCGTTTCTCCCCTGACACGGATAACCATATACTGAAGGAGCTTGGGCTGGCATCTGGCGACTTGACGCGGGAAGTCAGCGCCTCAGCTTTCGAAACAGATGATTTTGATGACCGAGAGGATGACGATGACGGCATCTTCTCGTTAGAAAAGCCATTTCCGGATCTGTTTGCGCCCGCGGATGATGACGATAGCCGCGATATTCAGAAGAAAGGATCCGAAACATCGTATCTCGTCACTGAGGATGGTGCTTTCATTACGGATGAGGCTGGTAACCGAATCATTCTTGAGGGCACAGAGGCCGACGACGGGCTTGATGATCCAATTGCAGCTGCCCGTGATGAACTTCTGTCTCGTCTCACTGGGGTAGAAGACGCACTTCGCCAGCTACAGAAGAGCGGAGCGCCAAACCTCCACAATAATCCACCTGAACCGGTAGACGACAATCCGCTGAGCAGAGAAGATCTGGAAGGTATTCGTATCGCGATCGCGGAATTGCGCCGGGAGGCACAGGCAGACGTGCCGCAAGCCTCTGTTATAGGTGAACAAGGCAAGATCCTGAGAAACGTGGCATATTCAGTTACAGTCTGGATCGCACGAAAGCTGAATATGGGCGTTGATACGCTAATAAAATGGAGCATACCGGCTGGTGCAGCAGCGATCGCACATCGCGACCCGGAATTGGTTGCGCGCGCTTTGAACGCGGCCGCAGAAGCGGCGGAAAATTTGTCCAGAATCGTCGGCGGTGGGTGACATATGCGACGGCTGTGCTCTGGCCTTGAAGGTCAATGAAATAGCACGTTGGAAGACACCCCGTTGCCATTTTCTGAAAAGCATAGACCGGTCCTTCGGTAATCCTCCCCTTTAAAACGGGGAGGATTACCCGTTAGCGGACGGCAGGACACGTCAACTCATAGAAGAGTGAGGCGCCTGCCACACCAAACCTTTCCCTTAGTATTTCGGTTCGGATGGGCTTGATCCGGCTGCATGAAATGTTTGAAGATGAGACTCAGTATAACTGCGCGTGATCTCAAATGTCTAATTACCGGTTTCGCTGCCTCGGCCCATTTGAATTTCCTGTCTATAAAAGCACCCGACATTGGAAGAATCACAAGCGACTCTACGACCCGAAAACTGCCACAGAATCTGTGTTTAGCCAAGCAGCCATGGAAGAGCGCAGAATAGGGATCGATGGGATAAACGGGGCGATTGGTCTCTACGTCATCGGCATGAAACCTCGCGGGAAGCTGATCCCGTTCTATGTCGGGCAAGCGGCTCGTCAAACGATCAAGGCTCGGATATTTCAGAGACAGGACAAATTGGCTAAAGTAATTGAGATTCTAAATATTTATACGCATGCAAAACCATTTGTATTCCTGTTCCCGCTGCTTACGCCGAGCGGTCGGCTCGCGAAAATGCCGAAAGCGGGAGTATCAGGGACCTCGAATGCTCAAAGGATTATCACCAGCGCCGAATATATGATGATTGGCCACGCAATGAATGTGAATCCGTGGCTGCACAACATTTCTACCGTAGCAGAGCGAGAGCGATTTTCCATTGATGGAAGCCCAGGATCATGGGGTAATCAAACGAAAGATGCGCGATCTTATGCTGAAATGATGGGCTTCAGTAAGGCTTCTTCTGCTAGCGACAAGCTGCGCGAGGTGGGTGCGGCAATCGAGGACGTTAAGGACGCTGACACCCAGCTCATTGAGGAGGCGCTAGCCCACGAAGAAAGCCTCGAGGAGGAGCCCATGGACGTAAACGAAAATGGGGGCGGAGGGGAACAGTAGTGCCATGCTTCGTGAGTTGCGCCGATTGGCCGCTCCGTCCCGCAGAGCTGCCCCCGGCCTCCCCGGTTCAGCGCGGCGGGCGGGATTATGCCGCCGGGATCGACGCACAGAGCCCTGAGCTGCCATTCGGGGAAAGTCAGGCAAGATCCTTTTGCATTTTGTATCGCTTCAGGACGACACCCTTCCGCTCTACATTATCCTCTTCGACCACGACCCACCCGCGCTTTTGGAAGAAGGGATGTGCGACCAAGCTGGCTTCGGTTGTGAGTTGTGTCGCTCCGTTGTCTTTGGCCCAATCTTCTGCTGCATTCAGGAGGGTTCGGCCTACGCCCCTGCCGCTCGCGGAAGGTAGCACAAACGCCAAATCGACATATCCTGTCCGGTCGATAGTAATGAAGCCAATTGGTTCGCCGTCCGTTTCCGCGACAAAACCGTAAAGTGCTTCGACCCGAGCTTTCCAGCGATCAAGGTCGATCGCTTCTCCGCCCCAGGCAAGGCGTTGCGGATAGCTGTAGGAGGTTCTTGTCCCCTCATGCACAGTGCAGAAGAAGATGCGAGCAACCGCACTGTAGTCGTCAGGTGCCAAGGACCGAATATGGATCTGTGTGCTCATGTTCTCCCCACGGGGCAAAAGTTTAGCCTCGGAGGACGATCTCGGCAATGTCGGCTTCTCGACATCTTCAGCGCAAGCGGACGGTCTCGGGCGTGCCGAGTGACGGGAAGCGGTTCGTCTGGCGCGGGTGAACGCCATTGGTTCAGGAGAGCCTGTGCGGTCGTTCTGGCATCGACATGAATTCGTCGGTGATATCGACCATGTCTTCCACTTCACCCGACCGACGCGTTTGCAAGCGCGTAACGCTTCGTTTCGCGCCTGCAAACTGCGCAGCGGCGCCGTGATCGAGGATGACGATATCACCAGGAGCCGCTGACCACCCCACCTTTGATCCCTGTCTGGCCGGAAATTATTTTGCGCTGAAAGGCAGACATTATCTTCCATAAATGGAAGAAATATGGGTTCGCAGCATTTTCGTAAATCATTATAATTCAGTTACTTGAGATGGATTTCGGGGCGGTGAGTGGCAAAGTAATGGGTTCGCTAACATTCTGTTGAGAAACCAATCAGATAACGTCCATTGTTGAAATATCTACCGATTGAGTGCCATTTTCGAGGTATTCGCCGCCATTTGTTGGGGCATTAGCTGCCACTGAATCTGACAATCTTATTTAATTCAATGTAATCAATACCTTGAATGCGGCTCATGGGCAGCGATGACGTCAGCACTTCAATCCTTGGTCCCAGCCTGACTGCCAGCCCGGACCGGTTGACTCAATCGAGAACATTCCGGCAGCACTGGATGCGCCGAAACCGGCCACCGCGACCTGATCTCTAAGCCGAACCCCATCGACATCCATCGGAGACCAACCGGAAAGCGTCCGCTTTTCGCACCGGTCCCCTCATGCCGCGAGGTTGCCAACGCTATGACCAGGATACCCATGCTCGGGATCAGAATCTTCGATCCGGATCAGACCCCCGACGTCCTCCGCCAACGTTTCTTGAGCCATCTCGCGACACTCCGGTCCGCCAAGGATCCGGAGCTGGTCGGAAAGCCTTTGCACCCGGTTATCCTCAAATCTCTGGTGGGCGATCTGACCTTCGACGAGATCGAGAAGATCGGTCGGATCTGGTATTCGCGACATGCCGGAAATTGAAGCTATCCTGGCCACGTTGAAAACAAAGAAATTTCTGGGCCGCAGTGAGACGGTGATTGCCTTGTCGTCGCCCGTCCCGGACGCCCTCGTGCTCAAGGAGAGCAAGTGATGGAAGCGATGTTGTTTCTGAAAAGCCTGCTGCTAGGGGTCGCCATTGCGGCACCTCTTGGGCCGATCGGCGCGCTTTGCATCAACCGCACTCTGGAGCGCGGATTCACCGCGGGCGGTGCCGGTGGTCTCGGCACCGCACTTGCGGATGCGGTTTATGCGGCCCTGGCTGCTGTGGGCTTCGCGGCATTCTCACATGCGCTCGGTGTCATCGACACCCCCCTCCGTATTGTCGGCGGGGCCTTCATGCTCTGGCTCGGCTGGAAAAGCCTGACGCCCATGCCGCCCAGGAGAGCAGCAAAGGTTTCGGCGCGGGATCTCCTGGGAACCACCGTTGCAACTTTCATGCTGACGATCACCAACCCGATGACGATCCTGTCGTTTGCGGCCATGTTCGCCGGCCTTGGGCTGGCTTCCGGCGCCGGAGCGGTCGAGGCGGTTCTCGTGGTCTGCGGTGTCTTCATCGGGTCCATGCTGTGGTGGGCGGTCCTTAGCGGCGGCGTGGCTTTGGCCCGCCATCGGCTGCCGGAAACATTCGCCGGCTGGGTGTCGCGCATTTCCGGTGCCGTCCTTATCGTGTTCGGCATCTGGGCTGTCGGGTCTGCTGTTTTCTAAGGCTAAGACTGTGCCAGGTTTGCGGACCGCGCACGAACTGAGCTACTCCCCGATGCTTGGACAGTTTTCGAGGATGTTTAAGCTACCGCCTGTGCCTGCCGGTCGGTTTCGATGCTGTTGAAGTAGACCACGGCGGGGGGCAACCCGCCATGGGCAGTGTGTGGCCGCCGATGGTTATAGAAGCTGACCCAGGATCCGATTGCGGCCTTTGCCTGAGACCCGGTCTCCCAGGCATGCAGATAGACGCATTCGTATTTCAGGGACCGCCACAGGCGCTCGATGAAGACATTGTCGATGCACCGCCCCTTGCCGTCCATCGAGATGCGGGTTCCGACGCGTTTCAGCCGATCTGTCCAAGCGAAGGACGTGAACTGGCTGCCTTGGTCAGTGTTCATGATTGTGGGCGCGCCGAACCGGTGGATGGCCTCGTTCAACGCCTCGACGCAGAAGTCCGCTTCCAGGGTGTTCGATATGCGCCAGGCCAGAACTTTGCGCGTGAACCAGTCCATGATGGCGACCAGATACAGAAACCCCCGCCGCATCGGGAGATAGGTAATGTCGGCGCACCAGACCTGACCGGGGCGATCGACCCGCAGCCCGCCCAGCAGGTAGGGATAGGTCTTGTGGCCCTTTCTCGGCTTGCTGGTGTTGGGCTTCTGGTAAATCGGCATCAAACGCATGAGCCGCATCAGCCGCCGGATGCGCTTCTGGTTCACGCCGTGCCCCTCGTTTTGCAGATGCCAGGTCATCTGCCGGACGCCGTAGAAGGGCGTATCCATGAACTGCCGGTCGATCAGCTGCATCAGGCCGAGGTTCTGATCAGTCTCTCCAGCCGGCTCGTGGCAGAACGACGAGCGCGAGATCGACAGCAGGCGGCACTGCGCCCCGATCGACAGTGCAGGGTGGTCCCGTTCGATCATCCCACGCCTCACTTTCCGCTCCACGGCTTGAGCTTTCGTGACAAAAAATCGTTGGCGACAGCCAGCTCCCCGATCTTGGCGTGCAATGACCGGACCGTCTCTTCATCCACCTCCGTCGCGGGCTTCTTGCCGCCGCGCTCGAAGATGTCCGCAGCCCCGTCGAGCAGCGATTTCTTCCATTGATGGATCATCGTCGGATGCACGCCGTATTCGGCCGCCAACTCCGACACAGTGCGCTCGCCCTTGATGGCCTCAAGTGCCACGCGCGCCTTGAAGCCCGCGTCATGGTTCCTGCGTTTTCGCATGCCTGATCTCCTCGTCCGTGGAGACCAGCAAACGTCAGATCGTAGCTTCCGTCACTGTCCGATTTCCGGGGAGTAGCTCAATATGAGCGACTGAGGGATCTGTCGGTCGGAATTTTCGCCCAACATTCGACCGAGTCCTCCGCTCGCATCGCAACGCTCTTCGCGGATCAGACGGGCTATGCAACCCCTAAGATCGATGTGCGGGCAGCTGTTTTTGATGATGCGGGACGCATTCTTATGGTGCGCGAGACTGCCGACGCGGGACGATGGACGCTCCCGGGCGGATGGGCGGATGTGAACCATTCTCCGGCCGAAAACGCCGTCAAAGAAACCAGAGAAGAAAGCGGGTATGAGGTTGAGGTAATCAAGTTGGCTGCTGCTTGGGACCGCACGAAGCAAATGCATCCGGCCGGCGTATTCTCCTGCGCCAAAATGTTCTTCGTTTGTCGCCCTACAGGTGGCGCCGCGAGGACCGGCTTAGAAACATCTGAGATTGGCTGGTTCACGGAACGTGAATTGCCCGCCGACCTCTCGACCGCACGCGTTATGCAGAGGCAGATCACGCGCATGTTTGAGCATATTCGCCAGCCCTCGCTCCCGACAGACTTTGATTGATGGCGGTCGAGCGGCGCCGTGCTGAGGCTGCGCGGCTTACCACGTCAAATGGTGTTTGGCATCAAGGGCAAATCCAATCCTGCCATCCAACAGCAAGACATGCAGTTAATCAGAGACAGGATTGGACCAATCTTAACAGAACTGATGCCCGTTCAGAACCGCTGTCTGAGCTGCAGCGCGATGCTGCGGCCCTCCGCCTGGTCATGATACATGCCGGATGTGCCCAGGCTGCGGTAGTAGTTCCGGTCAAAGACGTTGTTCACCTTCAGCGCCAGCTCGGTCGTCTCGCTCACACGGTAGGTTGCGGCCAGGTCAATCGTGTAGAAGCCCGGTGCGGAGAGCGAGTTGCCATAGTCATAAATCCGGCTCGCCGCAGTGATGCCCGTTGCCAGGGAGAGCCCTGAAAGCGCCTCGCCCTGGAAATCGTGGCTTAGCCACAGAACGGCCTTGTGGCGCGGGGTGTTCGAGGCGCGTTTGCCCAGCCTGCTGAGATCACGGGATTCGGTTACCTTCTGATCCGTATAGGTGTAGCCGGCGGAAATGCCCCAGCCGTTGCCGAGATCGCCGCTCAGCTCCAGTTCTGCTCCACGTGAGCGGGTGGTGCCATCCGCGCGGTAAACGCGGGAAGGCCAGGGCCCGACGCGGTGGGCCTGATTGCTCCGTTCGATGTCAAAGACTGCAGCAGTGAAGAGCAGCCTGCCCTCCGACAGATCCCGCTTCAGGCCAATTTCATATTGCGTGCCGGTCATCGGTGCCAGCGGGCTGCCAGCCGCGTCCCGGTAGAATTGCGGCTCATGAATGTCGGACACACTTGCATAGAGCGACGTGAACGGATCCGCCCGCCAGACAAGGCCAAGCATCGGCGTGAAGAAAGCGTTCTCACGGTAATCCTGCAACACCGGGCCGGTGATGTCCGACGTCATCTCCGCCCAGCTGACCCGGCCGCCAGCGCTGAGAGTAAGACTGTCCGTCAGTCCGGCATTCAGCTGGCCATATATGCCATACTGCTTGTAGCGGCGATCCTGCAGGATGCCGTCATCGGCCAGTTCAGGGATCGGAAGATCGGTAACGGGATTGCTGATATCGACCGGAAAGGCGTCATAGCCCCAGCGTTCATCGACCTGCAGACGGGAACCGATGTAACTGAAACCAATCGTCGCCCTGTGATCACGGCCGAAAGCAGAAAATGGCCCGCTGAATGAGACATCAACCCCCTGCCCCCGCTCGCGGTCCTGGTTCACATTCAGGCCAAGATCCACCATCTGCGCCGTGCCGAGGTTGTAAACCGGGCTGATGGTCATGAGATCAAACTCGTCGATCTTCTGATCAAAATGATTGGCAGCGACCCGTACGGTCCAGCCATTGGCGAAGGCGTGGGTGATTTCGGCGGTAACCAGTGCGTATTCCGTGTCGAACCGGCCCCGATCCGAGCCAAGATAGGTTGACCGGTCAAAGTCGATGAGATGACCATCCTCATGCGAAGGCACACCCCAGAATGGGGTGCGGTCGTCCTTCTGATACATGGCGGAAATCCGGACCAGTGTGTCCGGTGTCAGATCATATTCCAGGGCACCGAACACCGCGGCCCGCTCATGGCTGACCACGTCGCGCTCAAAGCCCTCCTCCATGGTTGCGCCCGCAAAACGGCCGCGAAGACGTCCGTCCGCCGAAATCGGCCCGCCATAATCAAACTCCGCGC
Organism: Rhodobacter sp. 24-YEA-8; assembly: GCF_900105075.1. NCBI lineage: Bacteria > Pseudomonadati > Pseudomonadota > Alphaproteobacteria > Rhodobacterales > Rhodobacter > Rhodobacter sp. 24-YEA-8. The sequence continues at coordinate 180,537 of NZ_FNSK01000002.1, forward strand.
GCCGCATGCCGTAGCTGCCAAAGCTCAGGCCCCCATGCCCGGCCGCGAACTGAAGAGGGCGCTTGAAGCTGCGGCTGACCACGCCCCCCGGCTCTCCGGCACCTTCGAGAATGCCGGCGGGCCCCCGCAGGATTTCGATGCCGCCCAGCAGAAATCCATCGATGACCGGCGTGAAGTTGCTGTCCTCGCTGGTCATGCGAAGTCCCTCGACATTGTTCAGCGTGACAAAGCCGCGTGAAGTGATACCGGAAGCATAAGGGGTGCCGGAGATATTCATTCCGGTGCTGCGGCCGATTGCCTCGATGTCATCGGCGATCATTTCTCCGGTCAGGCGTTCCCGCCCTATGCCGCTAAGCGATAAGGGGACATCACGAACATCCGCAGGCGCTCGGCCCGCCACGGTTGTCGAGCGAGGGTTATACCCGGCCTCCTCACCCTGAAGCACAATCGTTCCCAGAAACACCCCCTGCTCGTCCGCAAAGAGCGGCTGCGCGGATGTGGACAGGATTGCTGCTGCAACAGACAATTTTCGCATTGGCAGGAAGCACCGACTCATGGTGGTGAGGACTGACCGGGTGAGCGACTTGGGCATGGGTTTCGACTCGTGTGTAATGTTATCACCTTACAATCACGTCCCAGTCGTCGTTACAACCATACATGGTGGTAGATTCTATTGGGCTGCGATCGATGACTAATGTGATCGTGCCGTTCTATCCGTGAGGGGTCCACGCTCATGCCGGGAGACGTTTCGCGATCAAGAAAAGCCAAGCTGCTGTCTCGCGCGCGTATTATGTCTGCCATCCATGGAAATCCGTCAGGCCATGGACCTTCGGAGGGAAACTGGATCATCGGATTGCGCAGCTGAATATTCTCCTCGGAGGGATCCTGGAGGTCACCGAAAACGAGAAGCCAAAGCCTGTCGATGTGGTTAGAGGGTTCATCAATGTGGCCAGGGAAGCGCCATTCAAGGAATATTTCCCGAAGCTCGAATATGCAATCTAAGGCGCAGCCGGAGCATTCTTCGCAATTCTGCGCCGCATCATAACTCCTCCTTGGTCCTCAGGGTCGATAAACTTGGAGATCTGGCCATCAATGATGACCTGCTGGATATGCTTCGTGAAAATGGTGCAAGTTGAGATGACCGGCAGCTTTGTCCCGCATCGCGGCCATTACTGGCCCGGCCCATCACGGCTCGCGAACGGTGCGGCCAGACCGATGCGGAGAGCCCCTGGCGGTCATTGATCCTGGTGATGAACCTGCCTATGTTATCGCAGTCACAGAAGGAGACTTATGCGCAGAGGCTTCGATTGAACCGCATGTAGCGGCATCGCTCGGCACATGGTTGCCGATCCTTTTTTGCATGATTTCTGTGGAGTTCTCATGGAGAACAACAACGTGGTGATCCGACCGTTTGACGCGGCAACGGATCTGAAAAAACTGTCCGACATCTGGTTTGAAGCCTCGATGAAGGCTCATCCCTTCATCGGCCAGGCAAGGCTGATCGAGCAGCGCCGCCTGATCGAGATCGAGTATCTTCCGAAGGCAGAGACTTCCGTGGCATGCCTGGACCGAGAGGCGGTAGGCTTCATCAGTCTCCTGGGCAATTTTATTGGCGGGATTTTTATTGCGCCAGACCGCCAGAGCCTTGGCGTTGGCCGCAGACTTATCGCTGATGCACTGGCCCGAAAGGGGGAGCTTTCTCTCGAGGTCTACACCGAAAATGAGCAGGCTGTTCGCTTCTACGAAAGGCTCGGTTTCCAAGAGGTATCCCGACGGAAAATCGACGACTTCGGCTTTGCGTTCCCGAATGCGACTTTAAGCCTGAAGGGGTGATATTAGCTCGGGCGAGGCTTCATTGCCTCGCCCAACCGCACTGCAAGTGACAGCCGCGTCCCCCATTGCTGGCACGCGCTTCAGATGGACGTTCTGAAGCCCTTTGTTGCCGTTCGAGATCAACCCCAGAGCGCAGGGAGAACGATGTCCCGCGTAAGGGGAGCGAGATCGAGGTGGTCCTGCGAGCCGGAAGACATCTCCACTGGCAGGTCGATCGCGTTACCTACAGTGCGACGGTCGTATTCGATCCTCGCCGCCTGAAACAAACCTCTACATGGCGCAAGTTGCGCAATGAAATCTACCCGCCCGAAGTCTCGGATGCGGAGGTTTTTGAGGTTCTTCTGGAACTGATCACAAGGGGGCCTGCCTGATGGCTGATCCCTTTTCGATTGCCTCTGGCGTCGTTGAGGTTCTTGGGGGCCTCAAGGGCCTTTTCGGTAAGAAGCCCAAGAACCCGACGCCTCGCGATAATCTTCTCTCTCAGCTGCAAGGCATTGAGGAGGGCGCAGAAAAGTACGGTTACAACCGTCTTACTCTTCTGCAGCATGGTCAAACCGCCGGTACTGGCCTTGGTGCAAGTGGCCCTCCGCTTGCCGCCATCTGGCTGCGGGATGTGCCGCTGTTCGATCCCCGTTTCGGCGATGCCGGTCAGGTCTTCGATCCCTTCACCTATATGGCGTGGCTTGCAGCAAAGACATCGCGCATAGCGCTGACGACGAGAAGCGCGGTCGTCACACTGCGCCACCCTATCGATCTAGCAAAGATGGCAACGACCATCGATCACCTGTCAAACGGGCGACTGATCTTGGGTATCGCCTCTGGCGACAGACCCGTCGAGTTTCCGGCCTATGGCACCCGCGGCTGCGTTCTGCGCGGCGGCGATATCAGTTCCTCCAGCGACAAGCCGGTTTGCGCCTCCGCCTTCAAGACGACCATTGCTGCGGCCTTCGCGTCCTCTCCCGCATCGTGATGGGCAAAATCTAGGGTCAGCGCCTTTTTCAGATGCCCAAGCCCGTGGCCGCCATTACCCCGAAATTCCGGCCATGCCCGGCGGGCGATCGTCACGCTGTTCACCCATCGCCATCCGGGGTCGGCAATGCCGCCCGCCCGGCAGGCTCCGCCCATGGCACGGCTGTCGAAAGTGCTGTGCTGGATGATGAGGTGAGTCTCAAGAAGCGGCGCGGTCAGGGGAAGGATCTGTAGAAATCTCGGGTCACCGCTCACGAAATCTCCGCCATCCTCCAGAAGCTTCGCGGCCTCTATCTTGACACGCCCCGTGATGCCACCTTCGACACCCATGCCGACCGCCTCCTCACCCGGGACGTGGCCGGCAACCTGACCCATGTCCCGGTCCGCTTCACCGACGGTCGTGAGACCCGCGGCATCATGGTGATCGATGGCGCCGGGGGCGGGAAGACCTCGCTGGTGGCCCGCGCGCTGAAACGCCACCCCGCGATGGCCGCGCCGGAAGGCGGGCTGCCGCGCTATATCAATGCCCGTGTCCCGACCCCGGTGACCTTCAAGGGCATGGGCACCACTCTTCTTCAGAAGAGCGGCTATGATCTGAGTGCGAACACCACAACGGCCTGGCAGGTCGGGGATAAATTGCGGGTCCGGCTCAAACTTCTGGGCATCAGCGTGCTCTGGATCGACGAGGCGCATGATTTTTCTGCGCGGATCGCGACCTCATCCTTCGCGCCCTGAAGGCGCTCACGCAGGGCGATGACGCGCTGATCATCATCCTCAGCGGCACGGAGCGCCTGCGCGATATCATCCGCACCGATGCCCAGCTGATGCGGCGTTTCACCGTGCAAAACCTGCCCCCTGTCGATGCCGCGACCGACACGGACAACTTCCTGCAGGTCATCAATGCCTATTGCCGCCACGCTGGCCTGGATGAACCGGTCGAGCCGGATCTGGTGCCGCGCCTCTTCCACGCCGGCCGCTACCGGTTTGGGCGTAGCATCGAGACCGTCATCGACTCCATCGAGGTCGCGCTGAATGCGGGCGCTTCCCGGCTGAGCCTCGAGCATTTCGCGGACCTTCACTTCATGAAGGAGGGCTGCTCGCGTGCGGAGAACCCCTTCGTCGCGCGGGAATGGTCCCATATCGACCTTGATGCGCCGGAGGCTGTTCCGGAACCGCGTCGCGGTGCTCGTCGGCGGAGGGTCGCATGATGGCCCGGCTTTACCCCGTCCTGCCCATCCATCCGGATGAGACACACCGTTCCTGGGCCGCCCGCCTGGCCGCCTTCCACATCGGCGCGCCCGTGACCGAGCTGTTCGAGGATATGAATATCGATCCGCTTGCCTACGCCTTGGGCGCTCCGGACGAGGTGGAGAACCGGATCGGCTCCCCGAACTCCTCGCGGATTACATTGCTAGGGTGCGAATGAGATCAGGGTACGACCGAACGCGCGATGCTCGCATCCAGCGCTTCAAACGCATTGAGACCGATGGTTTCGTATAATTCGGTCCGGGTCTGCATTTCGGGGATCAACGCCGTGGTGGCACCATCAAGGGCGAGCGCGGCGTAAAGTTTCGCCTGCGCCTTATTCGCAACCCGCAGCGACGAGACTGGCCAGATCACCATATCATAGCCGAGATCCTGAAACTCCTGTGCGGTCAGCGCGGGGGTGCGGCCGAACTCGGTCATGTTTGCCAGCAGTTTGACGCCGGGCAGTGCAGCACGGACCTCTTTGAACATCTCAACACTGGTGAGTGCCTCGGGGAAGATCGCATCGGCCCCGGCCTCGACATAGAGCTTCGCGCGGGCCACAACTCCTTCGATCCCTTCCGAGGCTGCGGCATCGGTGCGCGCGATGATCACCAGATCACGGCGCGCGCGGGCGGCGGCCGCAACCTTAGCCGCCATGTCCTGGGCACCCGCCAGCTTTTTGTCGTTCAGATGGCCGCATTTCTTGGGCAAAAGCTGGTCTTCCAGATGCACCGCCCCGGCCCCGGCCTCTTCGAATGTTCGGACCATGTGCATGACGTTCAGCGCTTCGCCGTAGCCGGTATCGCCATCGACCAGCAGCGGCAGCCCCGAGGCCCGCGCGATCTGGCGGATGAAAAAGGCAACCTCATCCACCGTTATGATGCCGAGATCCGGCAGGCCCATGCTGGCGGTCATCGCGGCACCCGACAGGTAAAGCGCCTCGAACCCGGCGGCCCTGGCCTGCAGCGCGGCCTGGCCGTTATGTGCGCCGGGCAGGCGCAGGATGCCGGGGCGCGACAAGGCCGCGCGGAAGCGCTGCCCCGCCGGGGCAAACGGCAGATCGTCGGCGACAAGATAGGGCATAGCTCAGGCCTCCGAAGGCGGGGCGAGAAGCCCGCGTTTCTCGATAGGGGTAAAGGCGCGGTCGTCGGGGCCAATGTAATGGGCCGAGGGGCGGATGATCTTGTTGTCCTGCCGCTGTTCGACCACATGCGCGCCCCAGCCGGAGGTGCGCGAGATCACAAAGATCGGCGTGAACATCGCGGTTGGCACGCCGAGGAGGTGATAGGAAACGGCGGAATACCAGTCGAGGTTCGGGAACATCCGCTTCTCGTCCATCATCACCGTCTCGATCCGCTCGGCGATGTCGAACATTTTGGGGCTGCCCGCCGCGTCCGAGAGCTGTTTCGCCACCCGCCTGATCACCACATTACGCGGATCGGCGATGGTATAGACCGGGTGGCCAAAGCCGATGATGACCTCTTTGCGCTCCATCCTTGCGCGGATGTCGGCCTCGGCCTCATCGGGAGTGTTGTAGCGCTTCTGAATTTCAAACGCGACTTCGTTGGCGCCGCCATGCTTCGGCCCCCGCAAAGCACCGATGGCGCCGGCAATTGCAGAATAGACATCCGAACCGGTGCCCGCGATGGTACGGGCGGTAAAGGTCGAGGCATTGAACTCGTGCTCGGCATAGAGGTTCAGCGTGGTCTGCATCGCGCGTATCTCGACTTCGCTGGGCGCAATACCGTGCAACAGATGCAGAAAATGCCCGGCGATGGTGTCGTCTTCGGTCTCGACTTCGATACGACGGCCATTCTGGGCAAAGTGGTGCCAGTAAAGCAGCATCGAACCCTGAGCCGCTATCAGCCGGTCGATGATATCCCGCGCGCCGGGGGTATTGTGGTCATGCGCCTCAGGGAGCACGCAGCCAAGCGCCGAGACGCCCGAGCGCAGCACATCCATCGGATGGGCGGCGGCCGGGATCGCCTCCAATGTCTCGCGCACGGCTTTCGGAAGGCCCCTGAGGGCCTTCAGTTTCGCTTTATAGGCCCGCAATTCGGGCGCGGTCGGCAATGTGCCATGCACCAGAAGATGAGCGACCTCCTCAAAGGTGCAGGCCTCGGCCAGATCGAGGATGTCATAGCCCCGATAATGCAGGTCATTGCCTGACTGGCCGACCGAACACAGCGCGGTATTCCCGGCCACCACGCCCGAAAGCGCGACGGATTTCTTGGGTTTCAGAACAGTGCCGCTCATCGTTCCCTCCTCATTTCCAGTCGAAGACGCCGCTCGGGCGGGGTGGGCCAAGGCGATCCGCACCGACGGTGAAGTTCAGCGCTGCGAGCTCGCCCGCTTTCAGGCTTTCCAGCGCCTCGACCGCTTGCAGGAAGCGGGTTTGCTCCGCGGTGGCGATGATGCCGTCCGAGAGGGTCAGGAATTTTTTGACGTAATTCTCTCGGATAAAGGGACGCGCCCCATCGGGATGGGCATCGGCCAGCGCCAGCTCGTCGGTGATCACGCGACCGTCTTTCAGCTTCACCTCGACGCGGCCACCGAAGGCTTTCATCTTCGGGTCCTGCGCGTGGTAGCGGCGGGTCCATTCCGGGTCTTCGGTGGTCGAAATCTTGTGCCACAGCGCCACGGTCCCGGGCCGGTTCGCGCGCTGCGGCGCGTAGGACTTCTCGTGGTGCCAGCCGCCGTCTTCGAGCGCGACCGCGAAGATATACATGATCGAATGGTCCAGCGTTTCGCGGCTGGCCTTCGGGTCCATCTTCTGCGGGTCATTCGCGCCGGTGCCGATCACGTAATGCGTATGATGGCTGGTATGAATCACGATGCTGTCGATCTGGCTCAGATCGCCGATCTGCGGCCGCATGCGACGGGCAAGGTCGATCAGCGCCTGGCTCTGATACTCCGCTGAATGCTCCTTGGTATAGGTGTCGAGGATCGCACGTTTGGCCTCGCCCTTCCCGGGCAGCGGCACCTGATAGCGGGCGTTCGGGCCGGACAGCAGATAGGCGATAAAGCCGTCCTCGCCCTCCCATGCCGGGCTCGGCGCGCCCTCGCCGCGCATCACGCGATCAACGGCTTCGATCGCCATCTTGCCGGCAAAGCTGGGGGCAAAGGCCTTCCAGCTGGAAATCTCGCCCTTGCGCGACTGGCGGGTGGTGGTGCTGACATGCAGCGCCTGCTGCACGGCCTGATAGATCGTCTCGGTGGGAAGGTTCAAAAGCGTGCCGATCCCGGCGGCGGCTGACGGCCCGAGATGAGCGATATGGTCGATCTTGTGCTCATGCAGGCAGATGCCGCGCACGAGGTTCACCTGGATCTCATAGCCGGTGGCCAGGCCCCGGATCAGATCCGCGCCGGACTTTCCGGTATGCTGGGCCACGGCCAGGATCGGCGGGATATTATCGCCCGGATGCGAGTAATCGGCGGCAAGGAAAGTGTCGTGGAAATCCAGTTCCCGCACCGCCGTACCATTGGCCCAGGCCGCCCATTCCGGGCTGACGCGATCATTCGCGAGACCGAAGACCGTGGCTCCCGGCTTCATCGGATGGCAGAGCGCCTGTGCCCGGGCCGAGGCCACCGGACGGCGCGCGACCGAGGCTGCCGCCACGGCGGCATTGTCGATGATCCGGTTGATGATCATCTCGGTGACCTGGGGCAGCACCGCAACCGGATCGGCGGCGACTTCGGCGATTTTCCAGGCCAGCTGATCTTCACGCGGCAGATGTTCGGCGGATTTCCAGGTCCGCAGGTCGTGGGTGATCATGTCTCTTCCCTTTTCATGAAACTTCCGGGCCGACCGGCCGGGGGCGACCGCCCTCATCGACGGCAACCATCTCAAATGCGCCTGAAAGCGCGATCCGCTCTCGCGCGCCGCCGATGCTGCGGGCGGTGCCCTGCACCTCGACCGTCATCGAGGACCGTCCGGTGCGGCTGACACGGGCGACCAGTTCCAGCATCTCGCCCACAGTGATCGGTGTCGTGAAATTCACCCGTTCGGACCGCGCCATGACCACAGCAGTGCCGGCATGGCGTGTGGCCGCGATGAAAGCCGCCTTTGCCAGGAGTGCCAGCGCATTGCCGCCGAACAGCGTCCCGTAATGGTTCGCCTGTTCGGGAAAGATCATCTCGATCATTCGGGTCTCGGATTCGGCAGACATGGCAAGGCCTTTACAAGATTGGCAAGGGCAGCTTCACACGGGCGGCAACAGCAGATAAACTACTGAAAATGCGACGATCTGCGAATAAATAGTCTGCGAATTGCGAAGGTTGCGAAGATGAGCAAGACCTATCTCGGCGTCCGCTTGCGGCGCCTGCGCGAAGAACGCGGCCTGACCCAGGCAGCCCTTGCCCGCGCGCTGGAGATCAGCCCGAGCTATCTGAACCAGATCGAGCAGAATGCGCGGCCGCTGACCGTGCCGGTCCTTTTGAAGCTGAACGCGGTATTTGGACTGGATGTGCAGCTCTTCTCGGATGAGGGCGAGGCACGGCTGATCACCGATCTGCGGGCGGCACTGGCCGACCAGGGGGCGGGCATCGCGCTCGCCGAACTGCGCGAGCTGGCCGCCAATATGCCCGAGGTCGCGCGCTCAATTGTCGCCATGCAGGCCCGGCTGCGCGAAACCACCGAACGCGCCGATCTCTTTGCGGGCCAGATCACCGGAGGCCCGGCCCATTCCCCCGCCGCTTTCGAGGCGGTCCGCGACTGGTTCTACGAGCGGCGCAACCACGTGGCAGAGCTGGACATGGCGGCCGAGGCCATCGGTGATACTCTGCCGGCAGGCCGGATGGCAGCCGGCCTGACCGACAGGCTCGCCGGGCGGCACGGGATCCGCATCGCGCAAAGCGCGGGCGATGCGCTGCGCCATTATGATCCGGCCGGGCGCATCCTGTCGCTTGCCGCCCATCTTGACCCGGGCCAGATTGCTTTTCAGATCGCAACGCAGCTCGCTTTTCTGGAGCAAGGCGAGGCCATCGCCCGGCTGTCCGATGACCCGAAACTCGGGCCAGAGGCGCGCAGCCTGCTGCAAATAGGGCTGGCCAACTATTTTGCCGGGGCCCTGATCCTGCCCTATCGCGCCTTCCTCGCCACCGCTGAGGCGACCCGCTACGACATCGATCTGATCGCGCGCCGCTTCGGCGTGGGGTTCGAGACGACCTGCCATCGCCTCTCCACCCTGCAGCGGCCGGACGCGCGGGGGGTCCCCTTCTTCTTCATCCGCGTCGACCGGGCCGGAAACATCTCGAAACGTCAGTCTGCGACCGATTTCCACTTCTCCCGCATCGGCGGGTCATGTCCGCTCTGGAACATTTACGAGGCCTTTGCCCGCCCGGGCGAGATCATCCGGCAGGTCGCGCAGATGCCCGACGGGCGAAGCTATTTGTGGATCGCAAGGCAGGTGCAAAGCGGCCAGGGCGGTTTTGGCGCGCCGGCCAAAACCTTCGCGGTGGCCCTAGGCTGCGATCTGACCCACGCGGAACGTCTGGTCTATGCTAATGGGTTAGATCTGAAAAACCCGGACATGGCCGCAAAGATCGGTCCGGGCTGCAAGGTCTGTGAGCGCTCTGCCTGCCCGCAAAGGGCGTTTCCAATGGTCGGCCGTGCGCTCGGCGCCAGCACAACCGAGGCCCGCTTCGCACCCTATTCCGGGACCGGCCAAGCGCATTAAAACAGCGGTCGGCCTTGCAGGCCATCACAACCCGTCTGCCCATAGTTGAGGCAATATGGGAATGCGTTATGCGGCTTGCGTGAGAGCCACGACCTCAGGCCGCCGCAGCGCTCGACCGGCCGCCGGCCCTGAGATCCGGCGGGTTCATCCCTGCCAATGCGATGCCGTCAGCGGGAAGAGCACGCCGCCACTCACCGGCAGAACGAACGGTCCGCCAAAGACCCTGCGCTCCGATGGCAACAACGGCAGCCTGGGCTTCACGACGGCCTCATCACAGCCGCAGAGACGCAAAGCAGGACAACTGTTGCACCGCGACACAGGTTCGTGCTGTGACACGCCCTCAGAGCAAAACCACCTGCTTGCCGGGCAGGATGCCTTGCCGAACCTCTGCAAGCACGTTCGGCAGTGTGGAAAATCCGGATACGCTTATCGGAGACAGCTCCAGGCAATCCTGCTCAACCATGCTGAAAAGCCGGGCTCCGGCCTGCCGCAACAGCCGCAGATCCTCGCGGCATCCATGCAGGTGGATGCTGTTCAGCGCCACTTCGTGCAGTGACAAAGCGGTAGAAAACGCAGGCATAGGCGCGCTTTCCTGCCTGTCCTGGATGCAGATCAGGTGGCCGTTATAGCCGATCAGCGGTGCCAGTATGCGGGCATGAGCACCACTGACCGTATCGAAAGCCGCGTAAAGACGGCGCGGGCCGAGGGCGGTTGTCAGATGCTGCTGCCAGTCCCGATCATGATAGTCGAAAACCCCGCTGACCCCGAGCGACAGCAATGCCGGATGATGCGAGGCGGAGGCAGTTGTCCAGACACGCCAGCCTGCCATCAGGGCAAGCTGGCAAAGGATCAGCCCGACCGCGCCGCCACCACCACAGACCAGCACATCGCGCGCTCCGGTGCCGGGTAGTTTTTCCAGGGCCTGCCAGGCTGTCAGGCCCGGACAGGGCAATGCGGCGGCGATCGCGTCATCCACGCCCGGCGGGACGGCCATAAGGGCATCCGCGCGGATCACTATATGGCTGGCAAAGCTGCCATCCCGCCCCAGGTCCTGATGATAGGCGTAACGCATGCCTGTCGGCAGCCTCACCCCTGCCCCTGCGGCAAGCAGGATGCCACAGCCATCGACCCCCGGAATATGTCCCGGGCGCCAGAGCGGATGCCCCCATTCGATCATCTTCCAGTCGACCGGGTTCAGCCCGATCGACCGGTTTTGCAGCAAAACCTCGCCGGGCCCGGGAACGGGCAGTGCACGGCTTTCCTGCTTCAGCCCCATGGGCTTCCCCTGGCTCTGCCATGTCCAGGCAATCATTTCATCCGCCATCACCCTCTCCCCCGCAAAGCCCGCCCGGCTGTCAGAACCCGCCGCTCACGAAACCGCCATCAACCGCGATCTCGGTGCCGGTGACATAGGCCGCCGCCGGAGCGGCGAGGAACAAAGCGGCCCCGATGATATCTTCAGCCCTGCCCCAGCGTTTGATGGCGCAACGGTGCAGAATGCGCCCGGTCAGACCGGCATCCTCTTGCAGGCCGGTTGTCATATCGGTCGCGATATATCCCGGCGTGACCGCGTTCACCCGGATTCCCTCGGCGGCAAAAGCATGGGCGAGATGGCGGGTCAGCCCCAGCACGCCCGCCTTGCTCGCACCATAGGCCGGCACCGCCGTATCGGTCAGATAGCTGAGCATCGAGGCCGTGTTGATGATCGAGCCGCCCTGGCGTGCCAGCAGGGGGCGTGCCGCCATGCTCAGCCCCATGACGCTGTTGAGGTTTACTTCCATGACTTCGAGGAAGGTGTCGGTTTCATATTCCTTGTCGGGCCGCGCAATCCCGGCGGCATTGACCAGAATATCGAGACGGCTGAACCCGTCGAAAGCGCTCTCCACCGCTTTGCGATCCGTCACATCGAGGCGGGCGAAGCGCATCCCTGCGACGGGCGGCGTGGCATTCAGCCGCCCGATCTTGGCCGCAGAACTGCCCATAGCGACGACCTCGGCGCCGAGGCGGGCAAAGGCCTCAGCGATGGCGAGGCCAATGCCACTGGTGCCGCCGGAAACGCAGACCGTCTGGCCGGCAAAAAGATCGGGGGCAAAGGATGCAAGCGGGGTGGTCATCTCAGCGGGTCTCCTACGGGAATTTCAGATCAGGCGCAGCCCTGGCGATAGCGCGCCAGCGTCAGCGAGAGGTCATATTGCTGCGCGGCGGCCAGGCGATAGGCCGCCAGCCCGGCCTCATAGACCGGGCGATGTGCAGGGCGCGGGCCATGTCGCGACGCTTCGGCATGGATCGCGCGGATGGGCGAGAAATCAGGCCAGATCTTCAGCGCATGGAAGGCGATGGCAGCTGCACCCAGCGTTGCCGCCTCCTGATCTACAGCGGTCTTGACCACATCGATCTCAAGAATATCCGCAAAGATCTGCCGCCAGAAGGCGCTGCGGGCGCCACCGCCAACCGCTACCAGTGACGGGCCGATGGGGGTCATACGGCGCAGTTCGTCCAGCGCCACGCGAAGACCATAGGCGACACCCTCGAACGCGGCACGCAACAGATCGCCACGGTCATGCTGCAGCGAAAGGCCGATCCAGCCACCCCGCACTTCGGCGCCGCCCTCCAGCGATGTGCCGCCGCCCAGCGTCGGCACCATCAGCAGACCGCGCGCCCCGGGCGGAGAGGCAGCCGCCAGCGTTTCCATTGCGGCATGGCTCATTCCTGCATCATCCGCGCCAAGGATCCTGCGGGTCCAGTCCATCGTGGTCCCCGAAGAGAAAATGGACGTGGCCGAGATGAACTGCCCCGGCACGAGATGGGCGAAAGCATATGAGCGGACTTTCGGGTCCAGCACCGGGCGTGCGGCGGATATCGTCAGCCAGCTGGACGAGCCCATCGAGGAAAAGAGATCGCCGTCCTCAAAGGTCTGCGCACCAAGCGCCATGCAGGAATTGTCAACCCCGCCGGCAATGACGGCCGTCCCGGGTTCAAGCCCGAGCGTCTGCGCGGCCGTCCTTGTCAGCTCGCCGATCACCGAGGCCGATGGCACGATTTCCGGCAGGATATCCGCGCGAAGCCCCGCTGCGGCAAGGATCTCGGGATCATATTGTCCGGCCAGCAGATCAAATGCCCCCGAACCGGAGGCATAAGACGGATCTGTCGCCATCCGCCCCGTCATCAGGAAATTGAGATAATCCTTGGTGCCGAGAATGCGGTCGGTACGGGCGAAGATCTCCGGGGCGTTCCGGCGCAGCCAGAGGATCTTGAACAGCGGATAAAGCGGGGCCGGGAAGCCATTTCCCGTGCGCAGATACCAGCTTTCTTCGTCGAAACGGTCAAAAAACGCCGCCGCATCCTGCTGCGCCCGCCCGTCTGACCAGATCGGGACCGCGTCCTGCAGCAACTGCCCCTCTGCATCGACCGGAATACAGCCAAGGCTGTGGCCCGAGAGACTGATCGCCCTGATATCTGCAGCGGTAAACCTGGCCGCCCCCCCTTTCGCCATCAATGCGGCGGTGGTTCGGACCAGCGCCTGCCACCAGTCTGCCGGCCGTTGCTCATGCAATGATGGCACGGGATAGAATGTCGGGTAATTCTCGACCACTTCGGCAAGCACCCTGCCATCGGGCGCAACAACGGCGCCTTTGAGCCCCCCGGTGCCGAGGTCGCATGCCAGAACCAGATCCTGCATCATTTCTCTCCCGCGTCTGTCTGGTCCGGCTCAGCCTGCGACCCTCAGCCCGCCATCCGGCAGGGAGCGGCAGGCGGCGATGAGGTCTCTGGCCACATCCGTATTGATGCCAAACCGCGTGACTCCGGCTTCGATCATTGCAGCAACGGTCTCCAGGTCGCGGATCCCGCCCGAGGCCTTGACGCCGATTTCCGCGCCGGCGGCCTCCCGGATCAGCCGAATATGGTGCAAGGTGGTGGGGAGCCCGGTCCATCCGGTGCCGGTTTTCACAAAGGCTGCCCCGGACGCCGCCACCAGCTTCGCCGCGCGGCGGATCTCGTCATCGCTCAGTCGCGAGACCTCGATGATCACCTTGACCGGCACCGGGGCCACGGCCTCGATCACAGCGGCAAGCTCTGTCGCCACATAGGCGTCATCGCCGGACTTCAGCCGCCCGATATTCATCATCATATCGACCTCGGTGGCGCCATCCGCCACCAGCCCGCGCGCCTCGACAAGCTTGGTTTCTGTACGGTTGCCGCCCGAGGGAAAGCCAATTGGGCCGCCCACCAGTACCCCGCAACCGCGCGGAAGCAATGTCGACAGCAATGCGGTGAAATGCGGCAGCGCATGGACGGCGATGAAGCCCTCGGATGTTGCGACATCGGCAACCTGGCGCAGATCGGCCTCGGTATGGAAGGCCTGGACCGCGCTGATATCGATCATCTGCGCAAGATCTCGCGGCGACAGGATGTTTTGGGCGGAGGCCTCGGCCATCGTCTTCTCCTCACTGGAATTATCGGGGGGAATGCCCCGGTCTCAGTCTGCGTCTCAGCCCTCGCCGCGCGCGCGGAACCGGGTAAGATGCTGTTTCATTTCTTTAAACCGGCTCGCCTGCTCGGCATCGCGGCGCAAAGCCACCGCGGTCGAGAGGATGTCGATTGTGACCAGGGCCGCGAGGCGCGAAATGGTCGGTGTATAGGCATCGGTATTGTCGAGTGTCTCGACCACCAGCACCACATCGCAATATTGCGCGAGCGGCCCCTCGGCCCCCAGAAGGCCCAGCACCTTTGCACCATTCCTGCGCGCAAGCTGTGCCACCTCGATCAGAGATTTCGTCATTGCGGTATTCGAGATCACCACCGCCACATCACCCGGGCGCATCATGCCCGCCTGCATGGTCATCTGGTGCAGGTCGCGCTCGGCACCGCAGGGAATGCCGAACAGCGGAAACTTCTGCTGTGCGTCCAGTGCCACGATGGCAGAGGCGCCGAAGCCGAAGAATTCCAGCCGCGCGGCATCTACCAGCAGGGATACCGCTGCCTCCATCCGCACGGTGTCAAGCTGGCGGCGGGCCCAGTCGAGGCTGGTAATCGTGTAATCAAAGATCTTGCCCGAAATGACCTGGACAGAGTCGAAAGCGGCAATCGCCGAATGGGTCGCCGGCGTCCCGAGCGCAAGACTATGGGCCAGCCGCAGCTTGAAATCGTTGAACCCCTCGCAGCCTACGGCAGTGCAGAACCGGATGACGGTGGGCTGGCTGACCTGGGCCAGTTCTGCCGTCTCTGCCACAGTGGCCGAAAGGAAACGCGACGGATCTTCCAGCACAAGATCTGCCACTTTGCGATCAGAGCGGCGCAGATCCGGCAGCGCCTGACGGATCGCGGTAAGGATATCGACGCCGGGATTGCTCCGCGCCTGTTCTGTCGCCCGTGGTTCCATTACCGCTCTCCTGCTCAAAATAGCTCACCCGACACAATAAGCCACGCCGGTCATGGCGCGTAATATCGCAAGATCGGTCCGTTGCGCAGCCAGGGCGTCGATCCGCCCGGGCGCACAGGTATTGAAGGCGAACATGCCGTAATGATGCGCCAGCAATGTCCCCGCCCCAACAGCGCAGGCAATCTCTGCCGCTTCTTCCAGCGAGAAGTTTCCCGGAACGCCCGAGGCTGTCAGCACGGGGTCGCGCCCGTTCACCGGCAAAAGTGCGATGTCAGGGGCGAAACCGGTGACATCAGAGACAAGCCCCTCAAAAGGCACACAATCCCCCGAATGCCAGAGCCGCAGATCCGGCGTCTCCAGGCCATAGCCAAGAAACCGGTGCTGCCCTGCCATATCCGTTTCAGGGGTTTCATGTGCCGCAGCAAAAACCCGAAGCGAAAGACCCGTTGAGAGTGCAATCCGCGCCCCCGCATCAGTGCCGGTAAGGCGCGGATCGGCCGGGTCGATCCCGCTGCGAAGCGCAGCCTCAGCCCGCTCCGCCTCGGGAAAGATAAAGCGCGCTGCCGGAAAGGCCTGCGCAATATGCGGCAGCGTGCCCGGATCCATATGATCGCCGTGGCGGTGGGTCAGCAAGACGAAATCAGGCTCCGGCAGGTCCCAGACTGCAACCGGCACCGGCATCATCCGCTCATGCGGGCGGGCCGTGCCGCGATATTTGTCCGCCAGGCTGTCAGAGAGGTAGGGATCGATCAGACCAAACCGGCCTGCGGCAAAGATCGCAAACCCTGCCTGGCCAAGCCAGAAAATTTCTGTCCCCCCGGCCTGTGCGCCACGCAGCCGGGCTGCGCGCAGCGCCGGCGCGAGATCTCCCGGGAAGGGTCTCGCGGTCAGAACGCGCCCGGGGGTCATGCCGGCGCCCCTGCTGAGGGTCCAAGGGCGCGGATCAGGTTCCGGACCGCAATCGAGGTGGCACGGCTGACGCTTTCTGCAGTCAAAGCGCCGATATGGCTGGTCGCAATGACATTCGGATCACCGGCAAGGGTCAGATCGCGCGGTGGTTCCTCGGCAAAGACATCGGTGCCGTAACCGCCGAGGGCGCCGCTCGCCAGCGCAGCTTTCATCGCCTGCTCATCGACCAGGCTCGCCCGGGCTGTGTTCACCACAAGCGCACCTGGCGGCAAAAGGGCAAGTTCTGCTGCGCCAAGCAAAGGCACCCCATCGGCACGGGCCGGCGCATGGAGGCTGATCAGATCGGCCGAGCGCAGCAGCTCTTCAAAGGACACAAAGGAAAACAGCGCCGGATGCAGGCCGGGATCGCGCGGGAAAGGATCAAAGGCCAGCACCTTTGCCCCCATCGCCACCACCACACGGGCGACATGCGCCCCGATCGCGCCCATTCCGACGATCCCGACCGTGCGCCCCGAGATCTCGGCCCCGCGTTTGCGCAGCCAGCCGCCGGATTTCACGCTCTGATCGGTTTCAGGGATATGGCGCGACAGGGACAGCATCAGACTGACAGCCAGTTCCGCCACACCAATGGCATTCGCGCCCTCGGCACGCAGCACCTGTACCCCCCGCGCCTCGCATTCTGCCAGGGGAAGATTGTCGGTGCCGACACCGTTTCTGGAAATTGCCCGCAGCGCCGATGCGGCCCGGATTACCTCGGCCGGGACCGGCTCGACCCCGGCAAGCCAGCCGACGCAACCTGGCAGCAGGCTGTTCAGATCCTCGGGCGTCGGTGTCTCACCGGCCTTTGCCCAGACGAGATCATAGCCCGCCTCTGTCAGCGGTGTCAGCTCTGCCGGGCGCAGGGCGGTCAGGGAACGGGGCGTGATCAGAATGCGGGTCATGGTCCTGCCTCAGAGTTTCGGCTTCTGGCGTCCCGCCGCATCGGCAATGCGGGAAATCTCGTTAAAGACCGGGCCGGAAACCGGGATTTCGATATCGAAGACCTCGGCAATCACCTGGGTCCAGCCATGCAGGAAATAGGTCCAGCCATCCTCGATCTGCAGCGCCTTTGCCGCGCGGGCGCGTTCGGCCTGCTGCAAAAAGACCAGGTCGCCGCGATAATTCAGATCCCAGGCAATGGCCTTCTCGGGGAAAAGCGCCGCATCGGTCAGCGGCGATCCGGGCGCATCTTTGCCAAGACCAGTCGCATTGACGACAACCGAGCCGGGCTTCAGTCCCGCCAGCAATTCATCATTGCGTCCCGGCCGGGCCGCGAGTTCATAGTCGAGCTGCGCATCGGTTTTGATCCCGGCATGCACCTTTGCAATCTCATCAAGGCGGGGCTGCGAGCGGTTCGAGACAATGATCCGCGACGGCACATCCGCACCCCGTGCCTTGCGCATCAGATGCCAGGTGATGGCGATGGTCGAGCCACCCGCGCCCAGCATCAGAAGCTCGGCCCCGGTCTTCGCAAAATGATCCGGCGGCAGGAATCCATCGAGGGCAAGCCCGGATGAGATGGGGTCCTTGGCATGGCAGCGCAGACGCCCGGCCCGTTTCGAGATACAGCTCACTTCATGCATCAGCTGTGCATGGGGGTCGATCTCGTCAAAGAGATCGCGGCAGGCCGCGAAAAGGTCAAGCTTATGGGTTGTCACCAGCGCGCCGAGCGAAAGCGGGTCATCACGGATGAATTCCACCGCCTCACGATATGCGGCGGGGTCGGCATGGAGCGGGAAATCAATCCCCCTGATACAGGCATCCTTCAGGCCGAGATGATCGGCCCAGGCCGGGAAGACCCGCATGATGGAAGAGGCGCCGGTGGTGACACCGATGAAGTAAAAGGTCGGGCGGGTTGCAGGCTCATAGCGGCTCATTTCGGTTCCTCACGCAGTCTTGCGGCCATGGTGACGGCTTCGCGGGCCTTGCGGGTGATGGCGGCGAAATCGCCCCGGGAAATATCCTCGCGGGTGGCGATCCAGGTTCCGCCCACGGCTGCGACGGCTGGCAGTGTCAGCCAGTCCCCCATTGTCGCAAGGCTGACACCGCCGGTCGGAATGAAACGGGGGGCGAGATGGGCAAAAGGCGCCGAGATCGCCGAAAGCATCGCGGGTCCGCCCGCCGCGCCTGCAGGGAAGAACTTGAAGAGTGAAAGCCCTTCTCCAAGCGCAAGGCTCAGCTCCGAAGGTGTCATCACGCCCGGGGCGAAGGGCAACCCGGTGCGCGCCGCTGCCGTCGTGATCGCCGGATCATAGCCCGGAGCAAGGCCGAAACGCGCCCCGGCGGCATGTGCTGCCTCAAGATTGGCCGCAGTCAGGATCGTGCCCGCGCCGGTGATCAGTTCCGGCCGTGCTTCGGTCAGTCTGGCAATCACATCCCCTGCCGCGCCGGTGCGGAACGTGATTTCTGCAACCGGCAGCCCGCCTTCCAGCAAGGCATCCGCAAGGGCCAGCGCCTGATCGGCTTGCTCTATGGCAATCACCGGCACGACGCCAAGCCGCGCGATATGGTCGAAAATCCCGCTTTGCATCCCCTGCCCTTTCAGATTGCCGTTGCCATGACCGCTGCAACCGCTTCCGGGCTGCGCGGGCTGTAGAGATCGTTTTCGCGTTGTTCCCAGCCGCCGTTCGCACTGGCATGGATACGGCTGCGCATACCGCCTGCACGGGCGATAATCTCGTAATCCTGGCCGGAATCGGACGGGTAGCAGAAGAACATGACCAGCGGCCCGGCGCCGGTATTGACCGAGCGGTGGATCCAGAAAGGCGGCACATAGCAGACGGTCAGCGGCGAGACTTCAACGATGCGGATCTCGCCTTCGGGCGATTCCAGAAGCATCAGGCCCTCGCCCGAAATACCCTGGTAGATCTCGGGGCGATTTCCGGCGCGATGGATATGCCCGCGGGTCATGAAAAACTCGTCGCCGATCATCCCGGGTTCCATATGCGTCATCCCGAAGATCAGATCGCCCGGGGCGTCCGTCGGGCGGAACTCCTCGACTGTATAGACAATCCGGTCACCCTCATGAGCCACCGCCCCGGCAAAGGCCGCCGCGTCGCGATAAAGCCCGCCAAGATCGGTAAGCCGCTTTTCATAACGGCCTGTACGATTGCCAAGCGTGCCTGTCTGCGGCCCGATCAGACAGGCCACGGGATCATAGAATTCCAAATTTTGCTCCTTCGTCGTCTCTCAGCGGATCGTGTAGCCGCCGTCGATCGCCAGATTGGCACCGCTGACCATCGCGGCCTGCGGGCTGGCGAGATAGAGGACCGCTTCAGCGACCTCTTCGGGTTTCGCAAAACGTCCGACCGGAATGGCGGCGCGGGTTTCGACACCCTTCTGGCCACCCCAGCTCATCAGACCAAGCTCGGTTTCGGTCACGGTGGGCGAGAGCGCATTCACCGTGATGCCGCGCTTGCCCCATTCCAGCGCCATGCAGCGGGTCATGCCAAGAATGCCTGCCTTGCTGGTGCAATAGGCGACATGACCCTCGATGCCGATTGTTGCGGCCTGCGAGGACATGTTGACGATGCGCCCATATCCCTGTTCCAGCATCGGCGCCGCTGCGGCTTTGGCGAACAGAAACGCCGCGCGCAGATTGATCGACAGCGTCGCATCCCAGAGATCAAGAGGATAATCCTCAGCCGGGGCCAGCGGGCCGATGCCGACATTGTTGATCAGGATATCAAGCCGCCCGAAAGCCTCCAGCGCCGCCTGAACGGCCCGGCTGCCGCAGTCATCCTCGCGTACATCCAGCTGCAAGGCGCGGTGCCCGGCGCCAAGACCGGCGGCGATTTCTGCAATTTTTTCATCCCGGTCAACCAGCAGGAGCCTGGCGCCACGTGCCGCAAACATCTGCGCGACCGCGAGGCCGATGCCTGCGGCAGCGCCGGTGATCAGCACCGGGCTGTTCTGAAAGCCGGTCTCAGAGCTGGGATTGGTCTGCATCACAGTACCTCACGTGCAAAGGCATCCAGGGCGAAGATCGCATCGCGCAGCGATTCCACGGAAAGCGCAACCGGCGTTGCCCAGGTGCATTGGCCAGGCGCCAGCGCGGCCCCGGCAACGCGGGTGATTTCTTCGGTGGTGACCTCTTCAAGCCCCAGTTCCGCAAGCGTCACCGGCAGGCCAAGGCTGCGGCAAAAGCGGATCATCGCTGCGATCTCTTCGGTGGCGCGGTTTTCCAGCATCAGAAGGCACAGCGTGCCGAAGGCCACCTTCTCGCCATGGAGAAGACCATGCGTCTGGGGCAGCACCGTCAGCCCGTCATGGATGCCATGCGCCGCCGAACAGCCACAGTTTTCAAAGCCCAGCCCGCTCATCAGGATATTGGCCTCGATGATCTGCTCAAGCGCGGCAGTGATCCGGCCTGCGCGCGCTGCGGCAACTGCTTTCGGCGCCTCTTCCATCAGAATATCATGACAGCGGCGCGCGACAGCGATGCCGACCTGGGTCGGGGGGAAGCCGCCCGCCACATAGTTATTCGTGCGGGAGTCGATGTTCGAGCGGGCCTCAAACCAGGTCGAGAGCGCGTCACCGATACCTGCGATCAGGAAGCGAACGGGCGCTGCCGCGACAATTTCGGTATCGACCAGCACAAGATCCGGATTGCGCGACAGGCGCAGGGATTCCTCGAACACCCCTGTCTCGGAATAGCGCACCGCGACGGCGGAACAGGGGGCATCGGTCGATGCAATGGTCGGCAGAATCACGATTCGGGCGCCGGTCTCAAGTGCCGCGATTTTTGCCGTATCGATTGCCTTGCCGCCGCCTGCGCCGATCACTGTCGATGCGCCCGTTTCACGGATCTGCGCGACGATACGGGCAATCTCGGCTGCGGAACATTCGCCACCGAATGCCAGGATCTGAAGATCCGGAATGCCCGCCACCGCGGCCGAAAGCCGGTCGAACACCGCCCGGTCGATCAGTATCAGGCTTTTCCCGCCCCAGGCAGAAAGGAAATCGCCCAGCCGCGCAATCGCGCCTCTTTCCTGGATATATTTCCCAGGTCCACCAAATGCGCGCGACATGCCATCCCTCACGTGTGTCGATGTAGTTTCACTACTAAGTACGTTGCAATGCTACATGTCAATAGCTTTATGGCCGGATATTTTTCAACTTTTTACAGTTGACACATTTATTTTTGTAATATTACTACTTATGAAGCATCAGGCAGATGCCGCAGCCAAAGGCAGGAGACCTATGGCCGCAGGGCGGAGGAGATCATGGCCAATAACCTGCAGATGGTATCGATCAGCAAGCATTTCGGGGGCATCTGCGCGCTGTCGGATGTGACTTTCACGGCAAATGGCGGCGAAGTTCATGCGCTTCTGGGCGAGAATGGCGCAGGCAAATCCACCCTGATGCGCGTCTTGTCCGGCGATCACCAGCCCGATCGCGGCAAGGTGGTTCTCGATGGCGAATCCCTGTCCCTTGCGAGCCCGCGCGCTGCGCGCGATCACGGAATTGCAGTGATCTATCAGGAATTTGCGCTTTGCCCGCATATGAGCGTGGCCGAAAACATCTTCATCGACGATCCGGGATTCGGGCGCAGTGTCATCAACTGGAAGAGTTTGTATTCCCGCGCATCCGAACTGGTCGCGAGCCTTGGCCTCGCAAAGCTGGATGTGCGCCGCCCTGTCTCGGATCTTTCGGTAGCAGAACAACAGATCGTCGAGATCTGCAAAGCGCTGCGCCGCAAATCCCGGGTGATCGTATTTGACGAGCCGTCGGCGGTGCTGACCGAGCGCGAAACCCGTCAGCTTTTCGACCTGATCCGCCGCCTTCGGGCGGAAGGTGTCTGCGTTATATATATCTCGCACCGGCTGGAAGAGATCTTCGAGATCTGCGATCGCGCAACGATCATGAAGGACGGGACCTATGTCGATACCGTGAATATTGCGGATATCGACCAGGGCCAGCTGGTCGCAATGATGGTCGGGCGCGAACTGACCCATATTTTCCCGCCGCGTCATGCCGTCATCGGCGCCCCGGTGCTGGAAGTTGACAATCTCAGGCTGGCCGAACTGGTCGGGGATGTCAGCTTCTCGGTGCGCGCCGGCGAGGTTCTTGGCTTTTATGGCCTGATCGGTGCGGGGCGGACCGAGGTGATGCGGGCGGTTTTCGGTGCAGACCGCGCGGTGTCGGGCGAGATCCGGCTAAAGGGTGCGCCCGTCCACAATACCAGCCCGGGCAAAGGCGTTGATAACGGCTTCGGCATGGTCCCCGAGGATCGCAAAGGTCAGGGTGTTCTGCTCGATCTGTCGATTGCGACAAACATCATGCTGCGGCGGCGCAACGGAACTGCCCGCATGGCAGGGATCCTCAATTCCGGCGCCGAGCGTGATCAGGTCGACCGGCTGATCTCTGCTTTGCGGATCAAAACGCCCTCTGGCATGCCGGAGGTCTCGACCCTGTCAGGTGGCAACCAGCAAAAGGTCGCGCTGGCAAAATGGCTGGCGACGGATCTTGAGGTGCTCATTCTCGATGAGCCGACACGCGGCGTCGATGTCGGGGCAAAATCGGAAATCTATCAGATCATCAATGAAGTGGCCGAGCGCGGCCTTGCGGTGATCGTCGTCTCCTCCGACCTGCCGGAACTGATTGGCATAGCCGACCGCATCATAGTGATGCGCTCTGGTGCGATCACAGGTGAATTGTCGGGGCAGGAAATGAACGAAAAGGCGCTGATCGCGCTGGCGATGGGAGTGAAAGAATGACGCGAACCGCAGCCTCGTCCGGGTCAGGACAAGTTACCGGCTTTCTGGTGCGCAACAGTTCTGTTGTCATGCTGGTGCTTCTCATTATCGCTTCGGCGATCCTGTCGGATGCCTTCCTGTCGCGGGGTAATATTTTCAACCTGCTGCGTCAGCTGACGCCGCTTTTGCTGATCAGCATCGGGATGCTGCTGGTCATCAATACCGGCGGCATCGATCTTTCGGTCGGCGCAATCGCGGCGGCCGGCGGTCTCGCCGTTGCGATCATGATCCCGCTTCTGCCCTTTGACGGCTTTGCCGCCGTGCTCACCGGTGTCCTTGCCATGCTGATCTTCGGCGGGCTGCTTGGGGCGTTCAACGGGGCTCTCGTGGCATGGTTCCAGCTGGCACCCTTTGTTGTGACGCTGGCCATGATGACCATCGCACGTGGCATGACCTATATGATGTCGAACGGTCAGCCGGTACGCCTGCCTTATGAGCTGGAGGCAACCGCAATTTTTGATGCCTTCGGCAGCGGCGGGCTGCCCTGGCTCCGGCTGCCCTGGCCGGTTGTGCTGTCGATCCTGGTGATCGCCTGCTTCTGGTTCCTGATGCAGCGCATGGTTTTCGGCCGCATGGTGATCGCGACCGGCAGCAACGAGACGGCAGTGCGCCTCGCCGGCATTCCGCATCGCCGCTATATCTTCGCGGTTTACGTGATCAGCGGCGCATTGGCAGCCCTGGCCGGGATCGTCGTCACCTCGCGCACCGGGGTCGGAACGCCAGTGGCCGGTCTGGGCTTTGAGCTGGATGCGATTGCGGCCTGCGTGATCGGCGGCGCGCGGCTTTCGGGTGGCAAGGGCACGGTTATCAATACGGTGATCGGCGTCCTCGTGCTCGGTCTTATCGGCAATATCATGAACCTGATGAGCGTGCCGTCCTACCCGCAGCAGATCATCAAGGGCCTGATCATCGTCGCCGCCGTGATGCTGCAACGCTTTGGCCGCGACCGGGCCTGACCTTTTTCCCAGGCGCACGCGCCTTCTTTCAGAACTGAAACCACCTCCGGGCGCGATGTCGCGCCGGGACCAGGACGTTACATTCATCACAGGGAGGAACCAGATGAAATCCGTGAACACCAGACTGGCCGTTTTGCTGGCAAGCGCCATCGCAATCCCCGCAGGAATTGTCTCGGCTCAGGAAGCCGACAAGCCCGAGATCTACAAGCTGATGCCCGACACCGCGCTGTCCGGCCTTGTCGATCCCTATATGCCCGACCGCACCGATATCGACAAAGCCTGGCCGAAAACGCCGGCTGACCCGGCCAAGATCCAGGTCGGTTGGACCGAGATCACCATGGGCGGGCCGTTTTTCGTCGAACTGATCAAGGGCGCGCAAAAGACCGCGGAAGCCGGAAATATTGTGCTTGATGTGCAGGTGGCTGACGGCGACCTGCAACGTCAATGTGGTCATATCGACACGTTCATCACCCAGGGCAAAGATCTGATCGTCATCGATCCGACCGACACGCTGGGGGTAGCCTCCTGTATTAACCGGGCGGTGGATGCGGGCATTCCGGTGCTTGCCATCGGCACCGTTCCGTCGGACCGCGCGCGCATCCTGACCACCATCACGCCGAACCCCTATGAGAACGGCTTCCGCACCGGCGAATATGTCGGCCAGAATGCGGGAACCGACCCGATTGTTGCGGCTCTCATCGTTGGCGTGGTTGGCAATTCCACTTCGGAAAGCCGCCTCAACGGCATGGTGTCCGGCATGGTCTGGCAGCGCGTTCAGGATCTCGGCCTGGACATCTCTCGTGAAGAGGCAATGCTGCGTGGCTACAACCTCTTCCAGCAGGCGAAGAAATCGGGCGGATTCAACGATGAGGAGCTGAAGTTCCAGGTCGTCGCAATGGGCGAGGGCAACTGGACCGAGGAAGGCGGGCTTGCCGCGGCCGAGGATATTCTGACGGCGCATGGCAGCAAACTTACCCATATCCTTGCTGACAATGACTGGATGGGCATCGGCTCGCTGCGGGCGCTGCGCAATACCGGCATCGAGACGATCAAAGTTGCCACCTCTGCCGATGGCGCGCGGATCGCACTGGAAGAGATTAAGAAGGGCAATCTTCTGGTGACAGGCACCTTCTCGGGCGAGCAGACCGGCGTCTCTGCCGTGGCCTTTATCGATCAGATCTTCAACAAAGGGTTTGATGCGCAGAATCTGCCGCTGGGCAGCTATTTCCCGGCCTATGCCATCACCCCGGAAAATGTTGACGATTTCATCGATCCGAACCCGGAAAACCAGTTCTATAAGTATGAGGTTTCTCCGGTCCTCAATATCGGTGAGATCCGCGCCGCTGCGGGCGTGAACTGATCTGCCCTGATCCGGATGAGGGGGCCAATGGCCCCCTCTGACTCTGTTCTCCGGTCTTCTGGCCTTTTGCCTGCGCCAGGGACAGCCCTTCCCTTCAGCATGAGGCCTGTGAATGTCCGCCCATCTCTCCAAGCCCCTCGTCATGATCACCGGCGCCAGTGCAGGGATCGGTTCTGAAATTGCCCGCACCTTTGCCGCCGCCGGATATCCATTGCTGCTCCTGGCGCGGCGGCGCGAAAAGCTGCTGGATCTCGGCCTTGCCAACGCTGTCTGCTGCGAGGCGGATGTGCGGGACCGGGACAGCATCCGCGCGGCCATTGTCGAAGGCGAGGCGCAGTCCGGCCCGGTCGATGTGCTGATCAACAATGCCGGCATTTCGCGCCTGGCACGGCTTGATGATCAGGATCCGGAAGACTGGCGCGATCTGATCGACATCAATGTGACCGGTGTTCTGAACTGCATGCATGCGGTTCTGCCCGCAATGAAGGCCCGCCGGCATGGAACCATCGTCAATATGTCGTCGATTGCCGGACGCAAGGTCTATCCTTTCCACGATGTCTATGGCGGCACCAAGCATTTTGTTCACGCTGTCAGCGACGGGGTGCGGGGCGCATCGGCAGAGTTCAATGTGCGGGTGATGACCGTGTCTCCGGGCATCACCAAATCCGAGATCGACAAAACCATCACCGATCCCGCAGCCTATGCTGTCTGGTCCGCTGATCGCGACCGGATGGAGGGGGGGATCGACGCAACCCATGTGGCCTCGGCGATCCTGTTCGCCTGCCAGCTGCCGCAATCGGTCAATCTTCAGGAACTGACGATTACTGCGACCGCTCAGGCCTATTGATGCACCCAGCTCAGCCGCGGAGAATACCCTGACGTGCAGCCGTTTGCGCTGCTCTGGCAGATCCTGCGTCGGATCCGTTCGCGCCTGATCAGGTTGAGAGCGCGCTCGTCGACTGCGTTGTCGTGGCAGTTTCCACGGCGGATTCGGGAACCTGCGCTTTCAGGCACAGAGCGAGGGCTTGCTCACCCGAGGCCGGTCCGAAACGTCGCCGACCGGATTGCCCGCCCGGTCGTCCGGGCGAGTGCATCGCGCCTGAGCCCGTCGGTGAAATTAGATCTGCCCATCATGGTCTCATTGCCTCAAAATCAGCGAAGAAGGTGTCCATGATACATGGGACTATTCATCGGCCAGCCTCACGGATTGCACCGGCATCCGCACTCCTGTCGTCTGAAGGATTTGTATCAGGCCACGTTGTACTATGCACCAGACGCCAGGAGGCCTTGCAGCCCGTCGACGGGCCCACCGGTCAGGCCTTCCGGATGGGCAAATATGTGATCCCGCGCTGAGGGCTCCCCCCTGTGGCCGGTCTGATAGCTCCCTGGCGGCGCGGCAATATGTGCGGCGCTGATAGCCCTGGCTTTCGGAATTTCAGGATCTGGCATACCTTTGGCGCCAGGGGTCAGATCAGGGTAAAGCATATGACACTCAGCGGTGGCCCTGGATACGCTCAGGACCACCGCTGAGTACCGAACCTGCCGGGCGGCAGCGACAGGTATCAGTTCTCGACCGCGCCGATTTGCCAGATAAAGACCGGCTCGGTGCCATTGACCGCGTGATCACCGAGGATACGCTCTTTGTAGATCAACGGGTTATGGTTCGCGGCGGTCCGGGCATTGCGCCAATAGCGGTCCAGCCCGAGCGCGGTATCCGCCGCCGAGGCGCTCAGCGCGTTGAAGAGGTCGCTGGTTGCCCGCAGCGCGAGCTCTGCCGCCGCAACCTGAGCTTCGGCCGAAGCCAGCTCCGCCGCGATATTGGCGGCGTCATCGGCGGCCTTGTCATCCGCCAGCGAGGTTTCATAGGCGCGATCCGCTGCGCGGGCGGCCTCGATGGTGGCGGCGCGGGCGGCAGAGGCAAAAGCGCGCGCGCGGCCCACGACCTGCAGGACCTGCGGATCCTGGCGGGCCACCGTGCCAGAGCCGTGCGAGAAGGCGCGTTTGCGGGCGGCGACCTTGCCCGCGACATCCTGCACCGCCGCCAGCGCCGCCCCGGACAGCACCGCATCCAGCACCAGCTGATAATAGGCGGTCTGATAGCGGAAGCGGGTCTCGAACGGCACGAGCCCCTCGGCCTCCAGCGCCGCTCCTTTGAACGTGGTGGTGCCGGTTCCGGTCAGCTTCTGGCCAAAGCCGGTCCAGTCATCCAGCCGGTCGATCCCCGGCTGATCGGCGCGCAGGATCGCCACCACCGGCGCCCCATTGTCTGAACGCACCGCGTAAGTGTCGATCCAGTCTGCAAAGATCGTACCAGTCGAATAGTATTTCTCACCATCGACCCGAAAGCCCTCCCCCTCGGGCGTGACTTTGGTAATGGTTTCGCCCAGCTTCACCTTGCCAATTTCCGACCAGGCATTGCCGGCGATCTCGCCCTTGCCAAATCGGCGGAGCCAGACCTCACCCTCGGCCCGCGGCGCCACCAGCCGGTCCTCGACCAGCGCGAAATGGCCGCGCAGCGCCTGGACGATATTGGTATCCGCCGCCGCAAGGTCGATCAGCAGATCGAAGAACTGCTCAAGGCTTGCGCCGGAACCGCCGAATTCAACCGGCACCCGCAGCGCGGTGAACCCGGCCTCTTTCAGCCATTTGATCTGCTCAAACGGCAATTGCCGCTCGCGCTCGCGCTGGTTGGCGCCCTCACGGATGCGTTCGAACAGCGGTGCGAAACGGGCCTTCAGCGCGGCCAGATCGGGAAGCGTCGCGGGCTGAAAGCTGGTTTCCTGTTTCGTCATTTTAGGGACTCCGGTTGCACCAGCCCGCCCTGCCCGGCGCAGTGGCGCCGGGGGCATCATGGCTGGTCGATGGGCTTATCGGCAGGCGCTGCTTTATTCTGCAGCGAAGGTTTGTTTTTTGCGGGCTTCGATGTCGCGGACGCGGGTGAGGACGTGTTTTCCGAAATAATCGACTTCCTCTTGGAAATGCAGGAAGCCGAGAAGGATGAGGTCGGCGCCGGCCTCTTTCAGGCCGACGATGCGTTCGGCGACCTGGTCGGGCGTGCCGATCAGGTTGGAGCGGAAGCCGTCATTATATTGTACGAGATCCTCGAAGGAGGATTTCGCCCAGTTGCCCTCGCCCTCGGGGCTGGCGCGGCCGGCATTCACCACCTGTCCGGCAAAGCCCCTGACGGCTTCGGGATTGGCCTTCGCGATGATCTCCTGCAGCACTGCCTGCGCTTCGGCTTCTGTCTCGCGCACGATGGCGAAGGCGTTGATGCCGACCTTCACCTTATGCCCGTTCGCCGCCGCTTTCGTGCGGATATCCTCGACCTGGGTACGCAGCCCCTCTGGCGTATTGCCATTGGTGAAATACCAGTCCGAGACCCGTGCCGCCATATCCCGCGCCGCGCGTGACGAGCCGCCCTGGAAGATTTCCGGTTGCGGATCAACGGGTTTGGGCTTCAGACTATAGTCGCTGAAGCGGTAGAAATCGCCCCGGAAGGTAAAGCTCTCCTCGCTCCAGATGCCGCGCAGCGCCCGGATGAATTCCTCGGATCTCCGGTAGCGCTCATCATGATCCAGCCAGGGCTCGCCGATCGCCGCGAACTCGCCCCGGAACCAGCCCGAGACCACATTGACCGCGATCCGCCCGCCCGAGAGATGGCTGATCGTGGCGATTTGCTTTGCCGCCAGCGCCGGGTTCCAGGGGCCGGGAAGCAGCGCCGCGATCACCTTCAGCCGTTCGGTATGGGCCAGAAGATCCTGGCTGAATGAGACGGATTCATGTTGGTTTTCAGCGCCGTAGCCGGCGGTAAAGCGGATCTGGCTCAGCGCATATTCAAAGCCTGCCGCTTCGGCGATCTGCGCCAGTCTGCGGTTATATTCCGGCGTCCAGCTGGTGCGCTGTTCGATATCCGAGATCACGAGGCCGCCCGATACATTGGGCACCCAATAGGCGAATTTGACGGGATCGGAGGTCATATGCAGCCCCTGTGAAACGGGATATTCTGTGAAACGGGTTATTCGGCGGCGGCGCGGATCCGCGCGGCCCTGGGGAAAATCGTGCTGAATTCGTCAATGGCGCGGGCGAGCCGGTTCAGCGCCGGGTCCGATACCAGCCGCCCCTCGCTGAAATCGCGGTCCGAGACATGCACGGCGGTCGAGAGCACGCGGGCCTCGAAAAAGGCAAATAGCGGCCGCAGCTGATGTTCCACCGCCAGCGCATGTTTCTCGCCCCCGCCGGTCGCGGCGATCAGCACCGGCTTGCGGAGCAGCGCGGCGGGGTCGATCAGATCGATCAGATGTTTGAAAAGACCGGGATAAGAGCCTTTGTAGATCGGCGTCGCGACGATCAGCGCATCGGCCTGCAAAAGCGTATCGAGATTGTGCCGCGCCTGCGGGCTGAGGTCATCGGCGCGCCGCGCCCGGCCCAGATCCTCGCCGAAATCGGCGATCTCGAACAGGGTTGTGCGCGCCTGCAGCCCGGCCCCGGCCAGATCCAGCGCCTGCCCGACCAGCGCACGCGTTTTCGACGGCGCGGTGATATTCCCCGCAAGACCCACGATATGAAGTTCGGACATGCAGCTTTCCTCAATCCCGACAAGCACCGTCGTGATAAGGCCCGAGTACCTCAACGCGCCATTCCAAATTCAGCCAAACCGCAGTGGGTTTCTTTCCTGGGTCTCCGCGCGTGTCTCCTGCTGGTAATTGCGGAACACGCGGAAACAGGACAGTTGTTTTCTGATTGCCCGCATTTGCAGCAGATTGTCACTGTCCCATCATGGCCCCGTGGGCAGGATCGGCTGCAAAGAGCGGAAGAATAATATTCGTGGCTTCACGGCGTTCCGGCACAGTAAACTGCACAGCCCCGCCATTGCCCGCCAGAACTGTCGGCATTTCCGGGGCGTGATGCGCCCCGGTGCGCGGCTCAGCGCCACCACCGGCTCCGGCGCGCTTCGGGATGGGTCGTCAGATTGCCGAAGGTGATTCCAATCAGTGTCAGGCGCGGTCAGTCCGGCGACTGAAGCAAGTCGTTTCATCATCCTGCTTCGGGATGGGGTCGCTTCGACGGGGCATGATCTGATTGGGTCAGTTCAAAAGCGAGGACAAAGCCCGGTCACCGCGACGACGCGCAGGGTCTGGATGTCGGCCAGCTCCAGGTGTGGTTTGCGACCGCGTGGCCGCTATATTGCCCCGCCGCTGCGCGGTTCCGGGGCGTCTTTTGTGAGGATTTCGGACCGCCGCCCGGCCGTCCCTCGGGCAGGCAGTGCCGGCGCGGTTTTGCGCAAAAACCGGCAGTGTTGCGCGGTTAATGGCGGCGGCCCTGGCAAGAGCAGTCAGACGGCGCATGGTGCTGGTCCTTTCGGGGACGGAATTGCGACTGAGATACTGGCCCCGAGGAAAACAGCTAGGACCAGATATCGGAACGGGCGAGGATCACTCAGGTCGCGGCGTGCCTGGCTGGGGCCAGATTCCGGGGCGAAGCCAGGCGTCAGGCCCGGACCATGGCATCCGCCCCTTGCATCTTTTGGCGGTGTCTCGGCTATGATCATCCGGGTAAGGTGACCCTCGAGCATCTTTGCCCGCAACGTGGCGGCGGCAGCTTGCAACCGGACAGCCTTTTCGCCTTTTGAAATGGCGCGTTCGGCGATCCATTCGGCCATTCAACCAGCTCTCATCCCGGCTGGCGCGCGCGCCGGAGAGCCGGATGCGGCTGGTTGCGGCTGCCGGTCATGATCTGCGAACACCGATGACGCGGATGAGGACGACCGCAGCCGCTGGCTGGCCGATCTGGCAGAGCCGGATCAGATTGCTGACAGCGCCATCCGGCTGCTGCGCGAAGAGGGCGGCGGCGATCTGACGGAACCGCTGCGGCTGGGCCGGATGCCGGAGGATATCGCCCTGGAGATGAGCGGGTTCGGCCAGAAGATGGTTCTGGTGGGAATGGTCGCGGTCACAGTCAGGCTGCAGGCGATGAAACGGGCGCGGCGCCACCGGATGATCAATGCCGCGACCCATGGCGGCGGCACTGCAAGTCTCGGGCCCGGGGGCGGGATGGCGGCCTTCACCTTCCAGAATCGCGGGTCAGGCATATCCGAATCGCTGATGGCCAGCGGGATCGAACCCTCCTTCCGCGTCGATCCGGGGCGGCAGAAACTGCCGCCAGGCTCCGGGCCGGGGCCTGCCATCGCGCGCGAGATCCTGGAGCATTTTTGGCGGTGCACTGAACATCCGCGCCCGCAGGAGTGGTGGGCTGCAACACGAAATCACCCTGTCCACATTGATTGCCCGGCCCCGACACAACTCCCGTTTCGCGCCCCCGTCTGCGAGGGGGCGGGATTTCATCGTGCCGCTTCCGGGAAGAGTTAATCCGCCTTGCACGAATTAACCCGGACTTTGCCGCGATTTTGCCCGATTTGCCGTTCCAACTACCTTTGGTTGAGTTGTGGCAGAATGCTGCAACGCCGCGCCTTCAAAGAAGAGACGTGTCATGGTCGCACTCGTGGTTATCCTCAGCGGACTTGCTGCTCTGGCAGCATCGGTGCTGGTCTGGTTCCTGGATGGGGGCATTGTCGCGGTGATGATGGCCTATGTGATCTCCGGCAATCTTTGCTTTGCCCTCCTGAGCGGCCTGGCCGGCTCGGTTCAGTCACCAGAAGCCAAGCCCGATTTTACCAGTGCCATTGAAGCCGATCTTCAGGCGCTGCTGGAAGAGCGTCTCAACAAAACGATCCGCAACCAGGCGCCGCCGCGCAAGCCGCGTTTTCCGCTTCTGCGTCGCAGCGGCGTTTCGCTGCCGGGCTCTGCAAAAGTGACCAGGTCGGCCAGAACCCGCACCCTCTTTCACTGACGCGAAGATCCATCCAAGTGGAGCCCCGGCCCTGTCTGGTCCGAAGTCTCGGGCTCTCAGGCCTCTTTTGATGGGGCCTGTGCTCAGTCAGGTGGTGGCAGGCGGTTCAGGATTGCCTCGACCTGACCGGGACTGCGCGCCGGTTTGACCAGATCGGTGATCACCTTGTCAAAGGTCACGGCATCTTCGCTGACCCGGAAGATCTGCCAGGGTTCCTGATCGCCCAGCTGCCCCTTCATCATCAGAATCTGCGGGAAGCCGCGCCGTGCAGGCAAGAGATAGACATCGGTCATCTGGATCGTCATGCCCGGCGCCGTTTCCCAGATCGGAATCGCAAGCCGGCCTTCCTCGCGGTCGAGGTAAAGCCCGTCCTGATCTCCGGACAGTGAAAAGCTGAGCGAACCGGAGAAGTCCTCTTCTTCCGGTGGAAGCGCCAGATCCACCAGCGACGCATCACCTGGCTTATGGCGCGGTTTCGCCCCGAGACGCGGCAGGGTTTTAGAAGGCGCCGCCGGCGCGGCACTGGCAATCGCTTCCGATGCAGTTTCGTAAGCCGGCCCGGCCGAACCAGCGCCTCCGCCAGCGGGCGGCGCAGCGGCAAGGGGCGGGAAATCCGGCTCAGGCAGCGGCGCTGCGGGGATCGTCACATTCCGCGGCGCGGCAGCCGCGGATCTGGACGCAGCCGATGGTGGCGCGGGCGCGGGCTGAGCCTCCTGCGCCATATCGGTTTCAGCCACGGAATGCGCGTCGGCCGGCGCCACGCCCTCGGTCGCCACAGTTTTGCGGTCTGATCCATCCGGCATCTGCCCCAATGGCAGCTGTGCCTGGGGCAGCAGAAGAAAGGCCCCCATCACACTGGCCGTCGCCGCAGACCCCGCTATCCCGAGCCGCCGGGGCGAAAGCCAGCGCGCGATCCGTGACGGCTCCGGCGCGGCAGGCGAGAGGCCGGCGGCGGCAAAACGCTCGCGGGCGCGGGCGATATCCGCCCGCATCAGCGCCGGATCGGGATCAGGCAAGGCCAGATCCGCCAGACGATCCAGCGGATCGGCCGGCGCAGTGTCACGGGAGTCGCGGCGACTGGTCACAACACTCCCCTCAGCGCTTTGCGGGCCTGGTGGATATGCCAGGACACCGTCACCTCTTTGCAGCCCATAATGCGGGCGGCTTCTGCCTGGGCAAGGCCCTCGCCATGCACCAGCAGGATCGCATCGCGTTGTTTTTCGGGCAAGGCCCGCACTGCTCGCCAGATATCGGCGACATGCAGCGCGTCCTCCTGATCGCCTTTGCTGAAATCATCGGTCAGAAGCGATGCCGCCGCCACCAGACGGCCCCGCCTTGCGCTGGCACGCTGCTGGTCGCGCACCGCATTGAGCGTCACCCGGTAAAGCCAGCCCTGGAAGGAGGCGCGGCCGTCAAAGCTGCGGATCGTCGTGCCAAGCCGCATGCAGACGGTCTGCGTCACATCTTCGGCATCGGCGCGATTGCCGGTCCAGCGGCAGGCAACGCGGAAGATAAAGGTGTAATGGCGCGACAACAGCAGTTCGAAAGCACCGGCATCACCGGCGCGCGCCTTTTCGACCAGAGGATCGGTGTCTGAGATCGGGGCGGGTCCCGGCACCTGTACAGCCAGACCGGCAGCATGTGTCCCGGCCCGGCTCTCGCCGACCCCTGTTTCGCCAGCCTGGACCTGAACGGCCCTGTCGCTTGCGGCCTCGCTTTGGGGCAAAGACCTCTCGCCGTGACGCATCATTCTACGCTTCGCAACCGTATACATCGCGAGAACAGCACTATTTTTCGGCCAAACGCAACCGGGAGCCGGCGGGGTTCCCCGCGGCCCTGTCCTTGCCGTAAAGGAAAGCGCCATGGTCATTGGCGGCTCCGCGACATAGTTGCAGCCCAGGCAGGTGAATTTCCTGCCGTCACAGCAAAGACGCCTGTCGCCTGCAGCATCCTGGTTAAGGCATGTCACAAATCCGTCAGAATGGCCCGGCCCGCCTGTCTGATTGCCAGCCGCACCGCCTTTGCCTAGACTTGGGCGATGCCCACGCTCCAACAGCTCAGATATCTTGTCGCCGTCGCGGACCAGCTGAATTTCAGCCGCGCGGCCGAGCTGTGCAATGTGGCGCAACCAACGCTGTCGATGCAGCTGCGGGCGCTGGAGGAGCGCCTTGGCGCGCAGCTGGTCGAGCGCAGCCGCGCCCGGGTCAGCCTGACGCCCATTGGCCGCGATGTGGCGCGTCGTGCACGAGATGTGATCGACAGTATCGAGGATATCCGCGAGGTCGCGCGCAGGGGGGATCCCGACGCGCCCCAGGCCTCGCTCCGGATCGGGGTGGTGCAGACGGTCGGAGCCTATGTGCTTTCGGTCGCGATGCCCGATCTGCGCGCCGCCTGGCCCGAAATGCGGGTCAATGTGCGCGAGGAGCGAACGGAAACCCTGATCCGTCAGCTGCTTGAGGGAACGTTTGACGTGATCCTGCTGGGCGAGGAGCTGCGGCGCGAGGATGTGGAACAGGCGCCGCTGATCACCGAACCCTTGCTGGCAGTGATGCCGGCAGATCACCGCCTCGCCGGACAAAGCGAGATCGCACCTCCCGATCTGGCGGGCGAAACGGTGCTGGGGTTCGATGGCGGCCCGGCGCTCAGACGGGCCGCGACGCGACTGTGCGCCTGGACCGGGGCGCGGCTGGCCCGCGATTACGAGGGCACCACGCTGGACACTTTGCGCCAGATGGTCGCGGCGGGAATGGGAATTTCGCTGCTGCCCGCGCTTTATATCCGGTCCGAGGTGCTGCGCGAACAGCTGGTGGTGGCGCGCCCGCTGGCCGAAGCGGTGCTGACCCGCAATATCACAATGGTCTGGCGCCGCGATGCACCGCGCAGACAAAGCTACACCGCCATCGCCGCGCGTTTTCGCGAAAGCCTCAGTCCCTGGCACAGCGGCTGATCAGTCGTATTGGATCCGGGTCGTCCAGCCCGAGACCGAGACCCCCCGCGCCGATGCAAAGCTTTGCGCAAGCTGGCTCAGATCGCTGCCGCCATCGACCACAGTACAGGAAATCACCCCGCTTTGCGTGGCGCGCAAGAGCCGCAGCCGCGCCCCCGCCCGGCGGAATTCACCGGCGAGATGTTCCAGCCCGTCCCAGCAATCCTCGACGGCGAGGTCGATCTCGAAAATCAGTGAGATGCCGGGGAAACTGGCGCGCAGGCTGTTGATCGAATCGACAGGGATCGCGAAATCGCACGCAGTGGCGGTTCTGGCCATGGGCCTCTCCTTCAGGTTACCGAAGGGCCAGAGGCGCCTCCGCTTTAGCTGCATTTTTTTCGCGCCCGCAATCTGAGCTTCAAATCGGCGCGTCGTCCGGGGCCTCGCTAGCATCCCAAAGCCCCTCTGGTCAAGGCAGCTGGCCAGGCGGGGGGAGACTGAAATTCTCTCACATCGCCGGATTGCGGAAGCAAAGCGTGGTTTTCCGCTGAACTCTGATCTTGTGCCAGCCAGCCGCAGCCGCTATCAAATAACGACAATAATGGTCGAGTATGATGCCCTTCCCCGCCCCGCCCTTGCATAAAAGAACACCATCGCGGCCCGGCGGGCTGCGGTCGGGGCAATATTGGCGAAATGGGAACAAACCGGTGCTTCCCTCCCCCAGACTCCCCTTTGCCGGAGAATACCATTCTCTTCCTTTGCAGGTTTCCGGCCCTGGCGTTCCTTGCTTAGTGGCGCGGCACGGTGCAATCAGGGGTGCTGAAACCGGAGTCGGCAATGGCCATTGAAATCGCCCAGCTGCGCAAAAGCTTTGGCCGCAATGAGGTGCTGAAAGGCATCGACATCGCGGTCGAGGATAAAGAGCTGATCGCCCTGCTCGGCCCGTCGGGCTCGGGCAAGACCACGCTGTTGCGCATCATCGCGGGTCTCGACTGGCCCGATTCCGGCCGGCTTGAGGTCGATGGGACCGCCTGGCTGTCGATCGCTGCCCGCGACCGTCGCATCGGTTTCGTCTTTCAGCATTATGCATTGTTCCCGCATATGTCGGTGCGCGACAATATTGCCTTCGGGATGACGGTCCGGCCCAGGGCCGAACGCCCTGGCAAGGCGGTGATTGCGCGCAAAGTCTCGGAACTTCTGCAATTTTTGCAGATCCCGCATCTGGCGGACCGGCTTCCCGGCCAGCTCTCGGGCGGGCAACGCCAGCGGGTCGCGCTTGGCCGGGCGCTGGCCATCGACCCCCGCGTCCTCTTGCTCGATGAGCCCTTCGGCGCGCTGGATGCCGCCGTGCGCCGCGATCTGCGGTCCTGGCTGCGGTCTGTGCATGATGCATCTGAGACCACGACGATTTTCGTCACCCATGACCAGGACGAGGCGTTCGAGCTTGCCGACCGGGTGGTGATCATGGGCGAAGGCCGGATCGAACAGATCGGTACCGCCGACCAGATCCATGACCACCCCGCCTCGCCTTTCGTGGCGCGGTTCATGGGCGCAACTATCGAATTGCCGGTGCGGATTGCTGCGGGCCGCGCGACGGCACCCGGGATCGACGCTGCCCGGCTTGAACGCCGCGCTTTGCCCGACGGAGCCGCCACGCTGTTCGTGCGCCCCGCCGATCTGACGCCGGTGCCCGACCCTGCCGGGCTGTGGCGTGTGAAACAGGTGACCTCGACCGGTGCCGTGCTGCGCCCGGTGCTGACCGGGCCTGAAGGCCAGGAGATCGCGGTCGAGATCCTGCGCCGCACGGCACCGGGCCTCTTGGCGGGGCAAAGCGTCACGCTGCGGGTCGAGACCGGCACCATTTTTACCGAAACGCCTCCCGGCCAGCGCGGCCAGGCAGGGCAATCCTCTGAAATCAAAGAAATTCCCCTGAAGGAGAAACAGAAATGAGCCTGATCTCTTCACTGCGCACCGCTGCAGCTGTTGTGGTTCTGGCAGCCGCTCCGGCGCTGGCCCAGGACAAGATCCTCAATGTCAGCTATGATATCGGCCGCGAGCTGTTCGAGGCGCTGAACCCGGTCTTTGCCAAGACCTGGAAGGAAACCACCGGCCGCGATGTCACCGTCGATCAGAGCCATGGCGGATCGTCTGCCCAGGCCCGCGCGATCCTTGAAGGTCTGAACGCCGATGTGGTGACCTTCAACCAGGAGACCGATATCGACGTGCTGGTCGATGGCGGTCTGGTCGATGCCGACTGGCGCAATGCCTTCCCGAATGGCGCCTCGCCCTATTATTCGCTGCCCGCATTCGTGGTGCGCGAAGGCAACCCGAAAGGCATCAAGGACTGGAGCGATCTGGTCCGCGACGATGTGCAGCCGGTCTTCGCCAATCCGCGCACCTCGGGTAATGCCCGCTACACCTATCTCGCGGCCTATGCTTTCGCGCTGGAAGCCAATGGCGGTGATGAGGCCAAGGCCAATGACTTCGTGAAGAAGCTTCTGTCCAACGTTCCGGTCTTCGATACCGGTGCGCGCGCCTCGAGCCAGACCTTTGCCGAGCGCAATATCGGCGATGTGCTGATCACCTTCGAGGCCGAAACTGCCGGCATCGTGGCCCAGTATCCGGGCCTGGAGCGTGTGACCCCCGGCACCAGCCTCTTCGCGGCTTTCCCGGTCGCCCTGGTCAAGGAAAACGCTGAAAAGAACGGCACGGTCGAGGTTGCAACCGCCTATCTGAACTGGCTCTACACCCCCGAAGCGCAGCGCGTTCTGGCAGCGCAGAACTTCCGCGTCACCGATAAGGACGTGGCGGCCGAGGTTGCGGCACAGTTCCCCGAAGTCAAACTGCTGACCGTCGACGTGCTGGGCGGATGGGCCGATATCAAGGCCAAGCATTTCGACGAGGGCGGCATTCTCGACCAGGTTTTCGAGAACTGATCTGTAAATGACCGTCGCTTCTGTCCGCATCAGGCCAAAGCGTGTTCTGCCGGGGTTCGCACTGAGCCTCGGCACCACGCTTCTATATGTCAGCGTGATCATCCTGATCCCGATCATCGCCCTGGTGATTTCGGGCGCCGGGATCGGCTGGGACAGATTCGTCCGTATCCTCACCTCGGCCCGAACGCTCGACGCGTTGCGGGTCACGGTGATGGCGGCGGCGATTGCGACGGTGATCAACGCATTTTACGGGCTCCTGATGGCCTGGGTGCTGACGCGTTACGAATTTCGTGGCCGCGCTTTCCTTGATGCGATGATGGATATTCCCTTCGCATTGCCCACCGCCGTGGCGGGCCTTGCGCTGACCTCGCTTTTCGCCTCGACCGGCTGGTTTGGGGGCCCGCTGGAGGCGATGGGGATACAGGTCGTCTATGCGCTTCCGGGGATCATCATCGCGATGACCTTCACCTCGGTGCCTTTCGTGGTGCGCGCGGTGCAGCCGGTGCTGGAAGACCTCGACCCTGCGCTGGAAGAGGCGGCAAAGACCCTGGGCGCCACACCCTGGCAGACCTTTTCAAAGGTGATCCTGCCCGCGATCCTCCCGGCCTGGCTTGGGGGCTGCACGGTGTCGATGGCGCGATCCATGGGGGAATTCGGGGCGGTGGTCTTTATCGCGGGCAATCTGCCCGGCAAGACCGAGATCGCCTCACTTCTCGCCTTCATCCGGCTGCAGGAATATGATTATCGCGGCGCCTCTGTGATTGCGCTGATCCTGCTGGTCTTCGCGCTTTTGCTGCTGCTGATCTCGAACCTGTTCCAGATCCGCGCCGCGCGCTACCGCGAGGGCGGCAAATGACTGTGACCCCGATGAGCGCCCAAGAGCAGATCGAAGCAGGCCGCCGTGCCGCCAATGCGGGCGAACGCCGGACCGCGCGGGTGCTGATCGCGCTGGCGCTGGTCAGCACCGCCTTCCTGATCGCCGCGCCCCTCGTCTATATCTTCTGGCGCGCTTTCGCGGCCGGGGTCGGAGGATACTGGGCCGCGATCACCACGCCCGACACGTTGCATGCGATCTGGTTGACGGTGATCGTCACGGTGATCGTGGTGCCGGTCAATGTTGCTTTCGGCATCGCGGTTGCCTGGGCGATTGCACGTTTCCGCTTTCCGGGGCGCGGACTGCTGATGACCATTGTCGAGATCCCCTTCTCGATCTCGCCGATCATTGCGGGCATCTGCTATCTGCTGCTTTATGGTCGCCAGGGGTTCCTTGGACCCTTCCTGCGCGAACATGATATTACCGTGCTCTTTGCCCTGCCGGGGATCGTGCTGGTCACCCTCTTCGTTACCGCCCCCTTTGTGGCGCGCGAGGTTCTGCCTCTGATGCTGGCGAAAGGCTCTGAACAAGAGGAAGCCGCCGTGACGCTTGGCGCCAGGGGCTGGCAGGTCTTTCGCTATGTCACATTGCCGGGGATCCGCTGGGCGCTGCTTTACGGCGCGGTGCTCTGTGCCGCGCGCGCGGTGGGCGAATTCGGCGGTGTCTCGGTCGTATCGGGCCGGGTGGCCGGGCAGACCAATACGCTGCCTTTGCAGATCGAGCTTCTGTACAACGAGATGAACACCTCTGTGGCAGCCTTTGCGGCCGCCTCGACCCTGACGATGATCGCGATCATCGCACTGATCGCCAAGACCTTCCTCGATTCCCACAACCGGCGCGGCTTACCGGACCTTTGCTGAGGCCCCCGGGCCTCAGCGCGTGACAGTGCTTTCCTTTGCCGCGATATAGCGCGCCATCTGGCCGGCCTGAACGCGAATGTCGGGGATCGCAGTGATCTCCCAGAACATCGCGCGCGAGACCGGACCAAGGGCGAAAAGCCGGTCAGAGGCCGCGCCACCCCGCCCGATCAGCCGCGCCTCGGGCGAGACCTCAAACCCGATGCGCAAAGGATCGACCCGCGCCGCCCCATTCGCCAGAAGCCCTGCCATCAATGGCGAGGCGTTCTTTTCCGGGTCATTGCGGATGCCACGACAGTCAATGATCCGCCCGACCTCCAGTCGTGCCGGGCCTGCCGCACCGCGCGGCTGGATCACGGCTGTCACCACCTCGTCCGCCGAATCGCCCGACGCCGGTTCGGCACGGATAAAGGCGGCCCGCTCAATCTTCAGCCGCCCTGCTTGCATCGCGGCCTCAAGCCGCGCGGCAGAGGCTGGCGGGATGCGGTGGCGATGCACCTCCCACCAGGTGGCGCCATGGCGCAGGAAACGCCGGCGCTGGTCCAGATCCATATTCTGCCAGATCAGGCTGACATAAGGCCGGATCCCGTCGACCGCCGACCGCCAGGTGCCGCCTTCGGCCTCCGCATCGGCGACCAGACCGCGCAGCCAGGCCAGCAACCGGCTGACCGGCGCCCCCAGAGGCACTGTTTCGGCCGGGATCTTCAGCGCGGCCCCTGGCCCGTGGGACCGCGGCAAAAGCCCGCGCCGCGAGATCGCGATGATCTGCCCCTGATGCCCGGCCCGTTCCAGCGAAAGCACCTGATCCACCATCGAAAGCCCGGTGCCGATGATCAGAACCTGAGCCCCGTCACCTGGCGGCGTATTGACCGACCAGGCACCCGAGATCAGCCCTGACGGGTCGTCCCTGGGCACGACATGCCCGGTCGCAAGCACCGCATAGGCGCCCTTCAGCTGCCGCCCGTCATCCAGCTCGGCCTTCACGCCGCCCCCGCGCTCGCTGATCCCGAGACAATCGGCCTTGATACAGACCAGCCGCCCCGACGCCGTCCAGGGCGCCAGCAGGCAGGACAGATAGCTGCCATAGGTGGCGCGTCCGACAAAGCTTTCGCTGTCATGACGGCCCGGTGCATTGTTCTCGAGCCAGTGCAGAAAGTGATCCGGCTCATCCGGAAAGGCGCTCATATTATGGACGCGCGTGTTCAGCAGATGGTCGGGATCACTGGTCGAGTAAGCGATTCCACAACCCAGAAGATGCCGGCCCTCGACCACAGTGACCCTGAGATCGGTGTTCTGGCGCAACAGATTTGCGGCAAAAAGCACACCGCTCGCGCCGCCGCCGATCACCAGAACATCACGCCAGCCTTCCTCGCGCGCGAAGGGCTCGGCTCGGGTCACAGGGGTATGGCTCATCTCTGGTCCGTCTTGTGCTGGCATCATGATCAACTGGCCGGCCCCGGGTTATGGTCCAACGGCAACCATCCAGAACCAATTCTGGTCCAGAATACCAGCCAAACGCAGAATATTGTTCCAAGATGCTACTTGCAAACAGAAATCTTATCGTCTCTCCGGATGGGGCAGAGTGGAAACCCTCTGCCGCTGCTCGCGCCTGCGCAGAAAGCAGCCCGGGCAGGCGCGGATCCCAAAATCTGAATGCAATTTTCCAAAAACGCGTCTACTAGGAAAAAACTGTTTCCAGCGCAGAGTGTCATATAAATTGCAATTCTTTGGATGTGGAATTAGTCATCCCCTATTGTCTGAAATAAAATTCACTGAGTAACCGCGCGAGTATCATTCATGTCCTTGAGCGAAACCCCTTTCGGGGTAGCAAAAATTCAGCACCGCAAGGGGCTGAAACGCCTGTGCGACTTCGCACTTGCTTTGATCACTTTACCTATCACCCTGCCGATGATGCTGATGATCGCCGTTGCGATCCGAGTCGGATCCGGCGGCCCTGCCCTGATGCGGCTGAGCTGTCTCGGCCTGAACGGGCGCGTCTTCCGGCAATACCGCTTTCGCGTGATCCGGGGCGACCTTTCGGCGGCGGATCTGTTGCACGCCAATGCAGCTGATGCGGGACATCTGACTCCGCTTGGCGCGGTTCTGCTGTCAACCGGGCTCAATCTTCTGCCACAGGTGCTGAATGTTCTGTGGGGGGACATGTCCTTTATCGGTCCGCGTGCGGTTGCGGTCGCGGCTACGGACCGGCGGGAGAAACCCGATAACCGGCTGTTAGCGGTACGTCCCGGGATTGTCACTCCGGATGCATTTCATCCCGCAGGACAAAGTCTGAGCGAAAGTGAGCGGATGGCCCTTTCGCTGGCCTATGTTCGCTGTGCCGGCGCCTGCACCGATGGCAGGCTGGTTCTGCAATCGGCCGCAAGGATCTTTCGGCGCCGGAGCTGAGTGCTTTCGCTGATTTCCAGCGAGGCAGGCTTCCAGAGGGACAGCACCGGATGCACCGGCCGGCCGCTCATACGGCCAGCCTGTCTGGTTCAGCGATTGACCCGCCGATATTCTCGCGCGGAAGCAATCTGTGCATCACGCTCGGCATAGATCCTGACCAGTCGTGACATGCTGGACGCATCTGTTGCCGCCAGTGACGCGCGGCGGATCTCGTCTTCGCCAAGTGACAGCAGATCGTCATAGACCGCATCCATTTGCCGGTCGGATCGATTGCCTGCCGTCCCGGTCAGGAACTGACGGAAGATCAGCAGCGCAGACAAACTGCCCGCGACGATCCAGACCAGCAGCGCCGCACCCAAACCCAGCCCTGTAACAAGGCCAATCAGCCCATTTATCAACCCGATAACGCCACCGGCCACTATTGCGATTACAGCCATCGCCTGACCTCCTGATTCCGTCCGTGCCCCATCGCGCAGTCGACGGGGGGGTTGATTGCATTCACCTGCACAAGGTGCAGAAAAGGTTACGGTCACCACCGGGACAGGGATCCCGGCGGTGACCGTCGCCGATCATCCTGGAACGTGACCCAGGCCGATCACCGGGCTGAAGGCAGCAGAGCCGGTTTGACCGGGGAGCACTGTCACCTCTCTGTTTTTCAGCCCGTGTTGGGCAGTCACTGGCCTGAGCTCCAGTGCCGCCGCATCACTCAGCACCACATTTTCATGCAGAGCCGCGAAATTGCGAACCCGGTCGATCCGCTCATCTGTGCAATCGAGCAGGGCGGCCAGAGCCGAAACCTTGCCCATCGGCTTGACCGTGCCGACATAGTCATAAGGCGCATTGTCCGAGCGCTTGAGCACCCGGTTCATCACCGGATCGATCACCGTGATGATGTCCGAGATACCTGCATTGCGGCAGGTTTCAAGCGTGGCGACCATCAGTTCGCATGTGGCGCGTGACACCGTGGTATCCGCCCCGTCCCGCGACAGCCGGGCCGTATCAACACAGAAGCGGGTCGATTCCCAGATCCTGGACGACCGCAGCGGTGCCTCGCCATCGAGGATCTCGCTGAACACATCCGACAGCATATGCGGGCCGGTCGTCTGAAGCAGGCGGACGCAGGAGATGACCTCGCCTTCGGTATCCAGCCCAACCAGGTAGAGCGGGTCGAGATGATCAAAGCGATCGATTTCGCGGCCTTGCTCGATGCTCACGTCCCAACCCAGACGGTCACTGAAAACCCGGGCGCGCAGCCGGTACATATCGTCAAGAACATCTTCAAACAGATGTTTGTTTACGGCGTCGATTACGATGATCATGGCAACCCCCATTGTCACATGTCCTCAGACGTTAACCACTGGTTGTGCCGCCCGATACTCGGGGAATCCCGTATTTATGAAGATTTTTTCTGCCTTTTCACGCCGGAAAAACGTCATGCTCCGCCACGGGCTCCTGCCCTGACGGTCAATGAGGTCGTGCCCCGTGCTGTATCAGATCGGATAGATCAGATGTTGGGCAATGGCCCTGGCGATTGCCTGGGCTGTGGTCAGCGAAAAAAGCTTTTCGCGCGCCGAGCGCAGATGCACTTCGACGGTACGATGCGAAATATTCAGAATGTCTGCGATGTCCTGCTGGGTCTTGCCGGCAGCGGTCCATTGCAAAATCTCCACCTCACGCGAAGACAGCGGCGTGCGGCGCAGGACATTGGAAAACGCATCGGAATTCATCACAGCGTCATGCATATGAACGGCGATCGATTGCAGATCGCCGATATGCTCGGCGATCATCGAATGCCATTCATGATCGTCGGTGTCGCGCGTCACGCTGAGCATCCCGGTATCACCGAAAGGCCCGCGCACCGGGATCGTCACACCGCGGTCAGAGATCCCGAATTCCCGTGCGGCACAGAAAACAACGCGAAAATTCTCGCTTTGTTCGATCCGCGCCCAGTCGATCGGCGCGATGCTGCGCTGCGCGATTCGCAGGGTCGGATCAATCAGGTGATAGGCCTGTTGAGTATAATGGCGTTTCCACTCTTCAGG
The DNA here is from genome assembly GCF_900105075.1 of Rhodobacter sp. 24-YEA-8. Classification (NCBI taxonomy): domain Bacteria; kingdom Pseudomonadati; phylum Pseudomonadota; class Alphaproteobacteria; order Rhodobacterales; genus Rhodobacter; species Rhodobacter sp. 24-YEA-8. The sequence goes on from NZ_FNSK01000002.1 coordinate 224,554, forward strand.
ATAGGTGACATAGCCATGCATTGTGCCGGCAACCGGGTTTGACCCCAGATAGGCTACATGATCGAATCCAAAGCGATCCCGCACCTGTTCAAGGAAGCAGTCGAATTTACCGGCCTGGCCGGCAACCTCGCTCAGGTCGATGAGCTCCGTCATGATCCCTTTTCCCGGTTCAGAGTAAGACAGTCGTACAAGTTGAAGGGTTGCGCCCTCAAACCTGTTAACGCAAGCCTAAAAGCGGCACTTACGTTTAATGTTTCCAAATTGTGGCAGAGCCGTCCGGTTGACCGGTCATAGTCCCTGAAACATGTCTGATGACTCAAGTCTCGATCAAAGTGAGCAGAGGAGCACCCGAATCTGATCAGCCTGGCAATGCGGCGATATAGTCGCGCACCTGCCTGTCGGTCAATGCCACGCTTTGCCCCGGGCGAGACAGCCCCGATCCAGGGCCAGAACCACTCGTGCCCGGGGCAAAACGGGGTGGCAACGCCGGGCCCATAGACCAGATTTGCCACTGGGGTCGCAGCTTCCATGCCAGGGACGGGATTTTGCGCTGTCCCAGCCTGCCGCCGGGTTTTGCCACAGCCTCAACATGTGTGGCGGTCGGGACGGTGTCGGCTGCCGATGATCGCGCGGGTTTCGAAAGCTGCGCTCAACTCCTCGATCAGGGTTAAGCCAGCCTCGGCCATCTCATCGACATGAGCCTGCGCCTCTTCCGGGCGGATGCCGCACAGGATAGCCACCAGCGAACAGTCCCTGAACGCCGCAACAAATTCCATCATCAGATCCGCGTTTCGCGCTTTCATAAAGCCCGCGCCCGTTCGTCTTGTGTGCCGGGCAGGAGATAGACGCCGTCACCACCGCTTGCTGCGATCTGGCCGGTCACCTCAGTCACTTCGTCGCTCATCCCACCGGGGAAATCGCCCCGCCGGGCCCGATACCGCACCAGTCACGAAATGGAAATGACGACCGCCTTGCGCGCGGTGTTCCACCAGGGCAGCGGCAAGTGCCTCCGCATCCAGCGGCAGATAGCGCGTCTCAGCCCAGCCATTGCGGATGGTGACCATGTCGTCGGGAATCACCGGCACGACCGTACCCGGTCAGGGCACCAGCGCCGTTTCAAGGGGCAGAGCTAAATTGGCGCCACGCACGGCAAGGCTCCCCTGCCCCGCTGCGGTCGCCACGAGATCCGCGCCTGCCAGCCCTGGGTCTTCAGGGAATGCCCGGCATAGCTGGCGTAACTCCGCCGGCCAGCCCGAAGATCCCGGTGAGGTGCCGCCCGTCACAGATCTGCAGGCTGGCCGCGCGCGTATCAAATTCGGTGCCATCGACAGGCGTAATCTCACCGATCGGGATCGGGGCGGCATTGACAGCCAGCCAGTGATCCGCCGCCACACTAAACCGGTGATCGCGGCGTGCTGGAGGCGCCGCATCACTTCGGGCCTCAGGATCAAAGCTCAGCGCATCGTCCGCGACCGGGATTTCGGCGCGGATCGAGAGCCGTCCCGGGAAGCCCGTAGGCTCTTCGACGAGATCCAGAGGGACTACCACATTTTCCGCATTCGGGTCATCGATATCCCGTATATGGTGGTGAATGCCGTCATTGCCGCCGTGCAGGAAATAGCCGCCTTTATTGGCGTCAACCCGGATCTCATACGCGTCAGGCGTGAACCGCGCTCCGCCAGACAAAGGCGCCGACGCAAAGCCTTTTGCCAGGATAAAGGGCCAGTGTCGGGAAGCCCGGCACCAGAGGATGTGCGACGCGCTCCATCTGCAGATCCTGCACCGTCGCCCCCATGGTCAGGAGCGTCGCCGAGAGCTTTGCCCCGCGCAGCCGCGCCGCTTTGACCGGACGGCCATCGGGAAGGTGGTCGAAAATCTCCGAACTCAATTCAGGACCACTCCCGGCACAGCCAGGTCTCTCACACCGGGGTGGACCAGCCAGGGCAGTCGCTGATGACCCAGGCGGTGGGCTTGGCGCGTCGATCCGGGTCGAGGCGGTGACGGGGTCGTCTTTGCTCTATCTGGATGCGGCCCTGGGTGAGCTGAAAGAGACCTCGCCCAGGGCCAATATCACCTTGGATGCGCTGCCATCCCGTGATCGCCCGATCCATCTGGCCGCAGGCGAGACGGGTTTCGTGCTGGCATGGATTCTGCCGGAATGCGACAGCCGCGATTGCGACATCCAGCCCTTGCAGCATGAGAAAGTGGTGTTGAAGGTGCGGCGCGGGCATCAACTTTCCCACGCGCTGCGCCGCTTTTGGCCTGTCAGAGCCCGTGAATGGGGTGAACAGCCCCTCGACACTGCTGACGCTGGCCTGTCTGGCGCAAAGCGATGCCATCGCGCCTTTGTCGGATGAGGTCGGCGGAACTGTTGATCCACCCGCCGCTCAATTCCGGTTTCCTTGTGCTGCCAACCGCCAGTGATATCCGCGTCTCGCGCTGTTATCTGCCTGAGCTCAGACGCCGCCCGCTGTCGCCACTCGCGCTGCATCTGCGCGAAAGTGTGCTGGCCGGCGGCGTCGCCGGAACGTTTCAGCCCTTGCCGGGCGGCAGGTAATCAAGACCCGGATCGATCTGCGCCGGGCGACCGGGCAGCGACAATGACGGCAAGCGCGGCGCGGTGCGGCTGATCACGCGACCCTCGCGCAGCACATAAAGCCGGGTCGGTTTCAGCCGGATCGCTTCGGTTACATCCGCCGCCTGAAGGATCACGAGATTGGCCTTGCATCCGGGGGCCAGCCCGTAGCCGTCAAGCCCCATCGTTTTCGCCGAATTGACCGTGACCGCGTCAAAGATCTGATGTTTCTCGGCAATCCCGCCCATCTGGCCGACATGCACCGCCATATGCGCGACCTCGAGCATGTCACCCGAGCCCATCGAATACCAGGGATCCATGCAGCAATCCTGACCCAGCGAGACATTGACACCTGCCGCCATCAGCTCGCGCACCCGCGTCATGCCGCGCCGTTTCGGGTAGCTGTCATGCCGGCCCTGGAGCATGATATTGATCAGCGGGTTCGGCGTCGCGGTCATCTGCGCCTCGGCGATCAGCGGGATCAGTTTCGAGACGTAGTAATTGTCCATCGAATGCATCGAGGTCAGATGCGAGCCATTCACCCGGCCCTGCAACCCAAAGCGGATGGTCAGGGCGGCCATGGTTTCGACATGGCGCGAAAGGGGGTCATCGGTCTCGTCGCAATGCACATCGACCGGCAGGCCGCGATCAGCCGCAATACGGAACTGGGCCTCGAGCGAGAGCCGCCCTTCCTCCATCGTGCGTTCGAAATGCGGGATGCCGCCGACGATGCCCACGCCCATATCCAGCGCGCGCTCCAGCGCTTTCACCCCTTCGGGAATGCGGTAATAGCCGTCCTGCGGGAAGGCCACGAGCTGAAGATCGATGTAATCCTTCACCCGATCCTGCACCTCAAGCATCGCCTCGGCGGTCACCAGGCGGGGGTCAGAGGTGTCGACATGGGTGCGGATGTGCAAAAGCCCCTGGGAAACCGCCAGATCGCAATAGCGCAGCGCACGTTCGATCAGCGCCTCGCGGGTCAGCGTCGGCCGGAGCTCGCCCCAGAGCGCGATCCCTTCAAGAAGCGTGCCAGAGGCATTCATCCGTGGCAGCCCCAGCGACAGCGTCGCATCCATATGGAAATGCGGGTCGCAAAAGGCGGGCGTGACCAGACGGCCGGCGGCGTCGATCACTTCTCCCGCCTCCCCGGCCCCGGCGGGAAGCTGCTTTTCCACCGCCGCGATCTTGCCGTTGCGGATGCCGATATCATAGCCGTCGCGGCCGTCGGGCAGATTGGCGCCCCGGATGATGGTGTCGAACATGGTCACTCCTTAACGCTCGCCGCGCCGATAGGGTTGCATCAATGCCTGTGGCACCCGCGCACGACGCGCCATCACCGCAAGCGCGAGGATCGACAGCACGAAGGGGACCATCAGGAAAAGCTGATAGGGCAGCGCGCCGCCCATAACGGTTTGCAGCCGCAGCTGGAAGGCGTCGAAAAACGCGAATAAGAGCGCGCCCGCCAGGGCCCTCCCTGGCCGCCAGGAGGCAAAGACCACCAGCGCGATGCAGATCCAGCCACGGCCCTGAACCATGGTCGGGATGAAACTGTCAAAGGCGGAAAGTGTGAGGAACGCGCCGCCCATCGCCATCAGTGCCGATCCGGCGATCACCGCGCCGTAGCGGATCACCATCGGGTTTATGCCCTGAGCCTCGGCGGCATGCGGGTTCTCGCCGGTCATGCGGATCGCAAGGCCGAGCGGCGTGCGGAAAAGGGTGAAGGCCAGGGCCAGCGCCAGGGCAATCGCGAGCCAGGTCGGCGCGGTCTGGGTAAAGACCGCCTGGCCGAAGAAGGGCAGATCAGACAGAACCGGAATATGCAGCGGCTGGAACGGGATGATCTTTGGCGGCGTGCCCTCGACCGGAACCAGCAGGCGAAAGAGGTAATAGCTGAAGGACGAGGCGAAGAGTGTGACGCCAAGCCCCGAGACATGCTGCGACAGCCCCAGCGTCACCGTCAGCGCGGCATGCAGCACCCCGAACACCATCCCCGACAAAGCCGCGACGAACAGCCCCGTCCAGAGATCGGCACCATTCCAGACGGCAAACCATCCGATCATCGCGCCGAAGGTCATGATCCCTTCGATACCGAGGTTCAGAACGCCGGCCCGTTCGCATAGCAGCGCGCCAAGCGTGGCGAAAATCAGCGGCGTGGCGATCCTGAGGACCGCCGCCCAAAGCCCCGCCGAGGCGAGGATATCGATAATATCGCTCATCTGCGGATCCTGTATTGGGTGAAGAAAATCGCAACCAGCATGGTCAGCAAGGACAGCGCCACCGTCACATCCGCGATGTAAGACGGCACCGCGAGCGAGCGGCTCATCGCATCGGCGCCGACAAACATCACTGCAGTGAACAAGGCGGCCAGCACCACGCCCAGCGGGTGCAGCCCTGCAAGCATCGCGACGACGATGCCGGAATAGCCATAGCCCGGCGACAGCTCGGTCGTGACATAAGAGGTGATGCCCATCACCTCAACTGCACCGGCAAGCCCGGCAAGCCCCCCAGACAGCATCGCGACCAGCACCAGTGTCCGCCCCAGCGGCACGCCCGCGAAAGCTGCGCCCGAGGGGTTCAGCCCCGCCGCCCTGGATTGCAGCCCGAAAGCGGTGCGTGACTGGAGGAAATGCACAATAAAGGCCAGCACCACCGCCACGAGAAGCCCAATATGGAGACGCGAGCGCGGGATGATCCGGGGCAGTTCTGCCTCAGGAGCGACCGGCACCGATTGCGGCCAGCCAAAGGCAAGCGGGTCTTTCAGCACCGTGTCGATCAGCATCGAGACAAACAGCACCGCGACGAAGTTCAGAAGCAGCGTCGTCACCACCTCATCCACCTGGAACCGCAGCCGGAGCCAGAGCGGGATCAGCAGGAGGATCATCCCCGCCAGCGCGCCGGTGATGAACAGAAGCGGGATCTGCACGACGCCCGGCAATCCGCCGAACAGATACGCGCTGGCAGCGGCCACGGCAATCGCACCGAGGTAAAGCTGCCCCTCTGCCCCGATATTCCACAGCCGGGCGCGAAAGGCGACGGCGGCGGCAAGCCCGGTCAGGATCAGCGGCGCCGTGCGCGCCAGCGTCTCTGTCACCGCCAGTTTCGAGCCGAATGCCCCGGTGATGATCTTGCCAAACGCGGTCAGAACCGGCGCCCCGGCAAGCGCAATCAGCCCGCCCGCTAGCGTCAGCGAGATCGCCACCGCGATCAGGGGCGTCAGCACCGCCAGCGCCGGCGGGATTTGTTCGCGCCGTTCAAACCGCATGTTCTGCCGCTCCCCATTCGCCGGCCATCATCAGCCCCAGTTGCCGCGCCGTGATCCCCTCGGGGCGGACCGGCGGCGACAGGCGGCCGCCGGTAATCGCCTGAATGCGGTCGGCAAGCGCCATGACCTCATCAAGATCTTCCGAAATCAAAAGCACCGCCGCCCCCGCTTTGCGCGCGGCAAGGATGCGCTCATGCACCGCCGCGACCGCGCCCTCGTCAAGGCCCCGTGCCGGTTGCGCGGCGATCAGGATTTTGGGGTGTTCGATCAGGTTCCGCCCGAGGATCAGCTTTTGCACATTGCCCCCCGACAGGAGGCGGATCCGGCTTGCAGGTGTGCCCCCGCGCACGTCAAAGCCTTCGATGATCCGGCGGGCGAAATCCATCCCCGCCTTGCGGTCCACAAGGCCGCGCCGGGTGAATTCCGGCAGCCGTTCCAGCACCGCATTTTCCCAGATCGCCATTTCGCCGATGACGCCATCATGATTGCGGTCTTCGGGAATGCGGCCGATCCCGGCCCCGACCACATCGCGCACCGAGAGATCGCCGACCGGCTGACCAAACAGCGTGATCTCACCGGCACTGCGCCGCGCAAGCCCGCCGATCAGCCGCGCCAGTGCCGCCTGGCCATTGCCCGAGACCCCGATGATCCCCAGCACCTCGCCTGCGCGCAGATGGAAATCGACCGATTTCAGCCGCGCGACGCCGCCCTCAAGCAGGGAGACCGCTTTTGCCTCCAGGACCATCGCGCCGGGATCGGCCGCCTCGCGCAGAGGCCGCTTCACCTCACGCCCGACCATCAGCCCGGCAAGTTCCGCCTTCGAGGTCTCGACCGCACGGCGCCCGGCCACCACACGCCCGCCGCGCAGCACCACGATCCGGTCAGCCGTCGCCATCACCTCGTCAAGCTTATGCGAGATGAAGATGATCGAAAGCCCCTTCCGCGCCATATCCTTGAGGTTTGCAAACATATGCTCGGCCTCGACATTGGTCAGAACCGCGGTCGGCTCATCCAGCACCAGGATCTTCGCATCATTGTAAAGCGCCTTGAGAATCTCGACCCGCTGCTGCTCGCCCACCGACAGATCGCCAAGCCGCGCATCGGGGTTGACCTTCAGCCCGAAACGCGCGGAGATCTCCATCAGCCGGGCCCGGCCCTTTGCCCTGTCCGACCAGGGGCGCCAGAGGCTCTCGGTGCCGGTCATCACATTTTCCAGCACGGAAAGGTTTGGGGCCAGCGAGAAATGCTGATGCACCATGCCGATGCCGGCGCGGATTGCAGCCCTGGGCCGCCCCGGCGGCAGCACCCGTCCCATCACCGAAATATGCCCGGAATCTGGGGTGTAATGGCCAAAGAGCATCGACATCAGTGTGGTCTTGCCCGCGCCATTCTCGCCCAGAAGCGCGATGATCTCGCCGCGCGCAAGGCTAAGAGAAATATTGTCATTCGCCAGTGTCGTGCCGAACCTTTTGCTGACCTGGGAAATGTCGAGAACGGTTTCACTCATGTCAGCCCCGCTACGGCAAAGGGATGGGTCCAGCGCTCTTCGACCTCAAGCCGGGCAGCGATGGACAAAAGCAGCCGCTCCTGCCCCATCGGCGCAATCAGCTGTACCGGCAGCGGCAGTCCTGCCGCATCGGCGCCGAAGGGCAGTGTGATCGCGGGCGCGCCAGAGATGTTCGCAAGGCTGGCCAGCGGTGCGAAACGCGCCATCCGGTCGAAATGCAGATCGGTGTCAGAATGATCGGTCGGAAAGGATCCGATGGGCCGCGGCGGCCCGGACAGCATCGGCGTCAGAAGCAGATCCACCCCGTCAAAGATCCGCCACAGGTCGCGCGCGACATAGACCATCTCGTTGAGGCTCGCCCAGAGTGTGCTTGCCGTCATTGCAAGCCCCCGCGCCACCACCGCCCGGGTCATCTGTTCGGCCTGGCTGAAATCCAGTCGCGCCGAGAGTTCCGCGAGATTGATCGAGACGATATCCGCAAAGATACGCCCGCTGCGGACGGCGAGGTCCATCACCGTCTCGCCCTCCAGCGGGCGGATGCGGTGGCCGTTGCGGGCCAGAACCCGCGCCGCCGCTTCGACCGCCTCTGCCCTCGCCTCATCGATGGGCCAGTCCGGGCCCATATCGGTGACAAGGCCGATGGTCAGCGGGCCTGATTTCGCCTCTTCCAGCAAGGGGCCGGCGAAAGGCCCATGGGCGCCGCCGATGGTCGCGGCGGCAAAGATCGCCTCCGCATCGCGGACCGAACGGCAGATCGCCAGCTCGCTTGCGATGCCGCCCAGATGATTGCCGAAACCCGGCCCTCCCGGCACCGATCCGCGCCCCGGTTTCAGCCCGACAAGACCGCAAGCCGCCGCGGGCACCCGGATCGAGCCGCCTGCATCAGTCGCATGTGCAATCGCCGCGATCCCGGCTGCAACCGCCGCCGCCGCCCCGCCCGATGACCCCCCAGGCGACAGGCCCGGGTCCAGCGGGTTCTTCGCCACAGGCCCGGCCGCCGGCTCTGACGCCAGCGAAAGGCCGAATTCCGGCACAGTTGTCAGGGCGAAAGGGCAAAGCCCCGCCGCCCGGAACCTTGCGGCCAGCTCGCTGTGCTCTCCCGGGCCCTCCCGCGAAAACATCGCCGATCCGGCACAGACCGGAAAGCCCGGAAACGGCGCGCCGAGATCCTTGACCACCAGCGGCACACCGCCAAAGGCCGCATAGCGCTGCGGCGCATTGCCGGGAAGCGCGTCAAACTCGCTCGCCAGCGCCCGCCCGCGCAGCTTGTTCAGATGCGCCAGCGCGCCAAGATCCGCGCATGCCTCTGCGCGCGCGAAAGAGGCTTCCATCGCCTCCGCCGCCGTCAGATGACCCCGGCGGATCGCCGAGGCCAAAGCTATCGCATCTGATCCCATCCGGGCTTACTTCGGCTCGTCAAAGTTTTGTGGCACGGTGAAACTGCCGGCTTTGATCTCGGCCCGAACCGCTTCCATCGCAGCCTCTGCCTCGGGGGATGCCACGCCGGTCACATAGGAGATATCGCTGCCGCCCTCTTTCATCAGGCCGAAGGCGGTATAATCCTTGCCGGTCGGATTGCCCGCCGCCACATCGGCCACAATCGCGTTCAGGATCGGACGGAAGCCCCAGAGCGCGTTGGCGAAAACTGTGTCGGGATACATCGGCGTATAGTCGATCAGCGAGCCGATGGCCTTGACGCCGCGTTCTTTGGCGGCATCCGCCGTGCCGATCCGTTCGCCAAAAAGGATGTCTGCGCCGGCATCGATCATCGCAAGCCCGGCCTCGCGGGCTTTCGGCGGGTCAAAGAAGGTGCCGATCCAGGCGACAAGATGTTTCGCCTCGGGGTTCACCGCCTTGACGCCTTCGGCGAAGGCATTGATCAGAAGGTTGATTTCCGGGATCGGGATGGCGCCGACAGACCCCACCACATTCGTCTGTGTCATCTTGCCTGCGAGCATGCCCGCGAGATAGGCGCCGTCATAATTCCAGGTGCCGAATGTGCCGAAATTATCCCCCTCCGGCCCGCCGGACGAGCCCATGGCAAAGGCGGTATCCGGGTAATCGGCAGCGACTTCGCGGCCCTGACGTTCCACCGGGAAGGTCTCGCCGATGATCAGCTGATTGCCGGCTTCGGCATATTCCCGCATCGCGCGCGGGTAGTCGGTGGCGGAAATCCCTTCCGAGAAAGTGTATTCGATGGTGCCATCAGCCGCCGCCTCCAGAAGCGCCTTATGCAGGACCGAATTCCAGGCGTTTTCCACCGGCGAGCCATGCACGCCCGCGACCCTGACCGGCGTTGCAGCATAGGCTGGCCGCAGCAAAGGCAGCGAGGACGCGCCGAGGATTACCCCAGATTGCAGAAGAAAGCGGCGTGAAAGACGAAGATCCCTGGTCATGATGGCCCCCTGTGGCTGATCCTGTTGCTTTGTCCAGTGGTGAGAGCCCCAGGCCCGCAAGTCAACGGTTTCGTCTATTGCCATGCGTCTCGTGCAAGAGACAGCCCCTCTGCCGCATAAATTTTTACCGCCCGGTCAGATTAGCTGTGTGTGCAGTCGCCCCCTCTTCATCGGGGCCCCGCCATTGGGACAGGCGGGAAACGGTACCGGGGTGAAGGCATGTGGTCCTGGATTGCCATATTGACGGGGGAAGGCGCTTACGCCCTCACCACCCCGGTTCGCGCCCGAAGGCCAAAGCCTTGCAGACACCAGATGGGCCGCGTAGCAATGTCGATCATCGTTTTTTCGGCCCGAACCATGCAGGCCCCAAGCCGTTCGGGGATCCTGAAAGCGCCCCCAGTGCGTCGGGCAATCGCCAGGGCGGCCGCATAGGCGATGAGAGACGCGGCCATGGGATTCTCAGGCGAGGTTGCGTGCGAGAGAGCTTGGCTGATCGGAGCGATGTCCGGCGCATCGCGCTCTATGGGCTCTGGCGTCAGACCGCCTGATGGAAGGGGAATGCGCCGCCCTCCTGTTCTATGGTCTCGCAATGCCGCCGCCCGAGCAGGAGCTTTTTGCTTCGTCAGGTTCAAAATCCGCCATATTCAACGATGCCAAAGAGGCTTTCTGCCCCCTGCGAGCTCTGCTGTCAGGCTTGCACCAGTTTGATATCCTGCCTGGAGCTGAGGTTCCCGGGCCTGCGGGCCGGGGGCCTGCGCGGCGCCGCAATCAGGTCTTCCAGCGACATTCCGGTCTTTGCCTCGGCCCGCAGGACAACCATTGCCGCAGCCTTTGCATCCTCGCCGGCATCATGATGGGCAAAATCAAGCGTCAGCGCCTTTTTCAGATGGCCAAGGCCATGTCCGCCATTGCCACAGAATTCCGGCCAGGCCCGGCGGGCGATCGTCACACTGTTCGCCCATCGCCAGCCAGGATCAGGAAGCCCCCCGGCGCGGCATGCGCCACTGATGGCCCTGCTGTCAAAAGTGCTGTGCTGAATGATGAGATGCGCCTGAAGAAGCGGTGAAATCAGCGGCAACACCTCGGGAAATCGCGGGGCGCCCATCACGTGGTCGGGTCCGATCCCGTGCAGTTGCACGTTGAACCCCGAAAACCGCTGCACCGGATCGACCAGAGTGCTGAACACGTTCACCGAGCCGTCATGTCCGACACAGGCGATGCCGATCTGGCAAATGCTCGCAGGATCCGAATTGGCCGTTTCGACATCCAGTGCGACAAACCGAAACGGGCCGGCCGGGACGATGATGGTGTGGTCAAGCATCAGAACTATCTCCATCCCCGTTCGAAATGAACGCCGCAATCCGGCTGTGTCGCGCTTTCGTTTCCGGGCTATGCGGTTTCTAAGGATGATCCCTGCGCCGTACCAGCCCCCCGCTCCGGTTCAGGACAGGGCGCGCTGCATCTGCCCCCCGAAAGCAGTCGCCGAAAGCGGCGTGACCCATAACCGGCGCAGGGTGCAGTTCCGCATCTTTCATGTTGCCTTCCATAAAGCCGGACCAGCCCGTGACGGCGCGCGCGAAGATGCAGCTTTCGCACCGGGATATGTCAAAACCAATAGCCATTGCGGGCCTGGAGCGCTAGGAATGGCCGTGATATGTAAACCGACATTTGCCCGGTCCTGGCTGTGCAGGACGGTGCAAATGGCCGCAGATCTCCGGAGCCCGAGATGAGCTATATCCCCGCCGCCGATCGCTATGACAACAACCGTGCGAAATACCGCTATACCGGCAAAAGCGGGCTGCAATTGCCGGCGCTTTCGCTGGGGCTCTGGCATAATTTTGGCGATACCACCCCGCTTGAGACACAGCGCGAAATCGTCTTCAGCGCCTTTGATCACGGCATCACCCATTTCGACCTCGCCAACAATTACGGCCCTCCCTATGGCGCGGCCGAGGTCAATTTCGGCCGTATCCTGCGCGAGGATCTTACCGCGCATCGCGATGAGCTGATCATCTCGACCAAGGCCGGCTGGGATATGTGGCCGGGGCCTTACGGTCAGGGCGGCGGCTCACGTAAATATGTGCTGTCCAGCCTGGATCAGAGCCTGAAACGGCTGGGCGTTGATTATGTCGACATCTTCTATTCGCACCGCTTTGACGCCAGAACGCCGCTGGAAGAAACGGCGGATGCGCTGGCGACGGCGGTGAAACAGGGTAAGGCGCTTTATGTCGGCGTCTCGTCTTATTCCGGTGCTAAAACCCGCGAGATGGCGGCGCTTCTGCGCGACCGCCAGGTGCCGCTTCTGATCAATCAGCCCTCTTACAACCTGTTCAACCGCTGGATTGAAAAGGATCTTCTCGACACCGTTGAAGAGACCGGCACCGGGATCATCGCCTTCACCGCGCTGGCGCAGGGGCTTTTGACCGGCAAGTATCTGAATGGCATTCCCGAAGACGCGCGGGTGAACCGGGCGGGCGGCGGCTCGCTGCGTCCCGAGCATCTGAGCGACGAAAACCTCGCCCGCGCCCGCGCGTTGAATGAAATCGCGAAACGGCGTGGCCAGAGCCTTGCGCAGCTGGCGCTGGCCTGGGTCCTGCGCGATCCGCGTGTGACCTCGACCCTGATCGGGGCCTCGACGGCGGCACAGGTTGCGGAAAATGTCGCGGCGCTGGACAACCTGGATTTCAGCCCGGAAGAGCTGGCGGAAATCGACCTCCATGCGGTCGATGGCGGCGTCAATCTCTGGGATAAGCCATCCCATGACCAGGAGATCTGAGCCCGCGCGCGCAGACTGATTCACCATTGGACGCTGCGAGGGAAACAACTCTCTCGCAGCGGGCCGGAGCAAAGAAGAAACCGCCCGCGCAGGCGCGCGGAAGAGAACGGGCCTGGCTTGCCCGACACCCGGATTACGGGCAAATTTTATCAGCAAATTATTGATATATCAATGTCTTGGCCATTTGCCCTTATCTGGCATCGGGTCCGGACCCTGCTGTGAAAAGGAACCGCCATGGGCTCTCTGACCGGTAACCAGATCGACTATACCCTGCATCCGCGTGTCAATTCCGATGACCCGGTGCCCGCCCGCCCGCGCCCGTCCGAGCCGGCATATGTGCTGAAAGACGAGGCCGATGCGATCCGCGTCGCGACAGAGCTGGCGGCAGAGCTGGCGAAGGATGCTGCGCTTCGCGACCGTGAGGGGCTTTTGCCGCTGCGCGAGCTGGATCTCTATTCGCAAAGTGGCATCTGGTCGATCATCGTGCCGAAGGAATATGGCGGACCAGGCCTGTCCTATGCCACGCTTGCGAAGGTGATCGCGATTGTCGCCTCGGGTGATCCGTCGGTGGCGCAGATTGCGCAGAACCATATCGCCATTCTCGGGCTGATCGACATTGACGCAACCGATGCCGAAAAACGCGAGATCTTTGGCTGGGCGTTGCAGGGGCTGCGCTTTGGCAATGCCTTCTCGGAATTCGGCGGCAAGACCGTGGTCGATTTCAAGACCCGCGTTACCTTCGAGGGCGATGAGGCCGTGGTGAATGGCGAGAAATTCTACACAACCGGCGCGCTCCTGTCGCATATCGTGCCAATTGTCTCGATCGGGGATGACGGCGCTTATCTCGTCTTTGCCGACCGCGGGACCGAAGGGCTGACGATCACCAATAACTGGTCAAGCTTTGGCCAGCGCACCACCGGCTCCGGTTCGGTCCGGCTGGAGAATGTGCGGGTCCCGAAGGCGCGCGCGGTCAAACTCCAGGATGTTTCGGTGGTGCCGACCGTGCAGGGGCCGATCTCGCAGATCATCCAGGCTGCGATTGATGCCGGTATCGCGCGCAATGCGATTGACGAGACGATCCGCTTTGTGACGACCCAAAGCCGGCCCTGGATCGACAGCGGTAAAGAGACTGCGGGCGAGGATCCCTATACGATTCAGGCCATTGGCACGCTGAAGATCCACCTTCACGCCGCCGATGCGCTGCTTGAGATTGCCGGGCGCGCCATCGACCGGGGCCTTGCCGATCCGTCTGAGGCCAATGTGACCGACGCGACCATCAAGACCGCCGAGGCCAAGGTGCTGACCACCCAGGTCGCAATTGACGCGACCAACAAGCTGTTTGAATTGGGCGGCACCCGCTCGACACTGGCGCAGCATGCGCTGGACCGGCATTGGCGCAATGCCCGTACCCATACGCTGCATGATCCGGTGCGCTGGAAATTCTACCATGTCGGCAACTACTACCTGAATGGCGTCAACCCGCCGCGCCATCCCTGGAACTGACCCATAAAACGCAAAGCGCCCCGGAATTCCGGGGCGCTTGCAGATCTCAGCTGCATTCAGGCAGGGACCGTAATCAGGCCGAAACCGGCGCCTGTGCCAGCTTTGCCGCAAGCCTTTCGGCCCAGGCGGTAACCTCGGGGACCCCCATAAGTTCGCCGACAGCGGCGCGGGCCAGCGGTCCGGCGATCAGAAGATCGCTTTGCGGCTGGCCTTTTCCATCAATCGCCTCCCCCTCCGTTGTCGCCGAAAGGCCAAGCCCAAGCGGATCGGTCGCAATCAGCCCCTGATGCGCAAGATCGGCGTAAAGCGGGTTGGTTGCCGTCACCGCCCCATGTGCCGGTCCCGTGGCAAGGATCACCCGATCCGCTGTGAAGCGCAGCGCGCCGCCCCGGCGCAGCCGCAGGCTGATACGCAGCCGCGCGCCGTCACGTTCGAGCCCGGTCACCCGGCCGGCCAGCGCGATCAGCTGGTTTGACTGCTCGGCCGCGAGCAGGCTTGCATGGGTCTGCGGCGCGATGCGGAAGCGGTGGATGTCCCATAGCCCGCGCAGATGGCGCAGGAGCCGGCGGCGCTCGGGCAAGGGCAGCGCGGCCCATATCTGCGGGCCCTGGCTCCGCAGACGGTCAAAGACCGGATGCCAGGTCAGCCCGGCCTCTGCCGCAATCGCCAGTTCGGCCCGGATACGGCGCAAGAGCGCCAGTGCCGTGCCCGGCGGATCAAGGGTGAAATCTGCGCTGCTCTCGTCCTGGACCGGCCCATGCGGCTGCGAACGGCGCCCCGAGCGCGATAAAAGCCGGATCCGCCCTTTGTGGTTGTGCCGCATCAGGCTTGCAACAATATCGGCGCCGGTCAGGCCCGAGCCGATGATCAGCAGCTCTTCCTCCGGGTCAATCCCGTCCAGCGCAGCGGGCAGATAGGGGTCGGCGATCAGCGCGGGCGTCCCGGCGAGGGCTTCAAGCCCGCGCGGCAGGCCGGGGCCGGGATGGGTTGCCGCGAGCACCAGCTCATCGGCCCGGATCACGCGGCCGTCCTCAAGCCCGATCTGCCAGAGACCAGCGGCGCGCGTTGCGCTGACGGCCCGGCTTTGCAGATGCACGATCCGGCCGGCATCGAGGAAGGGTTGCAGATGCGCCAGCACATAGGCACCAAACACCGCGCGCGGTGTGAAAATCGCCCCGTCCGGGCGCAGCGCATCCGCCGCGAAGGCAGGCGCCGCCCCCGATTGCAGCCAATGCGCATAGTGATCCGGCTCGGATGTGTCGAGCGTCATCCGGGTATGCGGCACGTTCAGCCGATGATCGGGGTCTGGTGTGGAATAGGCGAGCCCCCTGCCCGGCTCTGGCCTCGGATCGATCAGACTGATGCGCAGGGTCTTGTCACCGCTCAGCCGGGCGAGATGCCAGGCCAGCGCCGATCCGGAAAGCCCGGCCCCCACAATGGCAATATGCCGCCCGCCGGAGGGGATGATCGGGCGCTGTTCGGTCATATCGGGCCTCCTCTCAGCTGGCCGATGCACGCGTGCGGATGTCAAAGGCCCCGCCGGTCTGGGCGCTGCGTTCGGTCACGGCGCTCTTGCCCAGAAGCGGGAAAACCAGTTCGGCAAAGCGGATGGATTCCTCAAGATGGGGATAGCCAGAAAGCACAAATGTATCGACCCCAAGCGCCTGATATTCGCGCAGCCGGTCGACAATCTGCTGCGGGTTGCCGACCAGCGCAGTGCCAGCCCCGCCCCGCACAAGGCCAACCCCGGCCCAGAGGTTCGGCCCCACCACCAGCCGGTCGCGCCGCCCGCCATGCAGCGCCTGCATCCGGGCCTGGCCGTGGCTGTCCATCTTCGCCATATTGGCCTGGGACGCTGCGATATCGTCATCCGAGAGATGCGAGATCAGCCGGTCAGCATCCGCCCAGGCTTCCTCTTCCGTCTCGCGCGCGATCACATGCAGGCGCACGCCAAACCGGACCTGACGCCCGTGCTTTGCGGCCCGTGCCCGCACATCGGCGATCTTTTCCGCAACGGCTTCGGGTGGTTCGCCCCAGGTCAGATAAGCATCGACATGTTTCCCCGCGAGATCATGCGCCGCCGGCGAGGACCCTCCGAAATACAAAGGCGGATAGGGCCGCTGCACCGGAGGGTGGAAATTCCGGGCATTCTCGACGCTCAGATGCTTTCCCTTGAACGAGACCGGCGCATCGGTCGCAAGGATACGGCGCCAGACGGTCAGAAATTCATCCGCCGCCTCGTAACGCTCGTCATGTTTCAGAAAGACGCCATCCGCCGCGAGTTCGGTCGCATCGCCGCCGGGCACCACATTGAGCAAAAGCCGGCCACCAAGCGCCTGATCCAGCGTCGCCGCCTGCCGCGCCGAGGCCGTCGGCCCCATGATCGAGGTGCGCAAAGCGACCAGCAGTTTGATCTGCTTTGTCTCGGCAATCAGGCTTGCCGCGGTCACCCAGGGGTCCTGGCAGCTCGCGCCCGTGGGGATCAGCAGCCCGTCATAGCCCAGCCGGTCCGCCGTGATCGCGATCTGGCGGATATAGCCATTTTCGGGTGGGCGGCTGAAATCTGACGTGCCCAGATAGCGGGTATCGCCCGAGGTTGGCAGGAACCAGAAGATCTCAGGGCTGGCGGGAGGGTTGGCCTGACTGGGCGGGGTATCCTGGATCGGCTGGCTCATGTCGCGACTTCCTGGGCGATGTGGGGGCGGTGTGGGTATGGCCTGAGGGGGGCAACCCGTCAGATCTGAGGCTGATTTATAAGGGGGGCTGCGCCCCTCCGGCCATTCCAAAGGCCTTTTCTGCGCAGAAGGCAGCCCCTGTTGCCGCCCTCCGCCGGGGAAAACTATTCTCCTTCCGGGGAATGCCCTTCCCCTTTGCGGGGCAAAACCGGGGGCGAAGCCGCCTGGTGCCGCGAAAATCCGGCCCTGAGTCTCTGACCCGCCGTTTCATCGCAACCTTTTGAAAAGCATAAAACATCGCAAAAATAGACCCTTGTGGCAAAGAAAATCCACGCTGCATAAGGCGGCCCTGCCAGGAGATCCTTCTCTTTGAGGGGCGGGCTTTGGAATCGCCTCGGGCGGCCCTGACGCGGTAATCACGGCACAACATGTCGTGTTTAACCGGCAGCCCGGCATCCCCCCTGCCGAACCGACCGCCGATCAGATGAGAGACTGCAAGATGACCCGCCAGATCCGCTTCAACGCCTTTGACATGAACTGCGTCGGCCATCAGTCGCCTGGTCTCTGGGCGCATCCCACCGACCGGTCGGTGAAATACAAGGATCTCGACTACTGGCAGGATCTGGCCCGCACGCTGGAACGCGGCGTGTTCGACGGCATCTTCATCGCCGATGTGATTGGCTATTATGATGTCTATAAAGGGAATAATGAGGGTGCGATCCGGAATGGCGCCCAGATCCCGGTGAATGACCCGATCCAGCTTGCCGCGCCGATTGCGCTTGCGACCGAACATCTGGGGATCGGGATCACGGCCTCCACCTCCTTCGAGCACCCCTATACTTTTGCCCGCCGTATCGCGACGGCAGATCATCACTCAAAGGGCCGTGTCGGCTGGAACATCGTGACCTCCTATCTG
Organism: Rhodobacter sp. 24-YEA-8; assembly: GCF_900105075.1. Lineage (NCBI taxonomy): Bacteria > Pseudomonadati > Pseudomonadota > Alphaproteobacteria > Rhodobacterales > Rhodobacter > Rhodobacter sp. 24-YEA-8. The sequence continues at coordinate 242,164 of NZ_FNSK01000002.1, forward strand.
GAGAGCGGCGCGAAAAACATCGGCCAGGGCGGGCTGAAAAAGCACGACAACCGCTATGAGGTGGCCTCGGAATATCTCGAGGTGATCTACAAGCTGCTGGAAGGCAGCTGGGAGGAAGGTGCGGTCGTCAAAGACGCCGAGGGCCGCGTTTTCGCCGATCCGGCAAAGGTTCATGAGATCGGCCATAAGGGCAAATATTTCGAAGTGCCGGGCTACGGCCTGACCGAGCCTTCGCCGCAACGCACGCCGCTGATCTACCAGGCCGGGGCCTCGGGGCCGGGCAAGGCCTTCGCGGCGGCCCATGCGGAATGCGTTTTCGTGGGCGCGCCGTCAAAGGCGCTTCTGAAGGCCTATGTCGCCGACATCCGCGCCCGCGCGGCAGCAGAGGGGCGCGACCCGAAGCAGATCTATGTCTATACGCTGATCACCATCATCACCGATGAGACTGAGGAAAAGGCCCGCGCCAAATTCGAGGATTACAGCAAATATATCTCATATGAGGGCTCGCTGGTGTTCATGTCGGGCTGGAGCGGCGTCGATTTCGGCGCCTATCAGCCCGGCGAAGTGATCCGCAAGGTGGAGACCAATGCGATCCATTCCATGCTCGATTCCTTTGGCGGCAAGGACAAGGTCTGGACCGTGGATGAGCTGGCGAAATATGGCGGCATCGGTGGCCAGGGGCCGGTCTTTGTCGGCTCTCCGGCGCAGATCGCGGATATCCTGCAGGACTGGGTGGCCGAGACGGATGTCGATGGTTTCAATATTGCCTATGCGGTAACGCCCGGCTCGTTTGAAGATGTCGTGGATCTGGTGGTGCCCGAGCTGCAAAAGCGCGGCGCTTATCCGACCGAATACAGGCCCGGAACCCTGCGCGAAAAGCTGTTCGGCGCCGGCCCCTATCTGCCGGTCAACCACCCGGCCGAACGCTACCGCGATATCGAGGCGGTGAAACTGGCCGAGGCCGCAGCCCGCAGTGCTGCAGAATGATACATCTCGAGGCAGTCACCAAGAGCTTTGCCTCAAAGCGCGGCGCGGCACCTGCGCTGCACGGTATCGACCTGTCGGTCGGTCGGGGCGAGATTTACGGCATCATCGGGGCATCAGGCGCCGGGAAATCGACGCTGGTGCGGCTGATCAACCTGCTTGAACGCCCTTCCTCGGGCGAGGTGGTGATCGATGGCGCACGGGTCACCGATGCAAAAGGAGGGGCGCTCCATGAGCTGCGCCGCTCAATCGGCATGGTGTTCCAGCATTTCAACCTGCTCAGCGGACGGACGGTGGCAAGGAATGTCGCTTATCCGCTGGAGCTGGCCGGGCGGCTGAGCCGGGCCGAGATCACGGCAAAGGTCGCGGCTCTGCTGGAGCGGGTCGGCCTGACAGATCACGCGCAGAAATACCCGCGCGAGCTTTCGGGGGGCCAGAAACAGCGCGTCGGCATTGCCCGCGCGCTGGCGAATGACCCGAAGGTGCTGCTCTGTGACGAGGCAACCAGTGCACTTGACCCGCAGACCACCGGCCAGGTGCTGGATCTGTTGCAGGAAATCAACCGCGAGCTTGGCGTCACCATCGTGATGATCACCCATGAGATGGAGGTGATCCGCCGCGCCTGTGATCGTGTGGCGGTGCTGGAAAAGGGCCGCGTGGTCGAAGAGGGCCCGGTCGCGGGTGTTTTCCTCCATCCTTCGCATCCCGTGACCCGCGCATTGGTGCGCGAGGCAGAAGGTGACAATGCCCTGCCCGCCACACAGGCGACGGGCCAGCTTTTGCGGCTGACCCTGACCGGGGCCACGGCGCATCAGCCAATCCTCGGGCGCATCGCCCGCGATTTCGGCAGCGATTTCGCCATTCTCGGCGGCCGTGTCGGCCATATCCGTGCGACGCCCTATGCGCAGTTCTCAGTGGCTTTGTCGGGCGGCAACGGCGTGGCGGCGGTGGCGGCACTGCGCGCCTCGGGCGTTACGGTCGAGCTGATCGGCGGCGGCCCGACGGCCGCGGAACGTGGCGGGGAACGTGAAAGGCATCTCCATGTGGTTTGACCGGATCAACTGGGCCGATATCGGCACCGCACTCAGCCAGACACTGACCATGGTCAGCATCTCGCTCTTGCTGACGATACTGATCGGGCTGCCGCTGGGTATCCTTCTGTTCGTCACCGGCAAGGGCCAGCCTTACGCCCGCCCCCTGGGCTATGGTGCGCTGTCTTTCATACTCAATATCATCCGCTCGGTGCCGTTCATCATCCTCCTGATCGTGCTGATGCCGGTCACCGTGCTGATCACCGGCACCTCGCTGGGCATTCGGGGCGTGATCTTTCCGCTGGTGGTCGGCACCTCGCCCTTCTTCGCACGCCTTGTGGAGACCGCGCTTCGTGAGGTGGATCGCGGCGTGATCGAGGCAAGCCTTGCGATGGGCGCCTCGCCTGCCCAGACCATCTTTCGCGCCGTCCTCCCCGAGGCCCTGCCCGGCCTGATCGCCGCCGTCACCGTCACCGCGATTGTGCTTGTCGACTACACCGCGATGTCGGGCGCCATCGGTGGCGGTGGGCTTGGTGATCTGGCGATCCGCTACGGCTATCACCGCTTCCAGACCGAGATCATGCTGGTCTGCGTCGTGGTCCTCATCTTGCTGGTGCAGTTGATCCAGGCCTCGGGGAACAGCCTCGTCACCCGTTTCACGCGCCGCTGAACCGCTTCATTCCAAAGGATAATTCTATGTCAAAACTGAAAACCCTGGCCTTTGCCGCCGCCGCTGCCTTCGGCCTTGCCGGCGCGGCCCAGGCGCAGGAAAAGCTGGTGATCGGTGCCACCGCCATTCCCCATGCCGAGATCCTCGAATTCGTGAAGCCCATCGTCGCGAAGGAGGGCATCGATCTCGATATCCGCGTCTTCACCGATTACATCCAGCCCAATGCGCAGCTGGTCTCGGGCGAGCTGGACGGCAATTATTACCAATATCGCCCCTTCCTCAACGAATGGAACCGCGAGCGCGGCGACAATCTGACAGTGATCGTGCCGGTCCATATCGAGCCTTACGTCGCCTATTCGACGAAGATCTCTTCGCTTGACGAGCTGAAAGACGGCGCAAAAGTTGCGATCCCGAATGACCCGGTGAATGGCGGGCGCGGGCTCTTGCTCCTGCAACAGCTGGGGCTGATCAAACTGGGGGAATTCAAGTCGCTGACCTCGCCGGAAGACCCGCTGCCGGGGCTGAAGGACATCACGGAAAACCCGAAAAACCTCGATATCGTCGAGCTGGAATCCGCGCTTTTGCCGCGCGCGCTCAACGAGGTCGATCTGGGGGCGCTGAACGGGAACTATGTTTTCGAAGCCGGTCTCGATATCGATAAGGCGCTGTTCATCGACAATGGCCAGGATGGTCATAACGTCTGGAGCGAATATCTCGTGACCCGCCCCGGTGATACCGAAGATCCGCGCATCAAAATCCTCGCCAAAGCGCTGAACAGCGACGAGACCCGCCAGTTCATCCTCGACCGCTACAAGGGCCAGATCTTCCCCGCCTTCTGATCTCTTCGCGTGTAAACCGACCCGAAAAGACGGGGCGCGTGACCTCCTCATCCCTGCGCGCCGTCCGTCTCCTGCCGGGTTTATCCTCTGGCAGGAGACACCTTCTCAGGCCTCCCCTTCCGGAGCCCCCGCTCAATCACCCCGCCGGAGCCTCACATGACCAACCCGCAAAAACCGCTGGATTTCCTGTGGTTCATCCCTTCCTCCGGCGATGGTGCCTATCTGGGCAGCGACCTGCGGGCGCGGCCCGGAGACCCGGATTACTTCCGCCAGATCGCGCGGGCGGCGGATGGCTTAGGCTATTCCGGCGTGCTGATCCCGACCTCGGTCGCCTGCGAGGAAAGCTTCATCCTTGCAGCCGATCTTGCCGCCCATACTGAACGGCTGAAATTCCTGGTCGCCGTGCGCCCGGGCACCGCCTCGCCCGCCTATTACGCGCGGCTCGCCTCAACGCTGGACCGGCTGTCGCGCGGGCGGCTTTTGCTCAACATTGTGGTTGGCGGCGCGCCGGCAGAGCTGGCAGGGGACGGCATCTTCCTGCCGCATGACGAACGCTACGGCCATGCGCGCGAGTTTTTCGACGTCTTCAACAGCCTGCTCGAAACCGGCGAGGCCCATCTCGACGGCAAACATATCAAAGCCCATCACGCGAAGCTGGGCCTGCCGCCCTTCCAGGAACCGCGCCCGCCTTTGTATTTCGGTGGGTCGTCAGATGCGGCGCATGATTTCGCCGGTGATTATGTCGAGAAATACCTGACCTGGGGCGAGCCCCCGGCCCAGGTGGCCGAGAAAGTCAAAGCGGTGCGCGCGGCGGCGGAGGAAAAGGGGCGCGAGGTCAGCTTTGGTATCCGTCTGCATTTCATCGTGCGTGAAACCGATGAGGAGGCCTGGGCCGCGGCCGACCGCCTGATCTCGCATCTCTCGGATGAAACCATCGCCAATGCCCAGGCCGTGCAGAAAAACCAGTCGGATTCTGTGGGTCAGGAACGGATGCGCCGCCTGCATGAGGGCCGCCGCGACCGGCTTGAGGTCTCACCGAACCTCTGGGCGGGTGTTGGTCTGGTGCGCTCGGGCGCAGGCACGGCGCTGGTCGGTTCGCCCGCCACGGTTGCCGCACGGCTGAGAGAGTATCAGGAAATCGGCATCGATACCGTGATCGCCTCGGGCTACCCGCATCTGGAAGAGGCCTATACGGTCGCGGAACTTCTGTTCCCGGAACTTGGCATCAGACCGGCAACCCCGCCGCTGCGCCCGTCTTTCGGCGCGCCCGCCGTCTTTGGCGGCGGTGGCCATGGCGGCAATGTGAAGGCAACCAAAGCATGACCCTTTCCGCCAGCTATCAGATCAACCCGCCCGCCGCCCATGTGATCCGGGACGATGCCGAAGCGATCCGGATCGCGCATGAGGTCGCGGCCTTCCTGCGCCCCGGCGCGGCAGAGCGCGACGCGACCCGCCATGTGCCGGCAGAAGTGGTCGACCATTTCTCGAATTCCGGCCTCTGGGGCATCCAGGTGCCCAGGGCCTATGGCGGGGCCGAAGTCTCTTACGCGACGCTGGCAGAAGTTATCGCGATCATTTCGGCGGCCGACCCCTCGCTGGGGCAGATCCCGCAAAACCATTACTGCCTGCTCGAAGACCTTCGACTGCAAGGGACCGAAGAGCAGAAGCGGCATTACTTCGGCCTGGTGCTGCAAGGTCACCGCTTCGCCAATGCGCTCTCCGAGACCGGCGGCAAAAACGTGGCCGATCTGCAGACCCGCCTTACCCGCGATGGTGAGGGCTATGTGATCGAGGGTCGCAAGGGCTATTGCACCGGCTCGCTTTACGCCCATTACCTCGGTGCGCTGGCACTGGATGATCAGGATCGCGCCCAGCTGGCCTTTGTTCCGCGCGAGACACCGGGCCTTGTGGTGGTCGATGACTGGGACAGTATCGGCCAGCGCACGACGTCCAGCGGCACGGTGCTGCTGGAACGGCTCCGGGTGCAGGATTTCAACCTGATCCCAAGTTACAAATCCTATGAGACCCCGACCCTTGCCGGCCCTTTCGCGCAGATCACCACTGCGGCGATTGATGCGGGCATTGCGCGCGCCGCGCTGGAGGACACCATCGCCTTTGTGCGCGAGCACGCCCGGCCCTGGATCGATGCCGGGGTCGGACAGGCCTCGGAAGACCCGCTGACCATCCTCAGGATTGGTGAGCTCGAGATCCGTCAATCCGCCGCCGAGGCATTGCTGGAACGCGCCGGAAGGGTGCTCGATGCCGCGAAACCGGCTCCGGATGAGGAGAATGTGGCCCTCGCCTCGGTCGCAGTGGCCAAAGCCAAGGTGCTGACCACCGAGGTAGCGATTGAGGCCACCAACCGGCTGTTCGAGCTGGGCGGCACCAGGTCGTCGCTGAGAAAACACGCCTTTGACCGTCACTGGCGCAATGCACGCGTCCATACGCTGCATGATCCGGTGCGCTGGAAATACCACCTCGTGGGCAACTGGGCACTGAATGGCGTGAAACCGCCGCGCCACGACTGGAACTGAGGCCGCAGAAAACAGCGGAATGGCAAAGGGGCGCGGGGAAAGGTGATTCTCCCGCGCCCCTGCCATTTGCGCGCGCCCCTCACGCGGCGGGGGCGAATTTCCCCCCCAGGCCCGCCCTGGCCGCGTGCTTCTTCTCCGCCCGCCCGAAATAAACACGTCTTATTTTATCGTGTTTATGCGAAGCTGTCTTCAGACCCGCCTGTTCCCGGATGCGAGAGGAAGAACTATGTCCCGCCACGAACCCTTGCTGCATCGGCCAACCCTTGCCGAACGTATGGCGGCGGTGCCGCCGGGCAGCCCGATCCTGCGCGCATTGCGCAACCGGCCAGAACTGCTGGCAGGGCTTGAAGCGGGGTATCAGGATCTCTTGCGTCACAGCGGCGCCACGCGGACCGAGGCACTGGCGATTGCCTCTTTCACCGCGCATCTGCATGGCGAAGAGGCGGTCAGCACCCATCTTCACGCGCTGCTTCAGGCGGCGGACAGCGACCTTGCGCTCCTGATTGCGGACGAGGCGGAGAACGCGGCCCTGCCCGGGCCTTACGGCACCTGGCCCCCAGGCCCGCTTTCGGCCGAGGATCTGGATGGGCCGGCCTGGCGCGCCGATCCGCCTCTGCGGCTGCGCCTTGGGGCGCGCCTGTCGGCGGCGCTGGAACACGCGCATCTGGTGACGCTGCACCCGCGCGACATCACGTCGGCGGCAGATGAGGCGCTGGAACGGGCCGGCTGGCTTCCCGGCGAGACGCTGGATCTGAACCGGCTGATCGCCTGGATCGGGGCGCTGAGCCCGGTGGTCAGCGGCCTCAGGGCCTATGCTCATGCGCGCCATCTGCAGCGCACAATCACGACCGCCCATGACCGGCCGGCCGGGTTTGCCTATGGCTGACCCCCTGCTGCCCGAACCGGGACTGAGCGGCCAGGGAATGGCGGCCCCCAGGAAGCCAGAGGCCGGTATTTCAGACCCCGGGACACTGGCCCCTGAGACGCCCGCCTCCCGACTGCCGGACCGTTTTACCAGCCGTCGCCTCGAATGGCGGCCCCGCAAACCTGCGCAGACGGCAATCCCTGGGCCCGTCTCTGTGCCAGCGGTCGAGACCGATCCGGTTGCCTTTCTGCCTGCTGTGCTGGCCGGGGATGCGGGCCCCGTCCTTGCCGCGTCAGCGGGGTTTCTTGCCCGCCGCCGTGGTGCCGGGCTTGCCCAGGGGGAGCGCGACCTCGCGGCCACCGCCGTCGCACGCCGCATCGGCTGTTTCTTCACCACCGCCGCCCATGCCCGTCGCGCCGCTGCGGGCCTGAGGCGCAAGCGCGAGGTCGAGGTTCTGCTGGAAGAGGGGCTGCCAAGCCCGCTCGGGGGCCGCTCCGGCGGCGTGATCGCGGCGGCTTCGGCACTGGCGGCGATCCCGGTCAGAGCCAGCCGCCAGGTCTTCTGGACACTGGAGGAGGAAAAGCTCGACGATCAGGAAATCACCGATCTGATCCTGGTTGCAGGCTTTGCGGCCTGGAATGCCCGCCTCGCACTGGCCGCCGGCGAGAGCCTTCGCCTTGATCCCGAAGACCGCCGGAGCGTCTCGCCATGAGTAAACCCTGGCGCCTGATCGCCCCGGCAGATCATGTCCTGGCCGATGCGGTGCAGCTTGTGCTGCGGGCGCGGCAGCTGCCTGTCCTGCGCGATGAATGCGGCCCGCTGCCGGCGCTCTTTGCGCCCGATGCGGATCCGGTGCCCCTGCATGATGGCGCTGCGTTGCTCGCCGCGCTGCCCGATATGCCCGGGACTGCCCTGCCAGTGCTCGGGGCCGTGCAATCCGCCCAGGCGCGGCTGGCGGCGATCGACCCTGCGGCCTTTCCGGCCGATCTGGACCTGACCATCTACGCCCTGCGCCAGGAGTTGCGCGCACTCGAACCCCTCGCCCCGCAAACGGCGCCGGAAAGCGCTGCCGGGCTGATCATGGCGCCGCTTTTGTGGCGGGTCGGGCTCTATGATTTCCATTTCGGGCTGTTCCTGCTCTCGGGTCTGCCGGGACTGACGGCATTGCGCGCGCAACAGCGGGTCAACCCACGAATTGCGGGCCTCCTGAACGCGGGCGGCGCGCTGCGGGTCCTGCAGCGTCCCGGGCAGCTGACCGGGGCAACCGCCCCGCCAACCGACTGGTCCCGTGCGCTCGGCCCGGAAGGACGGGAGAAATCTCTTCTCCCAAAGGCGCAAAGAAGAAAAGATCCTTCCATTGGCAGCGGGGGGCACATTCGTTAGCCATCCGTCGCGGCGCGCGTGGTGCCAGTGACGGAGAGTTCGATGGACGGAGCCCCGGGGGAAACCATCGGTGACCAGGCGGCGGATGATGCCGCGCTGATCGCCGGCCTGACCGAACGCCTGCGCCTTTTGCGCATCGTTTCGCAGCAAAGGCGGTATCACGGACGCCCGACGCCGCGCCTGCCCTCGAAACGCGCCATCATCGAATTGCTGAACGACATCGTCGCGACCCTTTATCCGCGCCATTTCGGCCCCCAGGACCTCGCGCCCGAGGCCACGGATACCTTCATTGCGCAGATGCTGGCCTCGATCCGTCTGCGCCTTGCCGATCTTGTCATCACCGAGCTGATGCTGGCCCCTGATGCCGACGCGACAGCATCACATGCCCGGGGCGAGGCGCTGTCCCGCGCCTTCCTTGAACGGCTGGTGATCATCCGCGATCTGCATGACACCGATATTCTGGCGGCCTGGCAGGGCGACCCTTCCGCGATGAGCCTTGACGAGGTCGCCTTTTGCTTTCCCGGCGTGGCCGCGATCCTGCATCACCGTATCGCGCATGAGCTGAGCCGCGCCGGCATTCGTATGATCGCCCGCATCATGGCCGAGCATTCGCATTCCGTGACCGGGATTGACATCCACCCCGGCGCAAAAATCGGACCGGCCTTTTTCATCGACCACGGCACCGGCGTGGTGATCGGCGAGACGGCGGTGATCGGACGCAATGTGCGGCTTTATCAACAGGTGACTCTGGGCGCCAAGAGCTTCCAGGACGATGGCACCGGGGCGCTGGTCAAAGGTCAGCCCCGCCATCCGCAGATCGGGGACGATGTGGTGATCTATGCCGGGGCGACGATCCTTGGCCGGATCACGGTGGGCCAGGGCGCGGTAATCGGCGGTGGCGTCTGGCTTTTGGAAGATGTGGCACCTGGTGCAATGGTCACCCAGGCGCGCCCGATGCTGCGCTTCGCTCCGGGCTGAGCGCGCCCGACGGGCCCCTGCCGACGATTTTTACCGCAGATTCGCGGCGATTTCCGGCGCTGACGCCTGCCGGCTCCAGGCTGGCGCAGATCGCCCCTTCCCCAAAAGGCGCGCGCGGAAGAGAAACTTTATCTCTTCCGCAAGCGCTGCAATCGGCCCGTTCCAAGTTTAGCAGCCCCGGGCAAAACGGGTCGAAAACCTGTTCCTGACCGGGGATTTCCAGCGCTATCCTGACTTCATTGCGGGCCCGGCCCGGTGGTTTGCGTAACCCGCAGCCAGGGCCAAAAGTGGGAGTGTGATGATGAACCTTCGTGCCGATACCGGCTTTTACGCGGTTCCCGTGGCGCAGGATGGCTTTGCCGGGGTCATAGCGCCCGGCACCGCCTGGGATCTTGTCTCGCGCGGCGAGGCGGTGATCCTTGATGTGCGCACTGTGGAAGAGCGCGCCTATGTCGGGCGCGTTCCCGGCTCACTGCATGTCGCCTGGGCGACCGGAACCGCGATGAACCGCAACCCGCATTTCGTTCGCCAGGTGGCGGCGCAGGTGCCGGATAAAACGGCACGGCTCCTGCTGATCTGTCGCAGCGGCAAACGGTCGGCGCTGGCGGCCGAAGCATTGACCAAAGCCGGCTGGACCCGGGCCTTCAGCGTGGCCGAGGGTTTTGAGGGCGAGCTCGATGCTGCCGGCCAGCGCGGCACCGCCGACGGCTGGCGCTTTCACGGCCTGCCCTGGCACCAGGATTAAAACGCCGCCCTTCTGGCCCCCGGGCCACGCCATCCCTGGTTTTACGGAGACAGCAATGCCCATCCCTGCCCGCGGCCATGACGGTTTCGCGGAAGATATTTCGGCGACCGTCGCCGGCCTCGCCGAAGCCCGCCATGACTGGCGTGTCTCACATCTGCGCCTTGAAGAGGCAGGGCCGCGCGAATTGCCCTCACCCGAGCGTGTCGCGGCGATTGTCACCGACCTGCGGGCGGTTCTGTTCCCGATGCGGCTTGGTCCTGCCGATCTGCGCCAGGAGAACGAGAATGAGTTCATTGCAACCACGCTGACCCGCGCCGCACAGGACCTGACCCGCGAAACCGCGCGCGAACTTGACTGGGCGCACCGATATCTTGGCCCCGGGGCAGCGCCTGCGCCCGATGCTGCCCCGGTCATTGTCGCCGCATTCATCCAGAGCCTGGCCGGGATCCGCCGGATCCTCGACACCGATGTCGTCGCCGCCTTCCGCGCCGATCCGGCCGCACGTGGCGTCGATGAGGTGCTTTTGTGCTATCCGGGTCTGCGCGCTCTGATCAACCATCGGCTCGCGCATCGGCTGTTTACCCTTGGCCTGCCGCTGATTGCGCGGCTGATCGCCGAGATGGCCCATGGCGAGACCGGCATCGACATTCATCCCGGCGCCCGTATCGGTGAGAGCTTTTTCATCGACCATGGCACCGGCACCGTGATCGGCGCCACCGCCATTATCGGCGACCGGGTGCAGCTGTTTCAGGGCGTGACGCTGGGCGCCAAAAGCTTCCCGACCGACATCCAGGGCAATGTGGTCAAGGGCCTGCCCCGCCATCCGATCATCGAAGATGATGTGGTGATCTATTCCGGCGCCACGGTGCTGGGCCGCGTGACCATTGGTCAGGGATCAGTCCTTGGCGACAATGTCTGGGTCACCGGCGATGTCCCCCCCAGAAGCATGGTGTCGCAGGCCAGATCGCAATCGCAGGGACAGCCAGAGAATGGACATGTCAAAATTGCCTGACACTTCCCCCATATTTGGCAAATTATGCTAAGAAAATTGATTGATTTGGAACAATATTCCACCAAGAATTAACAAAACAGAACATAGTTTCAGACTGCCTCTTCCCTCAACCTTCCTTAACCGGAGCGCCTTATGGCCGATCTCTCCCCGCAATCCGCGCTTGGCGACAATGCCGCCCGCCAGCTTGCCAATGCCACTAAAACCGTTCCTATCCTTGCGACGATCAGCCCGCGCTGGCTTGTCCACCTCTTGCAATGGCTGCCGGTCGAGGCCGGGATCTACCGGCTGAACACGGTGAAAAACCCGCAGGATGTGCATGTCGCCTGTACCGCGCGCGAAGATGAATCTGAACTCCCGCAGACCTTTGTCGATTACGATGAGACCCCGCGCGAATATTTCCTGAACGGCGTTTCAACCATCGTCGATGTTCACACCCGTATCTCGGATCTCTATTCCAGTCCGTTCGACCAGGTCAAAGAGCAGCTGCGTCTCGCCATCGAGACCATCAAGGAAACCCAGGAAGGCCAGCTGATCAACAACCCGGATTACGGGTTGCTGGCCAATGTCCATCCCGATCAGATCAACTACCCGCTGACCGGCGCGCCGACACCGGATGATCTGGACCTGCTGATCGCGAAAGTCTGGAAAGAGCCCGCGTTTTTCCTGACCCATCCCGATGCCATCGCCGCCTTTGGCCGCGAATGCACCCGGCGCGGTGTACCGCCGCCCACGGTCTCGCTGTTCGGCTCGCAATTCCTGACCTGGCGCGGCATTCCGATCATCCCGTCCGACAAGGTGCCGGTGGTCGATGGCAAGACCAAGATCCTGCTGATCCGGGTTGGCGACAAGCGCCAGGGCGTGGTCGGCCTTTACCAGCCGGGGCTGGCTGGCGAGCAGGCGCCGGGCTTGTCCGTGCGCTTCATGGGGATCAACCGCTCGGCGATCGCGTCATACCTGATCAGCCTTTACTGCAGCCTCGTCGTGCAATCGCCGGATGCCCTGGCCGTGCTGGATGATGTGGAGATCGGCAAGTTCCATGACTATCCCGACACCTATAAGTAACCCGCTTCCCGCGCCGGATGCGGTGCCCCAGGGGCTGCCCGATGTGGCGGCCCTGACGAGCCTCGCCTCGCAATTCTTCGCAGCGCTTCCGGGCGCTGCGGGGAACAGCGCTGGTCACCTGCCGTCAAACCCGGTGCCGGCCAATCCGCAGCCCGCGGGCTTTTCGCCCGGGCCACTGGCGAATGGCCCCGCCTTGCCCGGGACCTTTGCGCCCGGGGCAAATGCCGCGCCAGCCAACCCGCAGGACGGGGCGGCGGTGCTGGCCTCGACACCCTCGCTGGCGCCCAAAGCGGCGGCGACAAACGGCCTGCCCGATCACGCCGCCATCGTGCCGCCTGCATTGAACGGCCGGTTCGGCGGCCATTCGCTGGGCGTGCCGCAGGTTTCTCCGCGTACAGCACCCACAACAGATAGCGCATCGCCCTTCTATTTCCTCGCAGATGCCACGCCTTACGCGCCGCAGTCCAAAGCGCAGGACGTCCCGCGCGAGGATCTGGTTTCTGCCCGGAGCTTTGGCCTCCCCGGCGCGGATGATCTGCGCGCACTGCTGGCAGACAACCGGGCGCCCGCGCGCGCGACCCCGGCAAGCCAGCCGCAGCGTGGGGCCTTTGATGTCCATGCCGTGCGCCGCGATTTCCCGATCCTGCAGGAGCGGGTGAACGGGCGGCAACTCGTCTGGTTCGACAATGCCGCGACCACGCAGAAACCGCGCCAGGTGATCGAACGGGTCTCGTATTTCTACGAGCACGAGAATTCGAACATCCACCGCGCCGCGCATGAGCTCGCCGCCCGCGCCACCGATGCCTATGAAAATGCCCGGGAATCCGTGCGGCGGTTTATCAATGCTCCTTCCGTCAATGAGGTGATCTTTACCCGGGGCACCACCGAGGCGATCAACCTGATCGCCAAGTCCTGGGGCGCGCGAAATATCGGCGAGGGCGATGAGATCATCGTCTCTAACCTTGAACATCACGCCAATATCGTGCCCTGGCAGCAGCTCGCCTGGGCGGTCGGCGCGAAGATCAGGGTGATCCCGGTGGACGATGACGGCCAGGTGATCCTGTCCGAGTATCAGCGTCTCCTGGGGCCGAAGGTGAAGCTTGTCGCGGTCACACAGGTCTCGAACGCGCTAGGCACCGTGGTGCCGGTGAAAGAGATCGTCGATCTGGCGCATCGCAACGGATCAAAAGCGCTGGTCGATGGCGCGCAGTCGATCAGCCATATGCGGGTTGATGTCCAGGATATCGGGGCGGATTTCTTTGTCTTTTCGGGGCATAAGATTTTCGGCCCGACCGGCATCGGCGCGGTCTGGGCCAGGGCCGAGATCCTTGACGACATGCCGCCCTGGCAGGGCGGCGGCAATATGATTGAGGATGTCACCTTCGAGCGCACCCGCTTTCAGCCCGCCCCGAACAAGTTCGAGGCCGGGACCGGCAATATCGCCGATGCGGTCGGCCTTGGTGCCGCGCTGGAATATGTCGAGGGCTGGGGGATCGAGAATATCGGCCGCTATGAGCATGAGCTGCTCGATTACGCCACCCAACTGCTGCGGCCCATCAAAGGTGTGCGGCTGGTCGGCACGGCGCGCGACAAGGCCTCGGTTCTGTCCTTCACGCTGGAAGGTTATACCACGCATGAGGTCGGCGTGGCGTTGAATGAGGAAGGTATCTCGGTGCGCACCGGCCATCACTGCGCTCAGCCGATCCTGCGGCGCTTTGGGCTGGAGACAACGGTGCGCCCCTCATTGGCCTTCTACAATACGCGCGATGAGGTCGACCGCTTCATCGCTGTGGTGCAGCGCCTGTCGAAAGCGCCGCATTGAAACAGACCCGCCCCGAAGGCACGGGGCGGGTTACCTGTTGCTGAGGATCTGCTCAGTGGTCGCGAGCCGGATCTGATCTTCGCAACGCGGGTAGATCAGGCGCAGGGCCGCCTCATGCGCCTCGCGCGCGGAACTGCCGACGGCATCAATGGCGATGGTCACGTCAAAGCCAAGATCCATCGCATCCATCACTGCCGCCAGCACACAGACATCCGTTTCCACCCCGGAAAACACGATATGCCGCACCCCAGCGGCAAGGAGCCTCTCGGTCACGCCAGCCACTTTGAACGGCGAATAGATCAGCTTGTCGATCACCAGAGATTTCGCCGCAAAGGGCTGCAATTCCGCCACCAGATCCAGCAGCGCGCGATCGATCCTTTCGCCGGTCAGCATATCCCAGCGTTGGTAATAGCGCGCCCAGGTGCCGGTTGCCGCCTCGGCCGTCTCGGGCACCACGAAGCGCGCAAAGGCGTTCTGGCCGCGAAACCCCTCGCAGAGCCGCAACACATTCGGCAGCACCTCGCGCAGCATCGGCGTGTGCCAGACGGTTTCCTCATCAAACAGCCGCTGCATGTCGATGACCATATGAAGCATATCGCGCATCTCAGCCCTCCACAGGGATTGTATGCGCGGCGGGCCAGCTGAGCGTGACCTCCGCGCCATTGGGCAGGATCACCCCGTCGCTGTTTTGCGCAAAGACCTTCAGCCGCTGCCCGCCCGGCCCTTCCATCAGATAGGTCAGGTTCGCGCCGGCGTAGATCGCGTTCAGCACTTTCGCGCGCAGCTGGTTTTCATATGCGGCATCAAGGCTGATTTTTTCGGGCCTGACCGCCAGTGTCACGTCGCGGCCCTCGGCCAGGCCCGGCGCGGTGATGCGGTGTCCGGCGACCGTGATCGCGCCGCCCTCGACACGACCGGTGAAGAAATTGGCATCGCCAAGGAATTCGGCGGCAAAGCGGGTGGCCGGCCGTTCATAGATCGCGGCCGGCGCGCCCATCTGCACGATGCGTCCACGGTCGAGGATCGCCACCTGATCCGACAGCGTCAGCGCCTCTTCCTGATCATGGGTGACAAAGATCGTTGTCACGCCGATCTCGCGTTGCAGGCTCAGAAGCTCGACCTGCATCTCCTGTCTGAGCCGCCGGTCCAGCGCAGAAAGCGGCTCGTCAAGCAAAAGAACCCTCGGCCCGGTCACAATTGCCCGGGCCATCGCGACGCGCTGCTGCTGACCACCGGAAAGCTGTTTCGGCAGGCGCTCGGCAAAGCCCGGCAGCCGCACCATCTCCAGCGCCTCATCAATGCGGCGCTTTGCCTCGGCACCTTTGACCCCGCGCTGGCCAAGGCCGAAGGCGACGTTGTCCCTGACACTCATATGCGGGAACAGCGCGTAGGACTGGAACACCATGCCGATATTGCGGGCCCAGACCGGGATGCGGGTGACGTCTTCGCCGCCGATGGTCACCTGACCCGCCTCGGGCGTGATAAAGCCCGCGATGATCCTCAGAAGCGTCGTCTTCCCCGAGCCGGACGGGCCGAGAAGGCTGGTGAAGCTCCCCGATGGGAAATCGACTGTGATATCGGTCAGAACGGGGCTGCCGCCATAGGATTTGGCGATGCCCGTCAGCTTAACGTCGGACATCTTTCGCTCCGAACTTCGAGAAGATGAAATAGATCAGCACCAGCGCCATTGATGCGAGCAACAGCACCGTCGAGATGATGTTGATATCGGGGGTGAAGCCTTTGCGGATCGCGGAATAGATTTTCACGGGCAGCGTCGTATAGCCGGGCGTGGCCAGGAAATACGAGATCACGAACTGATCAAGCGAGACCGCGAAGGCAAACAGCGCAGCGCCGATGATCGAGGGGGTCAACAACGGCAGGGTCACCCGGAAAAAGGCGAAAAGCGGCGTCGCCCCAAGGCTCATCGCGGCCTCTTCGAGATCCTGGCGAATGGTTTGCAGGCCGGTGGAGACCACGAGCACCACGTAAGGAATGGCCAGTGCGACATGGCCGATCAGCATGGCATGGAAGCCGCGACCGATGCCGCTCCAGTAAAACATCACCAGCATCGCGGTGCCGGTGATCAGCCAGGGGATCGCGATGGGCGGAAGCAGCATGACGCGCAGAAAATTCCGCCCCGGAAATTCACGCCGATGCAGCGCCACGGCGGCGGCAGTGCCGACCGGGGTGGCGATCAGCGTTACGATCACGGCGACGATAACCGAATTCTTGCCGGCCTCGATCAGCTCCTGGTTCTGCCAAAGCTCATGCCACCAGCGGGTCGAGAACTCGAAGGGCAGCTGGTAATAGGGCGAGGCGTTGAAGCCCATCGCGATCATCACGCCAATGGGCAGGTAGAGAAAAAAGATCAGAAGGCAGAGATACAGGCGACCAAAGGCTTTCATCCGCTCACAACTCCGCATTGCGGCTCAGCACGCCGGAGAAGGTCGCGAAGATCGCCAGCACCACCGCAAGCAGCATGAAGGAAAGCGCGGCCCCCTGCGGCCAGTTGAAGCCTTGGGTAAAACTGTCCTCGATCACGGTGCCAAGCGTCACTCCCTGCGGCCCGCCAAGGATCCGCGGCTCCATAAACGCGCCGACGACCGGCACGAAGATCAGCACCGATCCGGCGATCAGCCCGGGTGCAGCCATCGGGATCAGGATGCGTCCAAGGATCGTCCACCAGCGGGCGCCAAGGCTTTCTGCCGCCTCGACAATCGCATCGTCAATGGTCGAGATCGCGATATAGCAGGTCAGGACCATATAGGGCAGATAGCCATGCACCAGGCCCAGCACGATTGCCGGGCGGGAATAGAGAAAGCCGACCGATGCGGCCTCGGGCAGGATGAACTGCACCACGGCATCAAGGAACCCGCCCTCCCGGATCACCATGGTCCAGGAGAAGATCCGCACCAGCCCATTGGTCCAGAACGGCAGAAGGATCAGGATCAGGAAGATCCATTGCGACCGCCCAAGGCCCGACCGCGCCAGCGCCAGCGCGGCCAGAAATCCGGTCACGGCACAGATCAGCGTGGTCGCGAAAGCGATCTGGAAGGTCCAGGAGGCCACCTGCCACATATAGGGCTGGGTGAAGAATATTTTATACTGATCAAGCGTGTAGCCGATTTCCTTATTGCCAATGGGTGTGGCTGTCATGAAGGAAAACAGGAACATCGCGCCCAAGGGCAGGAATATCGCAATCAACAGCCAGCCATAGGCCGGCAACAAAAGCGCCGTGGTCGCAACCCAGGGCGGCAGGCGCCTCCCGCCCATTTTCAGGGCGGGGGCTGCTGAGATGGGGCCTGCGCTCATTTCGCGGCGTAATAGGCTTTCATTTCCTGCCAGAGCGCGTTGAACCCATCGCGCCGCGCATCCGGCAGGGCAGACATGATCGACATCGTGTCGATATATTCCGCTTTGTGGACCTGTTTCATCAGGTCATCCTCGGGCAGCTTTGCCATCGCATCGACATTGGCCGAAGCCGGCGCGCCCACCTCGGTCGCCCAGCGGAAATAGAAATCCGGGTCGATCATGTAATTGATGAACGCATGGGCTGCATCGACATCCGGAGCGGTCGAGGGCACGGCGAGTCCGTCGAGCCAGCCGATCGCACCCTCTTTCGGCACCACGAAATGCACCGGCAGACCGCCATTGCGGAACGAGCGCACCACGCCGCCCGACCAGGCGACCGACAGATCGAACTCATTCGCTGCGAAAGCCTTGTTCCACTGGTCTTCCGAGGTCCAGAGATTGTGCAGGTTCGGACGCACCGATTGCAGGAAGCCCTTCACCGCCTCCAGGTCTTTCGGGTCATTCATGTCCTGACCGGTGGCCAGCGCGCCAAGGCCCACAGCGGTCACCGCATCGTCGAACAGCGCGACCTTGCCCGCCCAGGCCGGGTCTGCGAGCGCGGCGTAGCTGTCGGGATCGGTCTTGCCATCCCTGACGCCCAGCCCGTTCATCCCCCAGACCCAGGCGCAGCCGAAGGTCTCGCCCTCATATTGCATATTGTCATGGTCTTTGAGCTTCGGCGCGAGGCCCGCCGCATTCGGGATCTTTGCGAAATCGACCGGCTGGATCAGCCCCTGCCCCGCTGCCTGCGCGATCCGGGCCGAGTTGATCAGCACCACATCATAGGCGCCGGGATTGGTCGCCAGTTTGGTGATCATCTCGGCTTCGGAATTGAAATAGTCGTGCACGACCTCGATACCGGTCGCGGCCTTAAAGGCCTCAAGCGCCCATTTCTCGTCGGTGCCGTAGCCCTGCCAGTTCAACACGGTGATCTTCGTCGCCGCCAGCGCGCGGCGCGGCCCCATCAGCGTCGTTGCCAGCACCGTGCCGCCCATCAGTTGCACCATTGCGCGTCTGCTGAGTTTCATTTCCCGTCTCCCTCCCTGAAGGCCATGCGGGCGCGAATGGCGCCGGGCCTCTGATCTTCCTGCGATCTTGTCCCGCAAGGGACAGCGCAACACCGTCACTGTCAAGCACCATGCCGGATGTTGCGAAACCAGATCGAAAGCCGGGCCGGTCTGGCCGTCGACAACCGCAGCTGCAGGGGGCCATCGCCGGGATCCTGCAGCTGTGGCGCGCCATCCAGCTCAATCGCCAGCACATCTGACATCCGGACCTGCGGCAGGCTCAGACTGCCCGCCACGCAGGCGGGGATTTCACAGCTGAAACAGCCCTCGCCAAAACGGATATGCCTGAGCGGACCCGCGATATCGCTGACCAGCCGCGCCTGGCCCGTCGGGTCTGACAGTGTCAGCACCCCCCCTGCCCGGCTCACCACCACCGACCCGAGCGGGCTTTCCAGCGGGCCCATACGGCAATCGGGCCCGTTTTGCAGGCTCCACCCGGTCCAGGGTGAGAATCCGCAGATCTCTTCGACCGCCATCAGTGGCAGCAGCCCCGCCCAGATGTAAAATCCATCGGCATCGCCCTGATCGAGCACTTCGCCGGTTTCGGGGTTGTAATTCTCGCCCGCGATCCGCGCCTCGTCCCAGTTCCTGCGGAAAAGTGCCAGGCTTTCCGCTGCGAGACGCGCGGCGCGCGTGGTCTCGCCGGCGCGGTGCAGGCCCAGCCAGACAAGGTAATTCACATTGGGCCAGATCCGTCCGCGCCAATAGACATTGTCCTGATAGGCCGGATCGTCGCGGGTGGCATTGGGCAGGGGCCAGGGGCTGCGGAAGGTCTCCGCATCCTCCATATGCCGCATCAGTGCCGCTTGCTGGCCGGCATCCGCCGCGCCGCATAAAAGCGGGTAAAAGCTGGTTGGAGACAGCGATTTCACAAATGCCCCGCCGCGCTGGCGGTTGGCAAAGATCTGGCGGCTTTCGTCCCAGAGCTGTTCGCGGATCAGCCGGCGATGCTTCCCGGCCATTTCGCGCATCTCGGTCGCGGTGGCGGTATCGCCCAGCTCTGCCGCGATCAGCGAAAGCATCTCGGCATCCAGCGCAACCACGCAATTCAGCCCCAGATCCCAGGTCGATAGGCTGCGGCTCTCCGCCTGCCAGACGGCCTCATCATGGGTGGCGCTGTTATCCATGCCCGTCTCATTCCGGGCGCCGAAATGGGTGCCCTGATAGAGCGCCGCGCCGACATCCGACGATCCGCAAGAGATCAGGCCGCTCGAATCCGGGTCGCGTTCCCGCCGCCACCAGCGATGGTTTCTCAGCAAAATCTCATACTGCGCCGACAGAAGCGAACGTTCGCCCAGGCGCAGGAACAGGGACCAGGCCACCAGCGCGCCAAGCGGCGGCTGGCTGCGATCCACCCAGGCGTCGTTCGACGTCACGATACAGGCGATATTCCCCTGCGGCGTAGCGCCTCCATGCGCCACTGCCATATTCTGCCGCGCAAGATCCGGGTCCAGCACACCCGCCAGCAGCGCGGCATAGCATTGGTCATTATACCAGACCGCATAGCGCCCGAGATTCCAGATCCGCGTCACTTTGGTATAGGGGCGATGGTTTTCCGTGTCCCAGACCGTGTTCCAGCCGGTGATGTCGCGAATGGCCTCCAGCGCACCGGCGGCAGCCCCCTCATGCAGTGATCCGGGCACAGGCGCGGGTGCGGCCAGTGCCGCTTTTGCCCCTGCCACAGCCAGAAGTTCGTTGTCAGCCACCGCAGCCGCCCAGGCGCCGTCTCGCATCATGTCGAGATTGAAACGCAATGCCAGCAAAGGGGCGGCCTCCGCCCGGCTCTCCAGGCTGAAATAGCCGTTTTCTTCCAGATCGTCACGCAAAGCGCCCAGATCCGGGTGGCCGGATACGACGATCGCCGGATCGCGGCTGACAATCGCGGCCCAGCGATGGCCCATGCGGATCAGCACCGCCTCCGCCGCCTTGTCGAACCGCGCTTCCGCCCCATCGGCGGCTATCGCCAGCACCACCCAGAACCTCGCCCCCCATTCGCCGGTCTCGCGCGCCTCCCAGGCACCACGGATCGCAAAAGGATCAACGGCTCCCGCCTGAAACCCGATCCTTGTGCCGGCGAAATCTGTCTCGAGCCCCGCGAAGCCGCCATCCGCCCGATGCGCCCCCAGCCGCACCACATCCGCCCGTGGCTCGATCAGCGAGGTCTTGCGCGCCCTTGTCGAATAAAGGACCGGCGTCACCCTGAGCCCCAGCGGCTGAAAGATCATCTCGGCGGGCCGCTCGCCCCAGGTGAACCAGAGCCGCGAAAGCGGCAGGGTCGTGGTCATCGACATCGGGGCCTCACGAAACGGGCGTCAGCAGCACAGGCGGTGCGGTCAGCCCGGACGCATCAGGCCAGAGCGCGCCCTGCCAGGGGGTGCCGGCATAAAAGCGGTTCGCGGCGGTATTGGCAATCTCAAGCCTGAGGTGATGCACGCCCGCATCCAGCATGCCGAGAGCAAGCCGGCAGGGCGGGTGCCAGATCCGGCCGACATAGCGCCCGTCAAGAAAGACCTGCGCCGCGCAGGCGAGACCTGGCAGTTCCAGCAGCGGCGCGGCAGGCTTTGCCAGGGGGAAGCGGGTCTCATAGATCCCGATACCCGAAAAATCCGCGTCGCCCTGTTCCTGCCAGCCCCGGCAGACGCTGATTGGACGCGCCTCGCCCCTGGTTTGCAGCGTCCAGCCGCTGTCGAGCATATGGCGATGCCAGCGCGGCACAGGCTCGGTCAGTGTCCTGACCTGACCTGCGGGCAAACCAGCCTCGCGCAGCCGCAGACAGCGCAATTCCTGCGGTTCGAGGTAAAGATCAAGCCCGGCGAGTGCCTCCGGCGCATCATTATGGTAAAATCCGCCGCCGAGGCTGATCTGCGCCCTGAGCGGCGCGGCACTGTCGTTGAACAGAACCAGCCGCCAGGCGCCTGTCGCATCGCGCCCGGCCAGATGGGAAACCAGATCGCGGGCCCGAGCGGGGTCAGACGTGACCACCGGCCCTTCGTCAGCGAGGAAGCGGTGCAGCCCGGGCAGATCCGGCGCGCCGCGCCAGACCGGCAGTGGCAGCGCATCGATACGGGCCTGGCTCGCCGGATCGGCAAAGCCCGTGACCGCCGGCAACACAAGCGCCGCGAGGCGGCTGCCATAAAGCTCCGGCCCTTTGGCGCCCCGGGTGATGCGCTGAAGACCCGCCTCATCAAGGATCAGCGGTGGCTGACCAAGCTGCCAGAGCGCCTCTGCCCAGGCGCCGAACAGCCGGGCATGATCATGGCGCGGCCCTTCGGTCAGGGCAGTTTCGTAAGGGTAGAAAAGCGCGACCTGGGCCTGCGGCACCGCGCCTGCCAGAAAGCCCGCGAGTGCGGTGATCTCGTCATTCAGCGCCCGCATCACCCCCCACCAGGGTTGCAGGTTATAGCCCGGCGCAAAATCAAATCGCATATTGGCCAGCGGCTCAGTCCGCCCGTCACCGGCATCGGCATCGGCATAAAGCGCATGCAGAATCACCTGGCCCGCACCCAGGAGATGCAGCCGGATCATCTGCGCGCGCAGGGCGGCGGGCGTGATCTCCCACTGACCGGCGGCACGGGTCTCGCTGCGTTCCGCGGTCAGATAAAGCTCGGTCAGGCAGCCGCGCCGGCCTGAGGCGCGGGCGATACTGTCCCCCAGCACCGGCGCCAATTGCGGGCCGAGGTTGTTGACATCAACCGCCGTGATATCGCGCCAGGCGTCCAGCCCGAAGAAATCCGCCGCCAGCGCCACACGCGGATCAATCGAGGAGAACCCGCCATTCAGCGCGAAAGAGGCAACATGCGGCAAGATCTCATGCCCGGTCAGCGCGAGGCCGTTGCGGTCACAAAACGCGCGGACCGGCGCGAAAAACGCCTCGCCGATCAGCCGCGTATAGAGACGCCAGATATGGCTGCGCGCGGCAGAAGTCCCGGGCCCGGTGTCAAAAAGCAGCGCGGCCAGTTGCGGACCGACAGGCCCCCGCGCCGCAATGCCGGCTGCAAGGTCTTCGGACCACAGGAAGCTGTTCAGCAAGTTCCCCTCCGCCTCGGTCCAGCGGTAAAGAACCGGCGCGGGCTGGTCGAAAAACAGCTGATCCACCACGCCGGGGATCAGCCCTGCCAGAACGGTCGCAAAGGGCTCCAGCCCGCGCTCGACAAAGCGCTGGCCGGCCTCGGGCAGCAGGTAATTGATCACCCGCGAGCTGGCGATGCGGGTCGCGGCAAAAAGGATCCAGCGCGCGCCTTCGGGAAGGTCGTCGATCCGCGCCGTGACGCCGGTCTCGCTTGTCGAGGTGAGCCGCGCCACCCCCTCCTCGATACGGCCATCGGGGTGGAGGATCACCGCCGCGACCAGATCCCAGTCGGTGCAGACCGGGCGGCCGCCCTCATGGATCCAGTCGCGCACAGCCGGGCCGAGGCTTGCGCCAAGCGTCGCTGTTATCCCGGAAACATGCGCCTCGGCCTGGCCGCTGACGGCCCAGAAAAGATGACGTTCGCGCAGGTGATCCGCGCCATCGACCACACGCCCCCCCGCCTGACCGCTGGTCCAGGCATAGTCATCATAAAGCCCCGCCTTCAGCCCGAGCCTGCCCATGATTTCCACCGCCTCGCGATAGGCCGCGAGAAATCCGTCCGACAGGTAGAGCGGCAGAGGCATTGAAGGCCGCGCCTGGATATAGATACGGCTGAACCCGGCATCACGGAACTCTGTCAGCTGTGAAAGCATGGCCTCCCGCCCGGGCAGGCCGGACCAGAACCAATAGGCGGCGGGGCGGCCCGGTTCAAGCGTCTCGGTCATCTCTGGCTGGTTCTGCACTGCCTGTCTCCTCCCGCCGCCAGGCGGGATGCGGAGTATCTTCCTTCATCCGCCAGGCATAGGCGCGCAATATGCTGTAATAACTGGGGAAAACATAGCCGCCATTCAGCCGCTGCCAGTCATCCCGTGCGGCATTATAGGCCCTGGGCAGCCGATACCACGGCACGCGCGGCAGTTTGTGATGCACGAAATGCAGGTTATTGAACAAAAACAGCGGCGCGAGGAGCGAGCGTTCGACGATGATCGTCCGCCCATTCGGGTCTTCGGCCCATTGATGTTCGCAATAGCTGCGGATCGCGATCAGCCCGAGCCCGATCCAGCCCGGCCCCAGGAGATAGAGCCAGACCGGAATGCCCATTCCGAACTGAACAAGCGGCAGAACCACCGCCAGCCCCGCCAGATGATGCGCCCAGGCATTGCGGGTCCTGGCGTCACCCGCCAGAATCCGGCGCGCCTCTGCCAGGGTGAAACCGAAGACCGCAACCCATGGGCCAAGCACCACCCGCCCGAGCAGCGTATTGTTGACCCGCAGCACCAGCCGCAACAATCCCGGCATCCGCGTCCAGGTGAAAAGCGCGACATAGTAACTTTCGGGATCGTCATAGGGGTCGGTCAGCCGCTCGTCATTATGGTGCTGAAGATGGGTCAGCTTATAGCTGCGATAGGCGTAGAAAATGCCGATCGGCAGCCAGACCAGGGCCTCATTCAACCCTGCGTTCCGGGTCGGATGGCCGTGCAGCACCTCATGCGCAAGCGAGGATTGCAGTGCCACCGCAACGCCCATCACGATCAGCGCAAGCCAGGGCTGGGCCGGCCAGAGCCAGAACCCGGCCAGCAGCCAGCCGCCGTAACACAGCACGACCAGCCCCCAGGTCGGCGTCTCGAACCTGGGAGGCAGCAGCATATCACGCGGCAACACCGGCAGGCGCTGCGGCTCATTGGCCCCGCTCATGGCAGCCGCACCGTGTCAGACACGCCTGAGCGCCCAGATCGCCAGCAAAGGTGCCTCGCCGGACCGCATCGCGTGCCGGACCGAGGGCTGGTTGTAAAAGGTGCCGCCGGTTCCGGGCGTGAACCAGCCAGAGGTTTCGCGCCAGAAATCGCCCTCGGACAGCGCCAGATAGACCTCTTCCGGCGCATGGTTGTGATCTGGGTAGCGCACATGTGGCGCCAGCAGCGAAAGGCCCAGCCAGACATCGCGCCGCTCTTCATGCCCGCCCGGGCCCAGAAGCGTGATTTCGGCATAGCTCCCGGATGCAAGGCCATTGCGCTCTTCGCCCGTCCATTCGAGATGCGGCTCGGCCGCCTCCAGCGCCGCGCAAAGCGGGGCGAGCTGCGGGGTTTGCGCGGCATGGGCAAGCGCAGCCCCGAGATGCGCGCAGGCAGGTTGCCTTCCGGGGCTGCGCGGGGTTTGCGGATCGACCCGCTTCACGCCGTCGCGGATACCCGCGAGCGCCGCTTTTGCCTCGGGGGTCGCAGCCAGCTCCGCCATCAGTGCCAGCGTCACCTCGATGAAATTCTGAACCTCGGGGGGGCGGTTGTACAATGTCACAGTCGCGCCTTTCATCGGCTGGCCGCAGCGCAGAGTGCAGCTGCTCTGTCACACGAAATGATAGGAGGGCAAAAGGCCTGCGGCAATGGTTCTGTGAGGCTGGCGCGCATAGCTTGTCACGATGCGAGAAGCAGACTAAGTTTAACAGACTAAGTCAGACCGGGTGCTGTGATGAAAACCGTCAATATGCATGAAGCCAAGACACATCTCTCGCGCCTCGTCGAAGAGGCGGTGCAGGGGGAGCCCTTTATCATTGCCCGCGCCGGCAAGCCGCTGGTCAAAGTGGTGATGATCGAGACGGATATGCCACGCCGCACCGGCTTTCTCGCCGGGCAGATCGACGTGCCCGATGATTTCGATCACCGCGATGCCGATCTGATCCGTGGCCTCTTTGAGGATGACACGGGGTCTCAGCCGTGAATCTGCTGCTCGATACCCATTACCTTTTATGGGTGGCGGCGCGACCGGATCTGATCCCGGCCCGGGCGCTGGCACTGATTGAGGATCCGGCGAACCGGCTCTGGTTCAGCGTCGCCAGTCTGTGGGAGGTGGCGATCAAGCGCGGCCTCGATCGCCCGGATTTCCGCACCGATCCGGGGGTGCTCAGGGCCGGCCTGCTGTCAGCGGGCTATGAGGAGCTGACCGTCGAAGGGCGTCATATCCTTGCGCTTGCGACCCTGCCGCCATTGCATCGTGACCCGTTCGACCGGCTGCTGGTCGCCCAGGCAGCGGCAGAGGGGATGCGCCTTTTGTCTCAGGATCGCTATGTGCTCGCCTATGGCGGGCCGGTGCTGGAAATTTAAGCGGCGTCAGATCGCAAGGGCGGTCTCGGCATGGGCCAGCAGATCTTCTGCGGCCTCACCGGGCGCATAATGCACCCGCTGGCTGCGGTCGCGGCGCAGGATCGTCACCAGCCGCGTCTCAATCTCCATCGCCACCAGCTCGCGCAGGACAAGTGCATGTTCGACCCCGAAAATCCGCGCGAAACTGCGGCTGTCGGAACAGATCCCCATATGTGCCGTGACCAGCAACATCGCCGCCATCATTGGCGGCCCCCGTTCAGCAACCGCCTCGCTGAGCGCGATGAAGCGCTCTTCCCGGGGATCGGAACCGGTGCTCATTGCGGGTGCAGCGTCACGAGGATCGACTTGGAAACCGGCGTGAAACTGCCCTCGCCCCAGGCGTCATGCGGCACCAGAAGGTTCAGTTCGGGGTAATAGCCGGCGATGCAGCCCTGCGGGATGTCATAGGGCACAAGGCGGAACCCACTGGCCCTCCGGACCGCACCATCCGCCGCCTCGCTGGTCAGATCGACCAGATCACCCGCGCCATGGCCCAGCCGGGCAAGGTCGTCACGATTGATAAAGATCACCCGCCGTTCGCCATAAACCCCGCGATACCGGTCATCCATACCGTAGATGGTGGTGTTGTACTGGTCATGCGAGCGGAATGTCTGAAGGACAAGCCGCCCCGGCCCCGCCTGCTGCCATTCGGTCTGATCGGGCAGCCGGTCGGGAAAGAAATTCGCGCGCCCGGTGGCGGTGTTGAACTCGCGCTCCGATGCCGGGTTCCTCAGCCAGAAGCCGCGCTTTTGCCGCACCGCAGTGTTGTAATCGCCAAAGGCAGGCAACACGCGGGCGATCAGGTCGCGGATCCGGTCATTCTCATCGGCAAGGCCCGCCCAGTCGACATGTTCCGACCCCACCGTCGCCGCTGCGATCCCTGCGACAATCGCCACTTCGGATTTCAGCTCTTTCGAGGCAGGCATGTTGATCCCGCCCGAGCCATGCACCATGCTCATCGAATCCTCGACAGTGACGATCTGACGGATGCCTTTGGAATTCTTGTCAATTTCTGTGCGCCCAAGGCAGGGAAGGATGTAAGAGACCCGCCCCGGAAGCAGATGCGAATGGTTCAGCTTGGTCGCAACATGCACGGTCAGATCCAGGCTTTGCAGGATCTTCGCCACCAGATCACTGTCAGGCGTGGCGCGCGCAAAATTGCCGCCAAGCCCGATGAAAGCCTTTGCCCGGCCCGAAATCATGGCGCCAATGGCTTCGACCACGTTATGTCCGCGATTGCGCGGCATTTTCACGCCGATCTCCCGCTCCAGCGCGTCGATCAGCGCTTTCGGGGCTTTCTCATTGATCCCGACCGTCCGGTCGCCCTGGACGTTGGAATGACCGCGCACCGGGCAAAGCCCCGTGCCGGGCCGCCCGATATTGCCGCGCAGGAACATCAGACTGGCGATCTCGCGGATCGTCGCGACCGAATGGCGGTGCTGCGTGACCCCCATCGCCCAGGTGCAGATCACCTTATCTGCGGCCAGATAGACTCCGGCCGCGCGGGTGATTTCCTCCAGCGTCAGGCCGGACTGTTCGAGAATCTGATCCCAGTCGGTGGCATCGACCTCGACCTTCCAGGCGTCAAATCCGTGGCAATGCTCCCGGATAAAGGCGTGATCAATCACCGAAGGGCGGCCATCGGCCAGCGCCTGGTCTTCGGCCGCGAAAACCAGTTTGGCGATGCCTCTGACCGCCGCCATATCGCCGCCAAGCCGTGGCTGATAGTAATCGGTCGAGGTCGGCTCTGATCCGCCAAAGATCATT
Source organism: Rhodobacter sp. 24-YEA-8 (assembly GCF_900105075.1). Taxonomy (NCBI): domain Bacteria; kingdom Pseudomonadati; phylum Pseudomonadota; class Alphaproteobacteria; order Rhodobacterales; genus Rhodobacter; species Rhodobacter sp. 24-YEA-8. Next base: position 269,480 of record NZ_FNSK01000002.1, read on the forward strand.
TCCAGCTTGTTCTGCGGATCGGCGAAACGCTGAAGTCCCTTTTCTTTCAGCGGGTTGAACACCACCACTTTCGCGCCCCGCGCAGTCGCTTTGCGCAGATCGGCCAGCATACGCGGGTGATTGGTGCCTGGGTTTTGCCCGATCACGAAAATCGCATCCGCCGCTTCGAAATCCTCGAGCAGCACCGTGCCCTTGCCGATGCCGATCGCTTCGGTCAGCGCCACGCCCGAGGCCTCGTGGCACATGTTCGAACAGTCGGGGAAGTTGTTGGTGCCGTAAAGCCGCACGAAAAGCTGGTAGAGGAACGCCGCCTCGTTTGACGCCCGCCCCGAGGTGTAGAATTCGGCCCGGTCCGGATCATCCAGCGCATTCAGCGCGGCGCCGATGGCGGCAAAGGCTTCCTCCCAGCTGGTCTGGCGATAACGGTCGCTGGCCGTATCATAGACCATCGGATGGGTGAGCCTGCCCTGATGTTCAAGATCGAAATCCGACCAGCCGCGCAGTTCGGTGACGGTATGGGCGGCAAAGAAATCGGGCGTGACACGTTTTTGGGTCGCCTCCCAGGCCACCGCCTTGACGCCGTTTTCGCAAAATTCGAACGAAGAGCCATGTTCCGGGTCGCCCCAGGCGCAGCCCGGGCAGTCAAATCCGTCGGGCTGGTTCGCCCTGAGCATGGTCCGTGCGCCGGCCAGGGGGTTGCCGGTCGCAAGCAGCCGCTTGCCACAGCTTTTCAGCGCGCCCCAGCCGCCAGCCGCTGCCGAAGACTTGCCGATAAACTCGTTCTTGCCCATGACGGCCCCTTTTTCGCGCGCAAAGCCCCCTCGCCCGTCGCGGGACGGTGGAGAATGAGGCCGGATTTCTGGCTGACAGCTGCCGGAGGCCGCCTGTCCTCGGCGGTCAGAGACCGGCGGGCGAGGCAAAAGCGCAAGGGTTGCCCCGGTGAAATAGCGCAGGGGGCAGGAATTCCAAGTGTCAGATGCGCCTTTTCAGGCAGTCATACGACATTTGCTTATTTTCCCATCAGGAATGTGTCTTTCTTGCCAGTGGTTGTGACGCCATGTTCCGGCACAGCCCCCGGGCCGAGGTTGACAAATGCCGGCATTCCCGCCGGACTGCGGCACATGGCGACCGTTATAGACACCAAGATTCACCCCCCGCTCTTACGGTCGACGCTCTTGCGGCGCGAGGCGGCCCTTGCGCTGATGGATCAGGCGCTGGCGCATCCGCTGACGGTCCTGCGCGCGCCGGCTGGGTTTGGAAAAACGACATTGGTGGCACAATGGGGCGCCGGGCTTGAGGAAACGGGTTTCGCCTGGCTTTCGCTGGATCCAATGGCCGACAGCGGCAGATCGTTCATCCTGCATCTGATCCGCGCGGTCGGGCGCGCCTTGCCCGCGCCTGACATGGCGCTGCAGAACCTGATCACCTCGGAATCCCTGTCTGCGACCGGCGCGCTTGCGGCACTTGTCGCAGCGGTTCTGGCAGCCGGGCGGCCCCTGGTCCTCGTGCTTGATGACCTTCACCGCCTGACCTCTGCAGAAGCCCTCGCCTTCCTGCAATCGCTGATTGATCACGCGCCCTCCCGGCTCCATATCGTGCTGATCTCGCGCAGCGATCCGCCTTTGCATCTGGCGCATCTCCGGGCGCGCGGGCAGCTGGTCCGTATCCCCGACAGCGCGCTGCGCTTCTCGCGGGCCGAGACGGCGGATTTCCTGCATGAAAGCCTCGGGCTCACGATGGAACCCGCAGAGCTGACGACGCTCCATACCCGGACCGAGGGCTGGATCGCGGCGCTGCAACTCGCCGGTCTCGCGATGAATGAGGAAGGCGACCGGCCGGGCTTTCTTGCACGGTTTTCCGGCGCAGATGGTGATATTGCCGCCTTTCTGGGCCAGGAGGTTCTGTCGCGGCTGCCCGGCGATATGATGGATTTCCTCAGCCGCAGCGCGGTACTGGAATGGTTCGATGCCGATCTGGCGGCGCAGGTGACCGGGCATCAGGATGCAGCGGCGATGATCCGGCGCATCGACCAGGCGAACCTGTTCCTTGTGGCGCTGACGCCCTCGCGCACGACCTTCCGCTACCATCACCTTTTTGCCGATCTCTTGCGCAGCCTGCCCCGCACCGCCGAACTGGCCCCGGCGCTGAACCGCGCCGCCGCCGATTGCCTTTCCGCACGCGGGCTGGAAATCGACGCGGTGCATTATGCCCTGGCGGCGGGTGATACGCTGCGCGCGGCCGAACTGGTCGAGACCTGCTGCATGGCGGCAGTCAAGCTCGGCCAGATCACCCGGCTGCGCGCCTGGCTTGAACGGCTGCCGCCGGGCGTGAATGACAGCCGGCCGCGTTTGCTGCTGGCCCAGGCCTGGGTCTATTTCCATTCCAGCGCGCCGCGCCGGGCGCTGACCTGCGTGCGTGCCGCCCGCGATCTCCTGCGCCAGACGCAGTCTGACGCAGCTTTGCCGCGCGAGACCCATGCCGCGCTCTGGGCCGAGATGCAGGTGCTGGGGGTAGGCGCGCTTTCGGCCGGGGAACGCTCTGCCCGGGCGCGGCGGATGGCGCTGACCCTGTTGCCCGGCCTGCCGCATCAGGAACATTTCCTGCGCGGCACGCTGAACAATGTGCTCGGGTTTTGCGAGTATCCGCTGGGCAGCCTTGGCCCCGCGCGCCTTGCCTGTAGCCGGGGCCGCGCGGCGCATGAACAGGCCGGATCGGTCTTTGGCATGGCCTATTCCGAGCTGATCCTCGGGCTGATCGAGAAATCCGCCGGCAATCTGCAAATCGCGCGTCAGCATTTCGCCTCTGGCGCCGATATGGCGCGCGAGGCGCTTGGCGCGGGATCTTATGCCGAGGCGATGGCTGCGGTCTTCCAGGCCGAGCTTGCCTATGAAAGCGACGATCTCGACGCCGCCGCGCGACACCTGGCCGACCATCGCGGTGAGATGGAGGCTTTTGGCCTTGTGGTCCATGAGATGACGGTGCGCCTGTCAGCTGCGCGGCTGTCGGCGGCGCGGGGCGAGACGGCAGCCGCCATCGCGATCCTCTCCGAGGCCGAGGTTTCCGGCGCCCGCAACCATTACCGCCGGCTGGTCGCTTCAGCGCTGAACGATCATGTCCGGCTCTTGCTGGCCGGGGGCAATGCGGCGCTGGCGCGGGGTGTGCTGATGGCGCGCGGCGTCAGCGAAGACAGCAGTGAGAGCCCCGGCGCGCCTTCGACCGCGCATGAGATGGAACAGATCGCGCTTTCACGGGTGCTGATCGCCGAAGGCACTGCCGCCGCCGCGCATGAGCGTCTGACCCGCATCGTCGGGCGGCTGCGCTATTCGGGGCGGCTCAGACGGCTGGTGCAGGTTCAGGCGGTGAACGCCATCGCCGCGCTGAACGCCGGCGAGCGCATGGCCGCCCTGAATGCGATTTCCGAAGCTGTCGAGACCGCTTTTCGTCAGGGCGCGCTGCGCAGCCTGCTGGATGAGGGCGCAGCCCTTGCGCGGGTGATCGACTGGGCAAGGCCGCGCATCCCGTCCTGGTCGCGTGACGTGGCGCTTTCCGCCTTTGTCACGGGCCTCCATTCCCGGCTGGCTCCCTCAGCACCTGCTGCCGGGCCACAGACCCAGGCCCCGCCACCGCTCCTGTCGCCAAAAGAGGCCGAGGTCGCGGCGGCCTTGCAGGCCGGAGCTTCGAACCGCGAGATTTCCGAACAGCTTGCGATTTCGATGGATACGGTGAAATGGCATCTGAAGAATATTTTCTCCAAGCTTGGTGTCTCCAGCCGCATTCAGGCGGTGCTGGCCTTGTCGGCCAGGGGAGACCGCCCGGACCCCCACCCGAAAGGGTGGTGAAGATTTTTCGCCACCCCCACCCCTAAGGGAGGCGCGTCCCCTTTAACCCTCGCCTAGCCTCCTCCCCGTAAGACCTGAGAATCTCTGGGCGGGAGAAACGCGCGATGACCACCGGCCTCGTGTCGCATGAGCTGTATCACTGGCATAATACCCAGAACTGGAACCTGGTTTTCCCGCCGGGCCTGACGGTGCAGCCGGGCGAACATGTCGAAAACCACGAGACCAAGCGGCGGATCCGCAATCTGCTCGAGGTCTCCGGCCTGCTGGATTACCTCGCACCGATCAGACCGCGCCCCGCGACGGAGGATGAGATCGCGCGTTTTCACACCCGCGAGCATATCGCGAAGATCAGGGCGATCAGCGAGGCGGGCTGGGGCGATGCCTCATACCTCACGCCACTTGGCGCCGGGAGTTTCGACATCGCGCTGCTGGCGGCGGGCGGCACGATTGCCGCGATGGATGCGGTGCTGACCGGCCAGGTGCAGAATGCCTATGCCCTGGTGCGCCCGCCGGGACATCATGCCGAGCGCAATATCGGCATGGGGTTCTGCCTTTTCGGCAATGTGCCGGTGGCGATCATGCATGCCCAGGCGACGCATGGCCTGGGCCGTGTCGCGACAGTGGACTGGGATGTCCACCACGGCAACGGCACCCAGGACGCGTTTTATGACAGCGGCGATGTGCTGACGATCTCGCTGCATCAGGATCGGCTTTACCCGACCCATTCCGGCCTGCATTCCGAGCGCGGCACCGGCAAAGGCGAGGGCTACAATCTCAATATCCCGCTGCCGCCGGGCTGCGGCAATGGCGCCTATATCGAGGCGTTCCGCCGTGTCGTCCTGCCCGCGCTCGAGCGTTACAAGCCCGATCTGATCGTGGTGCCCTCAGGGTTCGACGCCTGCGCGGTCGACCCGATGGGGCGGATGATGGTGACCTCGGAAGGCTATCGCCAGATGACCGCCATGCTGATGGAGGCCGCCGACCGGCTGTGCGGCGGGCGTCTCATGATGTCACATGAGGGCGGATATTCGGCGATGTATGCCCCCTATTGCGGCCTTGCCGTGCTGGAAGAAATGAGCGGGATCCGCACCCATGTCAGCGACCCCTGGGCCGAACATGCAGGCTGGGGCCAGCAGGAATTGCAGCCACATCAGGCCGCGATGATTGCCGATTCGGCGGCGCTTCTCGACGCGATCAGATAAAAAACACATATAAAACAATAGGGAAATGGTCATGAAAACGCTGAAACTGGCAGCCCCAAATGTGATCCCCGGGCGGCGGACATTCCTCAAGGGCGTCGCCGGCTTCGGCGGTGCAGCGGGCGCGATGCTTGCGGGTATGAATGACGGCGCCCGCGCGCAGGGCAGCGCCATCCCGGTCGGCCAGGCGGCCCCCCTTACCGATTTCGCCGCCGCTGACGGGGTCGAGTTTCGCAACGGTCTGATCATGGCCTGTGACGAGATCAACGCGCTTGGCGGCATTCTCGGCCGCCCGCTGGAGCCTCAGTTCGAGGATACCAAGCAGATGGGCGATGCCACCAACGTCCAGGCCGTGCAGCGTCTGATCGACCGCCACGGCGTCCATGCGGTGATAAACGGCTATAATGTCGGCTCCGGCTCGGCGATCCCCGATGTCATCGCCGACAGCGGCATCATCTATGTCCATTATGACGCAACTTTGGGTCATACGAGCCTCATTGAATCCGACCCCGAGCGCTATTTCGGCTCCTTCCAGGGCTGTGCTGCGGAATACTGGTACGGGCCGGGTTTCCTCGATTTCCTGAAATCGCTGGAGGCGAATAAGGAATTTACCCGTCCGAACAACAAGATGGCGGTGATCCTTTCGGCGGGCGTCTATGCCGCGAATATCGCCAATGGCGTCAAAGAACGTGCCGCGGAATATGGCTGGGAGATTTCCATGTTCGAGACGGTTTCCGTGCCGATCTCGGAATGGGGTCCGACACTGGCGAAACTGCGTGAAGATCCGCCGGCAGTGATCTGCATCACCCATTTCTTCCCCGCCGATCTGGCGCAGTTCATGGTGCAATTCGCGCCCAACCCCACGAATTCGCTGATCTATATGCAATATGGCCCGATGGTCCCCGCCTTCCGCGAGATTGCCGGCAAGGCATCGGAAGGGGTGATCTATGCAACCCTGGTGGGCGATCTTCAGGATGAGATCGGGCTGGATTTCGAGAAACGTTTCAAAGAGCGGTTCGGCGAGGCTGCGGGCCATAATTCCGGGGCGCAACCTTATGATGGCGCCTATCTCTGGGCCGTGGGCGCGGCGCTCGCAGGGGGCAGCGGCGAGCCGGATAATGCCGACCAGAACCGCCTGGTCGCCGACCGGATGCGGAACCTGATCTATCGCGGCGTCTGTGGCACCACGCGGATGAACCCGGCAAACAACGCCGCGCGCGCCTTCCCGACCGAAGTGAACGACCCCTCGCTCGGCATGCCGCATCAGTTCCTGCAGATTCAGGATGCGGCCGTGGGCGGTAAGCTGATCGCGCCCTGGCCCTATGCGACCGGCCCCTATGTGAAACCGTCCTGGCTGAAATGACGGAGCCCGCGACGATCCTCGCCTGCGAGGGGGTGACCAAACAATATGGCGCGCTGAAAGCCGTCAACGCGCTGGACTTCACGGTCCGGCGCGGCGAGGTGCTGGGGATCGGCGGGCCGAATGGTGCGGGAAAGACCACGCTTTTCGACGTGCTCTCCGGCCTCTCGCCCGCGACCGCCGGTCGGGTGCTGCTGGCTGGCAAAGAGATCACCGCTGACGCCCCCGACCGCATCTGTCATCAGGGCCTTGCACGAACCTTCCAGCTGAATGCGGCCTTTGATTCCATGTCATTGCGCGACAATGTGCGGCTGGCGGCGCAATTCGGGCGCCGCGCGCGGGCGATGCCCGGGCTGCGGCTTTCACGCGCGACGCAGGAGGCCGCCGATCAGGCGCTGGACTTCGTGGGGCTGACCCCGCGCGGGGCGACACTCGCGGGCCAGGCGCCGGTGATCGACCGTAAACTGCTGATGATCGCCTCGGCTTTGGCGACCGATCCGAAGATCCTGCTGATGGATGAACCGGTCGGCGGCCTGACCCATGCCGAGACCGATGTGATCATGGATTGCGTCCAGAGGCTGAAGGCGCGCGGCGTGACAATCATCCTGATCGAGCATGTGATGCGCTTTCTCGTAGGCCTGTCCGAACGCGTGATGATCCTCCATCACGGTGAGAAGATTTTCGAAGGCCCGCCCGGCGGACTGGTCGAAGATGCCACTGTGGTTGATGTCTATCTCGGGGCCGGCGCCTCTGAACGCTTGCGCGGCCATCTCAATGGAGGTGCCGCATGAGCCTGTTGGAAATCAGCGGTCTCGAGGTCACTTATGGTGTGCAGCGGGTGATAAGCGGCATTTCGCTGACGGTCAAAGAGGGCGAATTCGCGGCGCTGGTCGGCCCGAACGGGCATGGGAAAACCACGGTTCTGCGCGCGATTTCAGGCCTTGCCCGCGCACGCGCCGGTGAGATCCGCCTTGACGGCCAGTCGCTGACCCGCGCGCGGCCCGACCGCATCGTCGCGGCGGGCGTCATCCATGTGCCGCAGGGCGATCTCTTGTTTCCGGGCATGTCGGTGCTCGACAATCTCAGGATGGGCGCCTACCTCCCCGAGGCTGCGCGCGATGAGGCACGCCGTCTTGATGAGGTCTTTACGCTGCTGCCGAAACTGCGCGACCGGCAGGCTCAGACTGCCTCGACCCTTTCAGGTGGCGAGCGGCGCATGGTCGGGATCGGGCGCGGGCTGATGGCGGGCGGGCGGATCCTGATGCTCGATGAACCCTCTCTCGGGCTCGCCCCCATCGTGATTGACCAGATCTATGAGCTGGTGCAGGCGCTGGCGAAATCGGGGCGCACTATTCTGGTGGTCGAGGAAAATGCCATTCGCATCGCGGATATGGCTGACCGGATGCATCTTCTCGACAATGGCGCCATCGCCTGGTCGGGAACGGGGCAGGAGTTCCTGTCTTCTCCGGAAATTTTCGCCACATATCTGGGGGGCTGAGCCATGGATATCGCAACCCAGATCCTGATTTCCGGGCTGACCCTCGGCGCGGTCTATGCCGTTTCAACGATCGGCCTTGCGCTGATTTACGGCGCACTGAACATGCTGAACATGGCGCAAGGCGGTCTGCTGGCGCTTGGCGGCTATATCGCCATGTGGGGGATGCAGGCGATGGGCTGGCCCGCACCGCTGGCCGCACTGGCCGCAATGGCGGCGGGAGCGGTGGCGGGCGGTCTGATCTTTGTCGCGGCCGCGCGGCCGATCCTTGGTGGCGAAGGCTTCGAGACCCGCATCTTCATCGCCACCATCGGCATCGGGCTGATGCTGGAAAGCGTGATCCTCAAGACCTTTGGCCCACAACCCCAGGCGCAGAGCCTTAAGCTTGAAGGCGGCATCATGATCGGCCAGGTCAACCTGCCCTGGCAAAATGTGCTGATCTTTGTCACAGCTCTGTTGATGCTGGTGCTGGTGGCGGGAATGCTGAACCGCTCGCGCCTCGGGCGGGCGATCCGGGCGACCTCGATGAACCGTGATGCAGCGCAGCTGATGGGTGTGCCGATCCGCCGGATCTACCTGACGATCCTGATGCTCTCGGGCGCACTGGCGGCGCTGTCGGGGATCATGATCTCGTCAATGTCGGGGCTGTTGCCGAATATGGGGGCGGACCCGATGCTGAAAGCCTTCATCATCTGTGTCGTGGCGGGGTTGGGGAATGTGCCGGGCGCCGCGCTGACCGCCTTTGCCATCGGTATGCTTGAGGCGGTCATCCAATACATCTTCGGCGTACAATATGCCTTCGCGATCCTGCTTTGTCTTGTGATCGCAGTGCTGATCTGGAGACCCCAGGGCGTCTTTGGCCAGAAAGAAGTGGTGCGGCTATGATCCGGTCTCCTGTCAGACGCGATGTCGTGATTGCGCTGGTGCTGTTTCTTCTGATGCTGGCGGTGCCATTGCTGACCGGCACCCGCTATGTGCTGACGCAGCTGACGGTTTTCTTCATCTGGGCGGTGGTGGCGAGCCAGTGGAACCTGGTTCTGGGCGTCGCGGGGATCTTTTCACTGGCGCAGATGGCGCTGTTCGCGGTCGGTGCCTATGCGACCGCGATGCTGGCCTATTATATCGGGCTGATGCTGCCCGCCGCGATGCTGCTGGCCGCCCTGGTGACGGTAGGTGTCTCGCTGGTGATCGGCTTTGCCTGCCTGAGGCTGAAAGGCCCCTATGTGGCGCTGCTGACGCTGGCGATTGGCCAGGTCATGTATCTTCTGGTCGTGAACGACACCGCCTGTTTCACCACGCCCGCCTCGGGCTGTCTGCCTTTGTTCGGCGGCGCGCGCGGCTTTTCGCGGTTCGGAGATCTGGGCTTTCGCGATCTTCTCGGCTCGAAATGGTATATCGGGCATTACTATACCGGGCTGGTGCTGCTGCTTGCCGCGCAGCTGTTCTGCATCGCGATCATCCATGGCCCGCTGGGACTGGCCTTTCGGGGCCTGCGCGACAATCCCGGCCTTGCACTGGCACGCGGCGTGTCGCGGATGCGCTATCAGCTCTGGGTCTTTGGCCTTTCCGCCTTTTTCACCGGCCTTGCCGGCGCCTTTCATGCCGCGCATTTCGGCGTGGTCGGGCCGACTGCTTTTGCATTCGCGATGCTTCTCTTCATCCTTGCGATGATCGTGGTCGGCGGGCTTGGCACCACATGGGGGCCCCTGATCGGCGCCGCGCTTCTGATGTGGGCCGATGAGGGGCTGCGCGAAGTGTCGGACTGGCGCGAGATCGGCATCGGGCTTGTGCTGGCGGGCTGCGTGATCCTTTTTCCCAAAGGGCTTGCCGGAATCCGGTTCAGGTTCGGCCAGGGGCGCGGTCAGAGACCGGATGCACCACCTGCGCCCCCGCCTCATACCAGGCCGGTCTGACCGTCCGGAGCCGGGAAAATCACCGCCCCCCATCGGCGGGCGATCCAGTGCGGGCAGCGGGGGCCGGTAAGGCACAGGCCCCCGCCATGGGTCGGGCAAAGGGAGCAGCCCGGCCGGGGAAAGAAGCGCCCGGATCCCGGGCAGTCAGATCGCCTGAGGCCGGAAATCCGCATCGCGCGCGGGCATCACATTGCGCAAAAGCGTGATGGATTTCTCGAGACCTTCGCGCGAATTCAGCAGCACATCCTCATGCTCGATTGAGAGCCAGCCATCATACCCCGCCATCTTCAGCCGATAGCAGAACTGCCGCCACCATTCCTCGCCATGGCCGAAGCCGAGCGTGATGTAAGACCAGCTGCGGGCCGGAATATCCATCAGACCGCCGTTTTCCAGCAGGCTGGTGGTTGCCTGTTTCGGCGCATTGAGGAAGGTATCCTTGGCATGGACATGAAAGATCGCCTCGCCAAGCGCCCCGGCTGCGGCCAGAGGGTCGGCCCCCATCCAGAACAGATGGCTCGGGTCGAGATTGGCGCCGATCACCGGCCCGACCGCATCCCGCAGCTTCAGAAGCGAGGGCACGTTATAGACGCATTGATTGCCATGCATTTCGAGTGCGATCTGCGACACGCCCGAGGCCGTCGCCAGATCAGACATCTCGCTCCAGAACGGGATCAGCTTTTCATGCCATTGCCATTCGAGGATCTTTTGCGTCTCGGGCGGCCAGCTTGCCACGACCCAGTTCGGCATCAGATCCCCCTCGCGCCCGGCCGGCAGACCCGACATGGTCACGATCTTCGTGATCCCCATATCGCCCGCGATGCGGATGGTATCGCGCAGGCATTCCGCCTGATGCGGTTCGGTCGGATGCAGCGGATTGCCGTTTGCATTCAGGCAGATCAGCTCCAGTCCGCGATCTGCAAAGGCCTTCATGAAGGCTTTGCGCGCGCCGGCATCGCGCGTCATCAGCGCAAGGTCGAAATGCGGCGCGGTCGACCAGCCGCCGGTATTGACCTCAAGCCCCGCGACGCCAAGACGGGCAGCCGTCTCCAGCACGCCTTCAAAGCTGTCTCCGCCGAGACTGTCTGTTACAAAACCAAGCTTCATGGTCAGTCTGTCCTTTTGCGGTAGAAATCCGGCTGCGCGATCATTTCAACGACAACCCGCCGCCCCTCTTTCAGCGAGGTCACCCCGGCCTCGGCAATCACCGATGCGGCGTAACCATCCCAGGCATTGGCCCCATCCGCCGGAAAGACCCCGCTGCGGACAAAGTCGATGAAAGCGCGGTTCTGGCGGCGATAGGCCTCGGCAAAGCGCGGGCGCCAGTCGGCGGCATAGGTGGTGACCTGTTGCAGGCCGCGGTCGATGCGCGAATGCAGCGGGGCGGAAAGCGAAACCGCACCGGTTTCCCCGACCAGCTCGCCGCGCACGTCATAGCCATAGGCGGCGTTGTTATTCACCTCGATGGTGACGACCTGGCCCTGGTCCGTTTCCAGCACCATCACCACGGGCCCGACCCTGCCACTGGCGAGTTGCGGCGAGAAGGCCGTCACGGCGACATAATCCGTTCCCAATACGAAACGGGTCGCGTCGAATTCATGCGGCGCGGAATTGGTGATCGCCATATCGGCGGTGAAATCGGCGGCGGGGTTTTCGACATTGCGGTGGAAGTTGTGCATCATCACCGCGCGCCCGATCAGCCCGTCGCGCAGTGCGCCGCGCATCTCCTGGTAGGACTGGTCATAGCGGCGCATGAAGCCAAGCTGCACTGACTGACGGCCGCTGGCCTCTTCCGCCGCCATGACCTCAAGGCATTCCGATGAAAGCGGCGAGAGCGGCTTTTCGCAAAGCACCGGCTTTCCCGCCGCAAGGCAGGCTTTGGTCAGCGGCGCATGGGTGAAATCGGGGCTGGCGATCAGCACGGCGTCGATATCGGCACGCGCAATCAGCGCGTCCGCATCGGTGCCGGCCCCGGCGCCATAAGCGCGGGCGAGCGTCTCTGCACGATCTGCCGAAGCATCGACCACAAGGCGCAGTTCTGCCCCCGGCAGGTCTTCGGCGAAGATCTTCGCGTGATCGGCCCCCATAATCCCGGCGCCGATAATTCCAATTCTGACAGTCATTTATGTCATTCCTACCGTTTCACAGCCCATTGCCGCAGCACCCGATCGCCAAGCGCCGCCACGACCACGATCACCCCCAGCGTGAGGATGAACCATTGCGGCCTGACCCCCATCACCACCAGATAGGACTGGATCGACGAGAGCACGAAAGCCCCCGTAAGCGCGCCCGGCAGCGACACCCGCCCGCCCGCCAGCAGACAGCCGCCCAGAACGCATGAGGCAATCGCCTGCAACTCCATCAGCCGCCCCATCGAGCCATCGGCAAAGCCCAGCTTGCCGGCTTCGAGCCCTCCGGCGAGGCCCGCAAGCAGGCCGCAGATCACGAAGGCCGAGAATTTGATACGGTCGACGCGGACGCCGCGCGAATGGGCGCTTGCGGCCGAGCCGCCGACCGCCAGCAGACGATTGCCGAAAGGCGTGGCGCGCAGAAGGATCATCAGAACGACGAGGCTTACCCCCAGCCAGATCAGTCCGGTGTTGAAGCCGAGAATATCGCCGCCGCCAAAGAGCCAGTAGGTAAAGCCCCCGCGCGCCGCATAGGGGATCGAGAAGGAAAATCCGTCGGTCAGTGCAATCGCGATGCCGCGAAATATCATCAGCGATCCGAGCGTGATGATCAGCGAAGGTGTGCCGGTTTTCGTGATCAGCCAGCCATTGAAAGCCCCGATCAGCCCGCCCACCGTCACCGCCGCCAGCATCGCAATCGCCGGGTCGATCCTGAGCGCCAGCCAGAGGTAGACCAGCGCGCCCATTCCGAAGGTCGATCCGACCGAGATGTCGATCTCGCCGGTGCCGATCACCAGCGCCACGCCCAGGGTCATCAGACCGAGCGTCGCCGTGACCTGCAAAATAGTCGCGAAATTATAGAGATTGGCCCAGCGACCATCGGAACTGGTGGCGAAGAACACCACCAGAAGGCCCGCGATCAGAAAGATGCCGATCTCGGAATGGCGCCGTACCAGGCGTTTGAACCCTTGCGCCGCCATCAGACGGTCTCCCGCTTTTCGACCTTGCGGCCACCCTGGCGGATGACCTCCTCCAGTTCGTCGGCGGTCATGGCACTGGTGGCGGCGTCTTCGATCTTTTCGCCGTTTTCCATAATGATGATCCGGTCGGCGAGCTTATGGACCTGGAAGATGTCATGGGTGATATAGATCACCAGCAACCCCTGTTCCTTCAGCGCCAGGGCGAGTTCATTGACATGTTCACGCTCGCGCACGGAAAGGTGGTTCGTGGGCTCATCCATGATGACAACGCGGTTCCTGAACGCAACCGCGCGGCCGATTTTCACCGACTGGCGTTCACCGCCGGAAAGCCGCTCGACCTCGTCATCGGCCGAGACATTGTCGCGCAATCCGAATTCACGGATCACCTTTGTCGACATCTCGCGCATCTTTTTGAAATCGAGAATCGGGATGCCAAAGATCCGGCGCACCGGTTCGCGGCCAAGGTAGAAATTGCGCGCGATGGAGAGATTGTCGCACAGGCCCACCGATTGCTGAATGGTCTCGATCCCCTGATCGATGGCGAGTTTGGGATGGAATTTTTCGACCCGGGTTCCATTGAACCAGACCTCGCCCGAGGTGGGTTTATGGATGCCGCAAAGCACGCGGATCAGGGTGGTCTTGCCGGCACCATTGTCACCGACAAGGCCGATCAGCTCGCCCGCATTGAAGTCGACCGAGACATTTTTCAGCGCGTGAAAGGCCCCGAAGTAAAGCTGCAGATTTTTGACCTGGATCAGGGGGGTGCCGGACATGGGAGGATCCTTTCGGGTCAGACAGAATGCCCTGCCCGGCGGGCAAGGGACTGGTTGAAGATGACGGCGACGATCAGGACCACACCGACAAAGGTGATGAACCAGGAAGACGGCGCGCCAAGTGCGATCAGCTCATAGCGAAAGCTCGTGATGATGAAGGCGCCAAGCACCGCGCCCAGCAGCGAGCCACGGCCCCCCGTCAACAGGCAGCCGCCGATCACGGCTGCCGCAATCGCCTCCAGCTCCATCAGATCGCCCAGGGTCACATGGGTCTGCGGCTTGTCTGCGAGCGTCACGATCCCTGCGAAGCCGGCAAGCAGCGCGCAAAGGGTGAAGGTGGCGATCTTGACGTGATCCGATCTGACGCCGCGCGATTCCGCAGAATCCTGCGCGCCGCCGGTCGCCAGCAGGCGGTTGCCGAACCGCGTGCCCCAGAGCATCACATTCAGCATAATGCAAAGCCCGATCATCCAGAAAATCGCCGCCTCAAGCCCAAAGAGCTCGCCGCCGAACAGCCGGGTCAGCGGGTTGTTGCGCGCCGCTTCCGAGAAATTGTTCACCGAGCCGCCGGTCCAGACATAGATCAGGCCGCGCGCGGCAAAGAGGCCGCCCAGGGTCACGATCATCGAAGGGAGCTTCCCCTTCACCACCAGAACGCCCTGGACCGCCCCCACCAGCGCCGCGATCAGCAGCGCCAGCAGAATGGCGCCTCCGACCCCATATTGCGGCTCAAAGGTGATGAAGGCGACGCCCGTAAGCCCATAGACCGACCCGACAGAGAGGTCGATTTCCTTAGTAATGATCACCAGTGCCTGGCCCATCGCAACAAGACCCAGAATGGCCGAGAAATGCGCCACATTTGCCAGCGTCTGGCTGCGCCACCAGCCGGAGAAGTCAATGAGGCTGAAGACGGCAAGCATCAGTACGACGCCGATCACGGCGCCGAAACTCTGGCTTCGGACGAGAGCTTGCAGGGGGGTTCGCATGAGGATCTTCCTCTGGCAAGCGGGCATATGCGACGCGTTGGCAGGATTGGCCGGGAGGTGTCCCCCGGCCGGCAGAATACGCAGGCTTACCAGGTGTTTTGCTGATTATAGGCCTCTTCGCCAAAGACGCTGCGGACCAGATCAGACCATTTGTCAGCGTTTTCTTTGGTGATGATGATCGGGCCGGTCAGAATGTCCTGCTGCGGCGCATAGCCATGTTTTACATTCCAGTAGAGCCATTCCAGCGGCGCATAACCCTGCAGCCAGAAGCCCTGACTGTTGGTGGCAAGGACATGGCCCTGACGGACGCCTTCAATCGAGACCGGGCCTTCATCGACGGTCAGAACGGTCACGCCCTCCATATCGACATCGGGCGAAAGCCCCATCTCATTGGCGACACCCCAGGCCCAGGGTGCCGACCAGCCGGCCACGGTGAAGATGTAATTGGTGTCGGTATTGGCCGAGAGATAGGATTGCAGCGTGTTGCGCGCGGTCGCGGGTTCGGCGCCGATGAACAGCTCGTCGAATTTCGCGCCCGCAGCCTCCATCACTTCACGCATCCCCGCGCAACGCTTTTTCAGCCCTTCATGGGCGCTGTCATGGCTGGCGCAGACCACCCGGGTCGGGGCCGGCACCACACCCGCCTCGACCTGGGAGAGAGCATATTCGCCCAACTTCCTGCCGGTCAGCAGCTCGTCGCCGCCGACATAGGTGACGTAGGGAATGCGCTCAGCCTCGGGGCGGCCATCGGCGATGTTGAAGGCGACGACCGGAATGCCGGAGTCGATGGCGCGCCGCAGCGGGCCTTCGAACGCATCCGGGCTGACCACCGGCACCGCGATCCCGTCAGGGCGGGTGGCAATCGCCTGTTCCAGCAGACGAACATGTTCCTGGATCGAGTAATTGTTGGTCGAGATATATTCGGCTTCGACATCGGGGTATTTCTTGCCGAATTCCTCCATCGCCATGGTCAGCCAGTTCATATTCGGATCGTTGGACCCGATATGCGAGACCACGACGAAGCGCAGTTTTTCGCCATCTTGCGCCATGGCGGCGTCTGGAAGGGTCGCTGTGAGGGCGGTGGTCGCAAGCGCGGTCGCGGCCAGAATCCAGCCTTTGAACGTCATCATCTTTTCTCCTCCTCCAAGGGTGCAATGAATATTGCAATCATGGCAAAGTTGCGAAAGATGATTGAACGGCTGTTTCTGATGTAAATCACATCATTTGTCGCGGCAGCCGTTTTCGGGTGTATCCGGGCTGCGGAGGGGAAAGAGATGGCGGAAAATTCCCGCATGCAGGGCTGGAAAGGCCCGACGGTAAAAGAGGTTGCGCGGCTTTCCGGGCTTGGTCCCGCAACGGTAGACCGCGTGCTGAACAACCGGCCTGGGGTGCGGGAAAAGACCCGCAACCGGGTTGTGGCGGCACTGGACAAGCTCAGCCAGGAAAACCAGGGACGCGAAGAGGCGCTGGATCTGAGGCTGTTTTGCGAATCCGGCACAAGCTTCAACGCCGCGATGGATGCGGCCGCCGATGCGGTGAACCGCTCGCTTCCCGGTGTGCGGATCAGCGGCTTTTATCTGACCACCCGCGAGGCCGATCCGGCGCTTTTCGCCCGCCAGATCGAACAGGGCGGCTGCGACAGCAATGGGGTGATAGTAGTCGCCCGCGAACATCCCGCGATTAATGCGGCGCTGCGCAAACTGGGCGGCCAGGGCGTGCCGGTGGTCTGCCTGACCAGCGATCTGCCCAGTTCGCGCCGCGCCGCCTATGTGGGCAATGACCAATATGCCGCCGGCAGCGTGGCGGCTTTTCTGATCGGAAGCCGCCTCTCGCAAAGCCGCGCCAGTATCCTCATCGTCTCAAGCGTGCCGTTTCGCTGTCAGAAAGAACGCGTGATGGGGTTTCGTCGCGTGTTGCGCAGCGAATTCCCGCATCTGCGCGTGCAGGAACAGGTGATCGCCAATGATGACCCCGAGACCACGCATCAGCAGCTGATCAGCCATTTCCACGATCATGGTGTGCCATTGGCGATCTATAATGTCGCCGGCGCCAATCGCGGCATCGCCTGGGCGCTGGAGGCGCTTGGCCGCGACCGTGATCCGGTTTTTGTCGGTCATGAGCTGACGCCGCATTCCCGCGACCTGCTCGGCAGCGGCGTGATGGATTTCGTGATCTCGCATGATTTCACCGCCGAGCTTTCCCAGGCCGCGCTCTGGATCCGCGATGCGGCGCGCGGCGTCACGGTGCAGCCAGCGGCCTCGCAGATCCTGCTGCACACGAAGTATAATTGTGCGCTATAGCGCCGCTTTGCGCTCTGGTCGCCACAGCATGAACAGGCCAAACGCCCATATCCCCGCCAGCGCGAACCAGGTCGCTGCATAGCCGAGATGGCTGTTTCGGAACTGTACCACCGTCAGCCCCGGCACCGGCAGCGTGCCCGGCGCCACCGCCTCGCCCGGCTGCCCCAGATCGAGGAACCAGGGCGCCACCTGCGGCAGCCCCAAAGAGGCCGCAATGGCCCCGACATCGCGCGAGAACCAACGCCCCGCCGCCGGGTCGTTTGACCGCAGGAAAGCGCCATCAGGCTGGCTCAGCCGCAAAAGCCCGGTGAGGCGCTGTTCGCCCCGGGGTGGGGCGGGCAGCATGTCGCGGGCGGCTTCGGGAATAAAGCCGCGATTGATCAGGATGAACTGGCCGTCATAGCTGATGAAAGGGCTCATGACCCAAAAGCCGCGCCCCTGTACCGTGAGCGCCTGTACGAGGGTCGAGGGCACTTCGAGATACTGGCCCGTCAGCGCGAGGCGCATATATTCCGGCGCCCCGATCGCCGCGAAATCCGCGGCCCTGGGCGGCGCCACCGGCTTTGCCATCAGCCGTGCTTCGGTCCGGGCAATCAGGTCGGTCTTCCAGGCCAGGCGCTGGACCTGCCAGACGCCCAGCCCGATCAGCCCGGCAAAGACCAGCGCAGCCAGCACCAGCGCAACGATACCCGCCGCGCCGCTGCGCCGGACCGTCACGACCCGAAACCCTGCAAGGCCTCGTGGTTCATCTGCGGCATCATATTGGTGTTCATATGATACATGACCCAGATCGAGCCCGCGAGCATGATCACCACCACAATCAGCGTGAAGATGGTGGACATCATGGTCCATCCTTCCTCGTGCTTTGTGGTCATATGCAGGAAATAGATCATATGGACGATGATCTGGACCACCGCGAAGCCCACGATCAGCGCGATGGTCGCAAGCCGGCTCTCAAAGCCACCGGTCATGACCACCGCAAAAGGGATCGCAGTCAGGATGACCGACAGGATAAAGCCCTTGATATAGCTGGCATGGCTGCCATGCCCGTGATCCTGGCCACCGCCCTGACCATGCGTGTCGTGATGCGCGCCCATCAGATCATCCCCAGCAGATAGACAAAGGTGAAAACGCCGATCCAGATGACGTCAAGGAAGTGCCAGAACATCGACAGGCAGCTCATCCGACGGATGTTCGGCCCGGTGATGCCTTTGACCGACAGCTGCACCATCATGGTCACCAGCCAGATTGATCCGAAGGTGACGTGCAGCCCATGGGTACCAACCAGTGCAAAGAACGACGACAGGAAAGCAGAGCGGCCGGGACCGGCGCCCTCATGGAGCAGGTGGTAAAACTCGTAAATCTCGATCCCGAGGAAGGCGAGGCCGAAAAGCAGCGTGACAAAAAGCCAGCCCAGCATCCGCCCCTTCTGCCCGGCATACATCGCAAGCATCGCAAAGCCGAAGGTGATCGACGAAAAGAGTAGCATCGCCGTGTTGATCGCGACAAGGTTCAGATCAAACAGCGCCTTCGGCCCCGGGCCTGCGGCATAAGAGGTGCCAAGCACCCCATAAACCGCGAAAAGCACCGCGAACATCAGACAGTCGGACATCAGATAGACCCAGAATCCGAGCGGGGTCGATGCCCCCTCTTCCGGGTGATGCTCGGACTGGTCCCAGTATTTCGCGACCGCCTCAGGGTTGTTCTGCGCATAAATCGCGGCGGGGTTGGCGGGTGAAAAGACGCTCATCGCTCAGACCCCCGCCGCTGCTTGCAGCTGTTTGGTGCGCGCGGCCTCTTTCGCCTCGATCTCAGAGACCGGGATATAGAAGTCGCGGTTGTAGTTGAAGGTATGCCAGATCGCGACCGCGATCAGGCCTGCGAAAGACAGCACCGCGAGCCACCAGATATACCAGATCATCGCCATGCCGAAGACGGTCGCAATCGCAGACAGGATCACCCCCATGCCGGTATTTTTCGGCATGTGAATTGCGTGATACTTGCCGGTCGGGCGCGCCGCGCCTTCGCGTTTCATATCCCACCAGGTGTCGAGACCATGGCTTATCGGCGTATAGGCGAAGTTGTAATCCGGGGGCGGCGAAGAGGTCGCCCATTCCAGCGTCCGCCCGTCCCAGGGATCGCCGGTCTCGTCGCGCATCGCAGGGTCGTTGCGCTTCCAGATCGAGACGCCCATCTGCACGAACATCGCCGCGATCCCGATGGCAATCAGCACCGCGCCAAAGGCCGCAACGCCGAACCAGATCTGATAGCCTGGATCATCGAACACGCGCAGACGGCGGGTGACACCCATCAGCCCCAGCACATAAAGCGGCATGAAGGCCATCCAGAAGCCCACAACCCAGAACCAGAACGAGACCTTGCCCCAGAAGACGTTCAGCTTGTAGCCAAAGGCCTTGGGCCACCAGAAGTTGATCGCGGCAAACAGGCCGAACAGCACGCCGCCGATGATCACATTGTGGAAATGCGCCACCAGGAAAAGCGAGTTGTGCAGCACGAAATCCGCCGGCGGCACGGCAAGCAGCACGCCGGTCATGCCCCCCACCGTGAAGGTCAGCATGAAGGCGATGGTCCACATCATCGGAAGCTCATACCGGATGCGGCCCTTATACATGGTGAAGAGCCAGTTGAAGAGCTTGGCCCCGGTCGGGATCGAGATGATCATCGTGGTGATCCCGAAGAAGGAGTTGACGCTCGCCCCGGACCCCATCGTGAAGAAGTGGTGCAGCCAGACAAGGTAGGACAGGATCGTGATACAGATCGTGGCATAGACCATCGAGCTGTAGCCGAAGAGCCGCTTTCCGGAGAAGGTCGAGGTGACTTCCGAGAACACACCGAACAGCGGCAGGATCAGGATATAGACCTCGGGATGGCCCCAGATCCAGATCAGGTTGACATACATCATCGCATTGCCGCCCGCTTCATTGGTGAAGAAGGCAGTGCCGAGATAGCGGTCCAGCGTCAAAAGGATCAGCGTCATGGTCAGGATCGGGAAAGAGGCCACGATCAGGATATTGGCGCAAAGCGAGGTCCAGGTGAAAATCGGCATCCGCATCAGCGTCATGCCGGGCGCGCGCATTTTCAGGATCGTGATCAGAAGGTTGATACCCGACAGCGTGGTCCCCACGCCCGCGACCTGCAGACCCCAGATGTAATAATCAACGCCGACATAGGGGCTTGATTGCAACCCCGACAGTGGCGGGAAGGCAAGCCAGCCGGTCTGTGCAAATTCCCCGATGAACAGGGATGCCATAGTGATCACCGCGCCGCCCACCGTCATCCAGAACGAGAAATTGTTCAGGAAGGGGAAGGATACGTCCCTCGCCCCGATCTGCAGCGGCACAAGGTAGTTCATCAGCCCGGTGATGAAGGGCATCGCTACGAAGAAGATCATGATCACGCCATGGGCGGTGAAGACCTGATCATAATGGTGCGAGTTCAGATAGCCCTCGGAACCGCCAAAGGCCCAGACCTGTTGCAGCCGCATCATCAGTGCATCGGCAAAGCCGCGCACGAACATGATCAGCGCGAGAATGATATACATGATGCCGATCTTTTTGTGATCGACGCTCGTGAACCACTCTTTCCAGAGATAGCCCCAGAGCCTGAACTTTGTCAGCGCGGCCAGCATGACCAGGCCACCCAGAACGACACCGGCAAAGGTGACCCAGATGATCGGGTCTTTCGGAATGGCCTCCCAGTTCAGGCGACCCAAAAGAAAGGTTGTGGGCTGAGCGCCCGGCGCATCTGCCATTTCTCAGCGTCCTTTCAGAAATCTTCGCCCGCAGCCGATTCCGGCGCGATCTGGCTGAACTGGGTGTTGGCCCGGCCGAAAAGGCCTGACGGCGGGGTCAGACCGGCACCGCGCATCGGGCCGGGTGCGGTGACTTCGCGCGGCGCGATAACGACGCGCTGGCTCAGCATCCTGGCTTCTTCATCCGGGCCACAGAAACCCTGGATCATGTTCGCATTGCCGCCGAGCACCGGGATCACGAGGCTGCGGCCATCGGCGCTGGCATATCGCGGCATCAGATTCAGGATGCCGGCACGCCCCGCACCGCCTGCCGCGTCGATTTGCATCATCTCGGCGACGCAGATCTTGCCCTCTTCGACACAGATATTGACCACACGCGCGAACAGCACCGGATCGACCCCGGCATAGCCACGCGGCGGCTCGTTCTGGCTTGGGGCCGCAAGCTGAAGATAGGTGTCGCGGTCAAGCATTCCGCCCGCTGCCTTCGTTTCTGCTACAAACCCGTCAAACCCGGCCTGATCCGTCACCGTGGTCACGAAATGCATCCCCGAGAACCCGGCGCCGGAGTAATGCGAGGCGATCCCTTTGTATTCGCCTTGCTCGTTCAGCACGCCATGGAGCTTGGTCTCCATCCCCGGCATCGCATAGATCATCCCGGCCATGGCGGGGATGTAGAAGGCATTCATCACCGTGGAAGAGGTCAGGCTGAACTCGACCGGCGTATCTTCGGGCACCACAAGGCGGTTCACCGTGGCGATCCCCTGGTCGGGATAGATGAACAGCCATTTCCAGTCGAGCGCGACCACTTCGACCTTCAGGGTCTCGTGTTCCTCGGTGACGGGGGTGTTCACATCTACGCGATCAAGCGGCCGATACGGGTCCAGAAGGTGGGTCCCCACCCAGGTCAGCGCGCCCAGACAGATGATAAGCAAAAGCGGCACAGCCCAGATCACCAGTTCGAGTTTGGTCGAATGATCCCAGTCGGGCTGATAGTCTGCCTCTTTGTTTTTGCTGCGATATTTCCATGCGAAAAACAGCGTGAGCAACATCACCGGCACGATGATGATAAGCATCAGAAGCGTTGTCTGCACCAGCAGATCGCGCTGCCGTGCGGCGACGTCACCTGCCGGGGCCAGCACTTCTGCCTTGCATCCCGCCAGCGCCAGAACCGCGACCATCAGAAGAATCGCCGGGGATTTTATAAATGATTTCATATGACTGCCTTCATCTGCCGAAGTGGTCACGCTGGGCGGGCCTGACTGCCAGGCCCCCTCGCCTCTATCGCCTAACGTCATGCGGCGGCGCAGAACATGCGGCGTTTTGCCATATGCCGGATATACCGTATTCAGGGGCAAGTGAGTACAGGCGCCCCACCGCGACCCCTGCAAAAGGGGGCCGGGGCAGATCCGGCGCTTCCGATCCTGCCCAATTCCTGAACCAGCCGGGACCCCATTCAGATGTCGAACCCTTCCGCCACTGGCCGCAGCGATAAAAGCAACGAGGCGATCCATTCGGTGTCGCCCTCTGACATCGCTGTCGGCGTCATCATCGGCCGCGCTTCAGAGTTTTTTGATTTCTTCGTCTTTGCCATCGCCGCAGTGATCGTTTTCCCGAAACTGGTGTTTTCTTTCACCGATCCGCTTTCGGGCACGCTGATGTCCTTTGGTCTGCTGGCGCTGGCCTTTGTCGCGCGGCCCATCGGCTCGCTTTTGTTCATGTGGCTCGACCGGCAGATCGGGCGGGTGGCAAAGCTGACCATCGCGCTTTTCATGATGGGAACTGCCACGGTGGCGATGGGGCTTCTGCCCTCTTATGAGACGGTCGGGATCTGGGCGGTGGTCATTCTGGCCGTGCTGCGGATCTGTCAGGGCCTGGCGCTGGCCGGCGCCTGGGACGGAATGCCATCGCTGCTGGCGATGAACGCGCCGGAACATCAGCGCGGACTTTACGCGATGGTGCCGCAGCTGGGGGCGCCGATCGGGCTGATCGTGGCGACATTGCTGTTCGCCTATCTGCTCCACAGCCTCAGCCTGCAGGATTTCATGGAATTTGGCTGGCGCTATCCGTTCTTCGTGGCTTTCGCGGTCAATGTGGTGGCGCTGTTCGCGCGGCTGCGCATCGTCGCCTCGCATGAATTCCAGGAGCTCTATACCTCGCGCGAATTGCAACCGACGCCGGTCGGGCAGACGCTGCGCGAAGATGGCAGCACCGTGATCCTCGGCATTTTCGTGCCGCTGGCGACATTCGCGATGTTCCATATGGTGACGGTGTTCCCGCTGTCCTGGATCAACCTTTACACCGATGAAACCATTGGAGAATATCTGCTGCTTGATGCCGGGGCGGCCGCGAACGGGATCCTTGCGGTGATCCTTTCGGGCTGGCTTGCCGATACATTCGGGCGCCGCCGGCTTTTGCAGGCCACCGCCATTCTGATCGGGCTTTTCGCCATCGCGGCGCCGGTGCTTTTGTCGGGCGGGCGTACCGGTGAGGTGGTCTATCTGCTGCTGGGCTGGACCATTCTGGGGCTGAGCTTCGGGCAAAGCTCGGGCGCTGTCGGCGCGCTGTTCGGGGCGAAGAACCGCTATACAGGCTCGGCCATCGTCTCGGATCTGGCATGGATGTTTGGCGCCGGTTTCGCGCCCATCACGGCGCTCTTCCTTGCCTCCTGGCTTGGATTGCCCGCCGCCGGTCTTTACCTGCTGTCCGGGGCGGTCTGTTCGATCATCGCGATCTGGATCGCCGGCCGGCTGGAATTCCGCGCCGCCGGCTGAGCCAGGCCCGTTTCAGGCACTGCGCGGCATCTCGGGGCAGTGCCTGAGATCTGATCACAGGCACAAGCCAGTGCCACTACAGAGCATGTCGTATCCCGTGGCGCCATTGAGCCTGTCGGCAGGGATTCTGCCCGTAAGGGTGTCATTGCCGCCGAACCAGTACATGTCGGCAGATGGGGCTTCCACCACATGGGGCAGGCCACCAGAGAACACGGCAGCTGATAACCGCAGCCCCTCCCCGGTGATGACGATCCGACGCAACTTCGGCGGAGGGCCGACGCGGCGGCAGGCGCCGCGCCGGGTCTTTCGGTCAGGCATGCGGGCGGATCTCTTCGCCCTTTTCTGCTGCAGCATGGTCGCGGGTCTTGTGGCGGATCACCAGCCCCGCAAGGATCAGGGCAAGAATGGCCGCCAGGGTGACCCCGGTGAAGGCCTGTTCAAAGGCCGCGCGGGCCAGGGTGACCACCTGATCGGCCTCACGCTCCGGCAGGCTGGCCGCGAGGATCAGCGCCTCGTCGAGACTGTCGCGCGCCTCGTTTGCGATGGAGATGCCTTCGGGCAGAACGAGGCCGCGGGTGTAAAGTGCCGACATCAGGCTGCCCAGCAGCGCCACACCAAGGGCGCCGCCCAGTTCATAAGACACTTCCTCGACCGAGGCCGCCATGCCCGCCCGCTCTTCCGGTGCCGAAAGCATAATTGCGACCGACGCGCCGGTCATCGCCGCGCCGATGCCGAAGCCCATCAACGTCAGGGCCGCAAGCCAGGCCCAGGCCGGCCCCTGATGCAGCGCCAGATAGGCCGCCAACGCGAAGCCCGACAAGAGAAGCGACCCCCAGAGCACCTTTGACGCGCCCAGACGCGGCAGCGCCAGCCCGGTCAGCGGCCCTGACAGGAACGAGGCCAGCGGGATCGGCAGGATCAGCAGCCCGGCCTCCAGCGGCGAGAGCCCGTCGACCAGCTGCAGACGCTGGCTGAACACCAGTTCGAACCCGATCAGCGCCGCCGAAGCGGTCAGCGCCGTCACCACACCGGCCGAAAACCGGGCATTGCGGAACAGGCTGAAATCGATCAGCGGTCGGGTCGCGCGCAGCTGGCGACGCAGGAAGATCCACATGGCCAGCGCCCCGATCCCCGCTGAAAGCGCCAGCGCCAGAAGATCCGGCTCGCGTTTGGCAAGTTCCTTGATGGCAAAGACGAGACCAACCAGCCCGACCATCACCTGAACCGAACCGGCCAGATCCCAGGGGCTGTCCGGATTACCCGGGCGCCGCTTCAGCAGAATAGAGCCAGCAATCAGCGCCAGGACCACCACCGGCACATTGATCAGAAAGACCGAGCCCCACCAGAACCATTCGAGCAGCACGCCGCCCACCACCGGGCCAAGTGCTGCCCCCCCCGAGGCGACCGCCGCCCAGATGCCGATGGCGAACGCGCGCTCTTTCTCATCGGTGAAAGTAAGCCGGATCAGAGACAGCGTGGCCGGCATCATCATCGCGGCCCCGATCGCCAGCAGCACCCTTGCGAAGATCAGCATCGAGGGCGCAGGCGAGAAAGCGGCGACCACCGAGGCGAGGCCGAACACGCAGAGCCCCGCAAGGAACATCTGCTTATGACCCAGCCGGTCGCCGAGCGTCCCCAGCCCCGGCAAAAGCCCGGCAACAACCAGCGGATAGGCATTGACGATCCAGAGTTTCTCGGTTGCCGTAGCACCGAGGTCATGGGTCAGGCGCGGCAATGCGGTATAGAGAACCGTCATATCAATGACGATCAGGAACAGAGCACTTGAGATAATGGCAAGAACAAGCCAGCGATTGGCGGCAGACATCGGAAGGATCCGTTACTCGGTGAGGGCGTCATGCGCCCCGGCCGCAATATAAATACAACTGCATTGAAACGAAAGAGCCAAGATGTCGGGACGCCCGCGCAGCATAGACCGCGAGAAACTGCTTGATGCGGCCGAAGCAATTGTCGCGGCTGAAGGCGCGGCTGGGCTGAGCTTTGGCGCTCTGGCCAAAGCCGCCGGGGTGACGCGCGGCGGCGTACAATATGCCTTTGGCACCAAGGAGAACCTGATCCGCGCCATGGTCGACCGCTGGTCGGACAGTTTCGAGACCGATGTGCTGGGCGGCCTCGGCCCTGATCCGACGCCACAGGCTGTGGTTCAAAGCCATGTTCGCGCCAATGTTGCCACCGCCGATGCCGATTTCGCCCGCTCGGCCATGATGATGACCGCGATTTTCCAAAGCCCGGATCAGGTGGCTGAAACCCGGGCCTGGTATGACAGGCGGCTGGGCGGGCTTGATGTCAGCCGCCCCGAAGACCGCGACGCCGCCATTGCCTTTCTCGCCAGCGAGGGGGTGTTTTTCCTAAAGAGCTTTGGGCTGATCGGGCTGGATGACGCCGCCTGGCAACAGATCTTTGACGGCATTTCACGCCTTGCGGGCGGTCAGGGGGATAAGGAGCCCTGAAAGGGGCGCATCCGCAGCGGATCATTCCACAAGGGCATCACCCCAGTTCAATCCGGCACATGTTCCGGACACGCGCTTTGGCTAAGCTGCTGGCGCCCCTTTTTGCGGTATATGCAGCGGATCTGCCCATGACCATCCTGCGCCTCTTTCCAGCCTCCGGCCCGGCTCGACATGGTGCTGCGGGTGATTGCCTTTGGCGCGATGGGCACCGTCGGGCGTGCATGACAGCATCCCAGCGGCCTTGCTTCCGGGATCGCGCAGGGCCCGGACGCCTGGAAGGACTATAAGCGGCGCCAGGCCGATATGATCGGTCGCCCGAACAGCCTGCCGCTGACACGGGGCGTGGTGTTCGACATTGGCCGATCTCCCCGCACACCGCTCATCGAGATTTGCACTGCTGTTCGGACTGCATTGGGGTAAACTTGACCGCAAGGCAGATCGCGGGGGGCAGATGTCAGGGA
Organism: Rhodobacter sp. 24-YEA-8; assembly: GCF_900105075.1. Classification (NCBI taxonomy): domain Bacteria; kingdom Pseudomonadati; phylum Pseudomonadota; class Alphaproteobacteria; order Rhodobacterales; genus Rhodobacter; species Rhodobacter sp. 24-YEA-8. The sequence continues at coordinate 295,923 of NZ_FNSK01000002.1, forward strand.
ACAGGCGGTGCGCCATGACCATTGGGCTATGACGAAACAGGGTATCACTGCGCCCCAGAGGGCATTGCTTTCCGAGGCGCAAACCGCGCCGGACGGGATCCTGTCGCTGAAAGACGATCCGCGTGGCGAAGAGGTGATCGCCCTGGCCGAGCGGCTGACCGATCTTGGCCTCTTGCATATCGTCACCGCGCGGCGCTACCGGCTGAGCGATGCTGGCCGGGCCGCGCTTGAGGTGAAAGCAGGCCAGGGCCGCGCCGCGCGCAGCCAGCCTGCCGCAACGGCGGCGGATGCCGAAGCCGGGAAACCACCGGGATTCTGGGCCCGCCTTTTTGGGGGTAAAAGCTGATTACCGTTCCGCGAAGGGCTCAGCCCGCCAGACCGGGCTGGACCGGGCCTGAGGGCAGCTGCAATTCCACCTCCAGGCCGCCGCCTGCCCGGTTCCTCAGAACCATCGTGCCACCATGCGCCGCGACGATCTTGCGGGTGATCGCGAGGCCAAGTCCAATGCCGCCGGTCTCGCGTGAACGGCTTTCCTCGCCGCGGACAAAGGGCTGCAGCACATCGGCAAGCCGGTTCTCCGGGATCCCCGGGCCACGGTCGCTGACCGTGATCACCGCTGCGCCCCGGATCCGGTCGAGGCTTACCCGGGCTGAACCGGCATAGCGCAGCGCATTGTCGATCAGATTGCCGACCGCGCGGCGGATCGCCACCACCTGCACCGGAGCAAGTACCGGCTCATGCGCTGCGAGATGCACCCCCGCCCCCGCGCAAAGATCGGCCAGCACCTCGCGCAGATCGGTCTCGCGGCGCTCTTCTTCCGGCCCGGATCCGGTGGTGTAGCGCAGGATATCATCGGTCATCACCGTCATATCTTCGAGGATCCGGATCATCGGCAAGCGCAGCGCATCCTCATCAACCCCTTCGACGCGCAACCGCAGGCTGGTGATCGGCGTGCGCAGGTCATGGCCGACTGACGCCAGCATCCGGCGCCGGTCCTCTTCGAATGCGGCGATCTGGCTTTGCATCGTGTTGAACGACGCCGCCGCATCGCGGATCTCGCGCGGGCCGGTTTCGGTCAGGCGCACCGAATGATCGCCCCGCCCTGCCGCCAGCGAAGCCCCGGCAAGCTTTTTCAGGGGCTGCGTCATCTGGTGCAGGAAGAAAAGCCCGATCGCCAGGGCCACCGAAAGCGAGGCAATCAGCGGGATGAAAAACGTCGACTTCTGCCGCCAGACAGCCGAGAGGCCCAACGGATAGACCAGCGAATTGAGCCATTCCCCATCGCGCACGCCTTTGGCCAGCTGGACCGAAATGATCAGAAGCGCCGGGCTGCGCAGGTCGGCGCTTTGCCGGGCGACGGGCCGGGTCACGCGGATCACATGGTTAGGCAGTGCACGGCGGATCTCATCGGCGATATCACCCAGCTCGTCCCCCGCATTGCGGGTCAAGGGCTCAGACTCGATGGAAAAACGGGTGTAGCCGGTCATCGACCGGGTGACGATCGCTTCGCCAGTCTCGCGGTCGGTCTCTTCAATCGTGTCGATCAGCGCGACCAGACGGCCCATATCATGCTGCACCCGGATCGCCTGATCAAAGGCAGACCCCTCCTGCGCCAGAAGCCAGGCGGCGGCGAGATTGCAAAACAGCAGCGAGGCAATCAGCAAAAGCGCGAAACGGCCATGAATACTGTCGGGGAGACGAAGCCACATGCCTCAGCCGTCCGGCCGGACATCGTCAACGATCCGGTAGCCGCCACCCCAGTCGGTCAGCAGGATCTTCGGCGCCCGGGCATTGTCCCCAAGCTTGCGCCGCAGCCGGAAAATGCAGTTATCGGCGGCACGCATCGTCGTCGTATCCCCCTTGCGGCTGATCAGCTTTGCGATGTCCTCGCGGCTCAGGACGCCACCCGGATGATCAAGCAGCGCCTCAAGAAGCCGGTTCTCGCCCGAGGTCAGCCCGACCTCGGCCCCATCGGGCAGCAGCAACGCCTGTACCTGCGGGTCATGCACGATCCCGGCAAAACGTCGCCTTTCCCGCGCCGGACCGGGTTTTGCGAGGCTGCCCCGCCGCAAAACGGCATGAATACGGGACAAAAGCTCGCGCGGATTGAAGGGCTTGGTCACATAGTCGTCAGCACCCAGATCGAGGCCCCGGATCTTATTGGCGTCACTGTGCAGCGCCGTCAGCATGATTACCGGAATGCGCCCGCCGGTACTGCTGTTCATCAGTGCTCGGTAAAAACTCAGCCCGTCCTCGCCCGGCATCATCAGATCAAGGATGATGAGGCTGATCGTTTCATCGTGCAAAACCGCCCGCGCCTCATCCGCCGATGCGGCGCCGACCGCCTCGAACCCGTTCTTCGCGAGATAGTGGCAAAGCGGATCGCGGATATCGGCGGCGTCATCGACCACCAGCAGTTTCGGTATGGATGTCTTCTGCATTCGCCCTGGGCCCCCGGAGCCTCGGCTTCCGGAATGATGTCCTGGAGATTCCCCCGACCGGAGCCAGGGCCATAGTAAACCCGGCCACCGGCCCGGACAACGTGGCGAGGTTGTCACATTCCTGAGTGAATTTCCAGGACAATTCCGGCTAAACCCGTCAGCCAGAGACAGTTCGCGACAGTTCTGTCGCAAACGGCTTGCCCCGCCCGGGTGTCGCGGCATGAACCGGGCCAAAGCCCGCATTCAGCCAGCCAGAAACCCCGATTCCACGGAGTCTTGTGATGCAGACCCATTCATCGCGCCTTGCATCCTGCACGGCGCTGTTACTGGTACTTTCCACCGGCTTTTCGGTGACCCCGGCCCTTGCCCAGTCGGGCACGGAAGAAGACGAGGCGGTCGAACTCGGCACTATCGTTCTCTCGGCCGAAGACCAGATCAAACAGGCGCTCGGCGTTTCGACCATCACCGCCGGAGATCTGGCAAAGACCCCGGTGATGAATGACATCTCGGAAGTCGTGCGCAAGATGCCGGGCGTCAACCTGACCGGGGCCTCGGCTTCGGGTCAGCGCGGCAACCAGCGCCAGATCGACCTGCGCGGCATGGGGCCGGAAAACACCCTGATCCTGATCGACGGCAAGCCGGTCAATTCGCGCAATGCGGTCAAGATGGGCCGCAATGGCGAGCGCGACACCCGGGGCGATTCCAACTGGGTTCCGGCAGAGCTGATCGAGCGGATCGAAGTCATTCGCGGCCCGGCGGCGGCGCGCTACGGTTCGGGCGCCTCGGGCGGTGTGGTCAATATCGTGACCAAACGCCCTGACAGTTTTACCGGTCAGGTCGGGCTGCATTACACCGCGCCCGATAACAGCAAGGAAGGCGACAGCTATCGCGGGTCCTTCATGCTGGCGGGCCCGGTGGGCGAAAGGCTCAGCCTGCGGATCTTCGGCGGCTATAACAAGACCAATGGCGATGCGGCCGATCTCAACCCTCCGACCGCGACCGGTGCCACGCCCCTGGCCGGCAAAGAAGGTGTTTCGAACAAAGACATCGGCGCTCTGGCCACCTGGAAGGTCGCCGAGAACCACGAGCTGGATTTCGAGATGAACTTCTCGCGCCAGGGCAATAAATTCGCCGGCGACTCGCAGCTTGGCAGCTGGCCGGCGAACTCGGCCACCCAGCCCCATATCGTCGAGGATTACCTGGGGCTTATCGGCACCGAAACCAATAAGATGTACCGCCGCACCTTCGCAATCACCCATCGCGGCGACTATGATTTCGGCACATCGAACAGCTTTATCCAGCTGGAAAACACCACCAATACGCGGCTTTGTGAAGGCGTCGCGGGGGCAGGCGAGGGCCGGATCAGCTATTGCGCCGATGCCGATGGTGATGGCGTCAATGACAGCTTCGCCTTCCGCACCATCAAGCTGGAGAACATCACCGCCAAGTCGGAATGGATCCTGCCGATGCATCTTTTCGGCCGCGGCGCGACGGTGACGCTGGGTGGTGAATTCCGCCGCGAGAAGATCGACGATCCGGTTTCGATCGTCACCAGCCTGCCCGGCTCCATCACCGACCCGACGCTGATCAACAATGCCGCCAGCCGCGACCCGGTTCTCGCGATGAACCGCGTCGGG